>SXHR01000025.1:0-5513 GCA_005773625.1 Planctomycetaceae bacterium | reverse complement strand
GTCGGTGTCGGTGTCGGTGTCGGCGTGGGCGTGGGCGTGACCGACTCGATGCCGACCGGCACGAACGTGCCCGCGCTGTCGTTTTGCACGGCCGTGCCCCGGGTGACCCGCGACGCCACCGTGTTCTGCCAGGTGGCGGTTCCGATGGCGTTATAGGCCACCCACAGCAGGCTCTCCGCGCCATCGATCACGTTGCCGGAGAACGTCACCGGTCCGACGATCCTGTTGCCGCGGGCCGAGGCGTTGATCTCGAAGGCGCTGTACGTGGCGTCGATGATCCGATTGCCGGACACGTTGATGGCGGCGGCAATGCTCCGGTCGTCGCAGAAGACCCAGATCGCGCCGTGCTTCTGGTTCCATGCGACCCCGCCGCACCGCAGGAGCGTGTTGTTGCGGATCGTCGTCGTGCCCGCGAACGGCAGGGCATTGAAGCTCGCGGCGATGGTGATCCCGGAATAGGTCAAGGTGTCGGCGACGAGGTTGTTCTCCAGCAGGCCGCCGCTGCCGCCGTAGACCGCGAGCCCGGCCGCCTTCCACGTGCACTCGCTCGTGCAGTTGCGAATCACGTTGCCACTGTTGGCCCGGACCGACGAGGCCACCGACCACATCGCGAAGGAGTCGTCGCCCGTGCCCCGTGCCGTGCACTCGACGATCGTCGATCCGACGGTGCCGTTGCAGAGGTTGATGCCGTCGGCATACGTGTTGCGGATCCGCAGCCCGCTGAAGAGGAGGTTGGTGGCCGGGTTGTTGGAGTAGTCCATGCCCACCCAGGCGCCGCACTCGGTGTGTTCGATCCACAGGTTGCGAAACTCCGAACCGGTGCCGAACACGCCCCCGAGGGCGTTTCCGAGCGGACGGCGGATGGTGCGTTCGCCGACGATCCGGAAGTCGGAGAGCTTCGTGCCCCCGCCGTTGACGTTGAAGCCGACCGCGTTGTCGCCCGCGGCCCCCGCGAGCCCGCTCTTGAAGCCCCACACCTCCGAGAACCACATGCCCGCCCCCTGCACCGTCACCCCCGCCACCGCGATCGTGGACGACTGGCGAAACTGCCCCGCGGGGATCCAGACCGTCTTGCCCTGCGTTTTGGCATCGGCGATCGCCGCGACGATCGCCGCCGTGTCGTCACCGCCGTCGTTGGCGACGGCTCCCTTGTCGGTGATGGAAATCGAGTTGGCGGGCCGGGCCACCGCGGCCACCTGCTCGAGCTCGACGAGATCCACGTGATAGAAGGCCGCCGAGTTTGCCGCGTCTTTCTGCACGCGGATCGTGTCGCCGGCGACGAGCGACGTCTTCAGCAGCGTACGGCTCTCGTCGTAGATCTTGCGGGCCGGCCCCGACGCCGGGCTGTTCGTGACCGCGTTGTCGTTGCCGTAGAGCCAGGCATAACGCGACGTCACCGGCAGGGACTGCAGAAACACGCCATTGCGGTAGATGGCGATCGAGGAGTCGATGCCCCCTCCCGACGCGGCGTCCGGGATGCTGACCCGCATCACGAGAGCGTTGGCCGGAGCCGCGACCCGCCATTCGACAAAGTCGCCGGTGGACCGCAGCGACACGGCCTGCCGCCCCGAGGCCTCGCCGGAGGGATCGCCGATCCCCCGGCTGCCACTCAGGAGAATGGCGGCGCCGCCCCGATTGCCCGCCTCGGCCTCATACCGCGTCCAGGGAGCGGTCGCCCCGACGCTGAGCATCCGCCGGTCCTCGAGCGGTTCCGCCACGAGCCGCCGCCGATCGCCGCGGGCCCGGGTCGCCTTCCGCCGCCGCCAGAGCGCCATGCCAGACTCCTCGGTTCAAGACCCCAAGCCGCTGAAACCCTGCTTTCTATAGCACTACCTCTCTGCTTTGCAAGGTAATTCCGGCCCGCGGGCCCCTCACAACGTGCTGAACTGGGGCGTTTGCGCCTCATCTTCCATATCGACCAGCAGGATCTGCAGATCCTCCGGCCCGACGGCGAACTGGCCGAGGTAGGGCCGCGTGTACGCGAACAAGATCACGAAACAGCAACTGATCCCGACCGCCACCATGCCCAGCGCCATCCGCCGAGCCCGCCGGGAGTCGGCGTGAATCAGCCCCACGCCCAGCAACGTGAGGATGGCCAGCACCCCCACGATGGCCCACCGGGCCGGAGGCGGGCGGGTGGAGGCGATCCGCAGCCTCGTCTCGCGAGCGTCGACTGCCCGCCGGTAGAGGTCGCGAAGCTCGCTGTGCAGCGCACCTTCCGGCAAGGCGTGAATGCTGCCCCGCAACTCCCGCAGCGGAGGGGCGGCGACCCGTGGGCTGGCCAGATGGGCCATCTGCGGCCACTCGGTGGCGACGATGAATCCGACCGCGTTCCGCAACGATTCAGCAAGGGGCCCCGCCTCGGCACCGGCGGTCTCCTCGATCGATTCGGCCATCTCGCGGTAGGCCGCCGCCTCGGTGCGGGCCGCCTCCTGGGCGAGGCTGTGCTGCTCCCAGACCGGCATCGCGATGAACGACACCAGCAGGCCGAAGGCGAGCCCGATCTGGGCCGGAACCTCCGCCTCGAGCCTGCCGAGTCGGTCGCCTTCACGCCCCGCGATCCGCGGCACGAGATACCAGTGGACGACCAACGCCAGACCGCCCCAGTACGCCAGGAGAAATAAAATCAGCAGCGGCATGGGGAGCGCGAGGAAAAAATCGAAGCAGGCCGGAAGTCTGGTGATCATGCGGAAAGCCCTTGGAAGACCGAAGCAAACCTGAAGACCGAAGCAAACCTGAAGACCGAAGCAAACCTGAAGACCGAAGCAAACCCGGACATCGAAGCAAACCCGGAGCCGCCGGGTTCACCATGCCTTTTCAACGTGCCGGAGCCGCGGCGTGAAGACTGACCGCCTCGGCGACCGCCCTCGCGATCTCGTCGGCCATCCGCCGCTGCTGGGCGATGTCGGCGATCCCGCTGCTCGAGGCCGCCACCTTGCCGGCGACGACATACGGATTGAATCCGGCCACGGCGGCAAGGGGGAGCGTGCCGGGCATCTTGAGCCCCTTGTCGGACGTCTCGAGGACGAAGAATGGCCGGCCGCCGGCCGTCGAGGGCTCGGACATCGCGACGTCGATGCCGATGATTTTGTTGCCGACGCCGAACCCGATCGCATTCCTGGCGGCGGCACTGCCGTCGTCGAGACCGACGACCTGTCCGCCGAGCCGCCAGCCGTCCGCCGGCGGCGGATTGGGGTCGTTCCAAAACACCGCCGGCCAACCCGCCCCGGCGAGCTCGTCAGCCACGAGCTTCGAGATGCTGTCGCCGACCGGAAGGCTGCGGTCGTTTCCCATGACCACGTCGGCCACGCGGGGCCTCGCCGAGAGCAGCTTGCGGACCGGCCCCTGGGGGATCACCGTCGCTTCGGCCTGCCTGTCGAGCTGTTCCTGGAGCCCCGGCTCCATGGCGAACGGCAGCACGTAGATCCTGGCCGGCGGTTTTGCGGGCCAGATCGTGGCGGCAGGAACGGCGACCGACGTCGTGGGACCGGAAAACGGCTGCTGTCCGGGAGACATGCCTGCGGGGAGAACCATGGCCACCAGGAGCCACCCCCGGACGGCGAAAAAACGAACGTCGGATTGCATGCGCACCTCCGCTGCCAAAGCGGCGACCGGACCGGGCCGGTCGCCTGCAGAACGAGCGGCGGAGGTTAGGCGCGGGACCGGCCGCGCGGAAGACCACTTTCCGTCACCGGGGGCTTCCCCGGCCGAAGATCCCCGCCCCCTGCCCGGGCAGCAGTTGCTCCCCGGCCTGCTACCGCGGCCTGCTACCGCGGCGTGTCGCCGCCGCGACTGGCTGCTGCCTCGAGTTCGGCGAGCGCGTTCGACGCGGCCCGCTGCTCCGCCTCCTTTTTGTTGCGACCCCAGGCGGGCGTGTATCGGCGGCTGCCGATCTGGGCCGACACATGGAAGCTCTTGCTGTGATCGGGCCCCGTCTCCTCGATCACCTCATAGGTGGGCGTGACCCCGAAATCACGCTGCGCCCACTGCTGCAACAGCGACTTGTGGTTGGATCCCATCTCGCCGCTGACGACCTTCCCGATCTCGGGCTCGAGCATCCGGGCCACGAGCGGCCGGACGGCGTCGATCCCGCCATCGAGGTAGATCGCCGCCACCAGCGACTCGAACAGATCGGAGAGCACCGATGGCGGCACCGACCGGTTGTTCACGGAGAGCCCCTTCCCCACGATCAGAAAATCGATGAGTTGCAGCTGCTCGCTGATCCGGCTGCAGGTCTCGCGACTGACGACCACCGACTTGATCCGCGTCAGGTCTCCCTCGAGCAGATCGGGAAACAACCGGTAGAGCGTCTCGCAGACGAGAAAGCCGAGGATCGAGTCGCCCAGAAACTCGAGCCGCTCGTTGGAGGCCAGCCGGTGCTGGGCCCCGGAGGCGTGGGTCAGGGAGGCCACCAGGAGGGCGGGGTCCTGAAACTCGTAGCCGATCCGCCGCTGGCACTCCGCGACATCGACCCCGGCGTCGGCCGGTCCTTGCTGCTCCTGTCCGGCCATGGGCATCCAGTCTCTCCGTTCACCGGCAAAAATAGGGCCGCTCCCCTGGGCCTGTCAACGCGATGCACGAACCGGACGCCCCCCGGGGAAACGCCGCGAACCGCCCCGGGGCCGGCTTCGTAGAGAGGGGAAACACGTCGTGTCAGCCACCGCCGGCCTTTGGGCCGGCCGGTGCCGTTGATACGTGACAAGCCTACGATGCACCGCACGACCGCTCCTCCCGAGGTGTTGTTCCAACCATGAACTCCCGATACCCACTCCCCCGTTACTCACATTCGCCCGCCCCCCGCCGCACCGTCCGGCCCACGCGGACGCTCTGCGTCTTTTGTGCGGCGGCACTGTCCGCGGCCGCCGTCGTGGCCGCCCTCGCCCCGAGCGCGGGCCGGGCCGCCGAGACCGTCACCGACGACATCACCCACGCCAACGCCCTCTCCAACGCGTTCCGGCGGGCCGCCGAGATGACCACGCCCGCGGTGGTCGTCGTGCGGAGCGATTCGAAACCCAAGCAGGCGGCCGCCGGCAAACCCCGCCGCGAGGGCGAGAATCCCTTCAAGGGCACTCCGTTCGAGGGGATGTTTCCGGATGGGCTGCCCGAGGGTTTCGAGTTCAACATGCCGGAAGGCGGGCAGACACCCGGCCGCTCGGGCGTCGGCTCGGGCGTGATCGTCGATGCCGGCGGCATCGTGATCACCAACAATCACGTCGTGGAGGGCGCCGACGAGGTCATGGTCGAGCTTGCCGACGGCCGTGAGTTCAAGGCGGCCGATATCAAGACCGATCCCGAGAGCGACCTGGCGGTGATCCGGCTGGCCAATGCCAAGGATCTGCCGACCGCGAAGCTCGGCGATTCCGACAAGCTCGAGATCGGCGATTGGGTGATCGCCATCGGCAATCCGTTCGAACTCGAGACGACCGTCAGCGCCGGGATCATCAGCGGAAAGGGACGCGAACTCGGCGGCATCCGCCGTGCCCAGTTCCTCCAGACCGATGCCGCGATCAACC
>SXHR01000259.1:0-4436 GCA_005773625.1 Planctomycetaceae bacterium | reverse complement strand
GGCCGAGGCGGCCGGGAGCCGTGGGCGTCCGCCCGCGCGGCCGGCCCAGGGCGGAGGTCGCCCACCCCGCCGCGATCGGCCGCCGCGCGAGCCCGAGCCGCGCACCGAGGTGGCCGCGGGACCGAAGAAGCCGGCGGCGCCGATCTCCAAGGCGATGCGGGAGGGCAAGGAGCCGCTCCGCACGTTCGGCGATCTCAAGCAGTTTTTCGAGAAAAAGGACGCTGAAGAAGCGTCGGCCGATCAAGAAAAACCCGCCGGCGGCTCATGACCACGCCGGCCGTGAGTCCACGATCGATCACCTCTCGCGGAACGTGATCCGCCCCTTGGTGAGATCGTAAGGGGAGAGTTCGACCTTCACCTTGTCGCCCGGAACGATGCGGATGAAGTTTTTCCTCATCCGACCGGCGACGTGGGCGTTGACGATGTGTCCGCCCGTGATCTGCACGCGAAAACGCGTGTTGGCAAGAGCCTGCGTGACGACGCCCTCGACTTCGAGTGCCTGTTCTTTTTCCGCCCTGGATATCCTTGATGAACCGTCGGGAAGGTCCACGAAATGTAGCCCGCCGGGGCCGGCCAGTCCAGCAGGCCTTACGCCTCGTCGTCGGCGGTGGGGGCCGATCCGGAGGCTTTCCAGCGGAGATACGCGTTGAAGAAGCCGTCCAGATTGCCGTCGAGCACGCTCTGGAAGTTGCCGACGTAATGGCCCGTGCGCTGGTCCTTCACCCTCTGGTCGGGGTGGAGAAAGTAGTTGCGGATCTGTGAACCGAAGCCGGTTTTGGGCTGCTGCTTGTAGCGGGCGAGCTGTTCGGCCTCGCGCTTCTCCTCCTGGAGCCGTGCGATTCGGGCGCGGAGCATCTTGATGGCCGTGGCCCGGTTTTTGTGCTGGCTCCGCTCGCTCTGGCACTGCACCACGATCCCCGTGGGAAAGTGGGTCATCCGGATCGCGCTCGACGTCTTGTTGACATGCTGCCCGCCGGCGCCACTGGCCCGGAACACGTCCTCGCGAATGTCCTCGTCCCGGAGTTCAACCTCGGTGTCGTCGTCGGCGATCTCGGGAGCGACGTCGACCGCCGCGAAACTCGTCTGCCGTTTGCCTTCGGCGTTGAAGGGGCTGATGCGGACGAGCCGGTGGATGCCGGTCTCCCCTTTGAGGTAGCCGTAGGCCTGCGGGCCCTTGATGGCGACCGTGGCGCTCTGGATGCCGGCCACGGCGTCATCCTGGCGGTCGAGCAGTTCGACCGTGTAGTCGTGTTTCGAGGCCCAGGCGGAATACATCCGCAGGAGCATCTCCGCCCAGTCGTTCGCGTCGGTGCCGCCGTCGCGGGCGTGAATCGAGACCAGGGCGTCGCAGGAGTCGTGCGCCCCGGAGAGGAGCGACGCGAGTTCGAGCGCATCGACCATCTTCTCGAGACGATCGGCCTCCGCGGCGACTTCGGGCTCGAGCGAGACGTCCTCGCGGGCGAGTTCCTCCAGCGCCTCGAGGTCGCCGCCGGCAGCGACCGCCTCCTCGAGGGGCTTGAGGATGGAGTTGATTCCCTTGAGTTCGGCGACGGTCGCCTGGGCCTTCTCGGAGTTGTTCCAGAAGTCGGCCCCGCTCATCGCCTCTTCGAGCTTCTGAACCGATTGCCTGCGTCCGTCCCAGTCAAAGAGAGTCTCGGAGCTGGAGGAGCCGGGCCCGGATCGATGCGGAGCGGTTGAGAAGAGCTGTGTCCATGGAACGGATTCTACGCGGCGGCCTCCACGCGGAGAAGCCGGGCTGCGTTCGGAACGCTATCGCACGCGTTTGGTGGTGGATGTCGTCGTGCCGGATGCCATCGCGGCGAGGGCCATCCGAGCCGCCGCGGTGTCGTCGTCGAGGATCGTGCCGATGCCCTGCCAGCCCGTTTGGGAGATCGTCGCCCCGACAGGCTTCGAGAGAACGACACGGAAGGTCTCGTTCGGCTCCCGCAGCCGGTCGCCTTTCACGGCCACTCGGAGCGTCATGGTCGTTTGTCCCGCCGCGAACCGCAGCGTGCCGCCGCCGCGGACGTAGTCGCGGCCGGCGATGGCCGTGTGGTTGGCCGTCGACCATGCGGCCGACACCGGCTGGACCGATGCCGTCGAGAGCATGACCGTGAACGTCATCCAGCGGACCCCCCGCTGCCCTTCGGCGATCGAAGCGGAGCCGATCGACACGACGGGCGGCGGCGGCGCCGGCGGAGCCGCGTCCCAGAGCGAGCCGTCGGCCGCCGCGACGAGCGCCCGATAGCGATGGGCGGTGGCGAGGGGCTCATCCATGCGGTGAAGCTTCGCGAAATCGCCCCACGGACCTGCCCCCGCCTGGCCCGTGAACTGGAAGTCGATGAACAGATCCATGCCCGCCGCGTCGAGGCCGCGGAGATAGTCGCGTTGGATGTCGCCCATCCGCGGGTCGTTCGTCGCGGCGTAGAAGACGTCTTGGTAGGCCGCGCCGCGGCCATCCAGGTGGGGTCCACCCTCGTAGGCGACGAGTTGGATCGTCCGGCCGAGGCGGGCCGTCCACTCCCGCGCGAGTCGCTCGTGATTGGCCGTCCACGCCAGGCTCGTCGCCACGTTGGTTCGCGTGTCGGCGAGGACGCGGTCGACGGTGATCGCGGCCGTATACCCCGCCCGCTGCTCATCGGTGGGCGTGATGTAGGGAGCGATGGCGATCGCGTCGAACGACCCTCCCATCGCTTCGGCGATCTGGCCCGTCACCCAGTCGACGGCCGCCCAGCCGGCGGCGACGCGGACGAGCCGATTCGTCTGGCCGGCGAACACGGCCGACCAGATGTCCATGTCGCGTTTCGCCTCGCGGCCCGCGATCTGCCAGTGGGCCAGGTCGGGATCGAGCCCGGCATTCTCGGGGAGCCGAGCCTGGTCGGCGATCCAGTGCGAGGACTCGAACCCCCACCCGAAGTTCCAGACCTCGTTGGCCCACTCGACGTGGACCCTGCGGCCCGGCTCGAGGTGGTCGCGGACGCACGTTGCGAAGTTCCGCACGAACGCATCGTCGGCGAGGTGCGGCATGTTGAACCAGGGGTCGGCATCGAGATCGTTGGCGAGCTGCACCATGTACTCGACCGCCATCCCGTTGACGATCGGCTCGCTGGCGGTGCCGGCCGGGCCCGAGCCCTGCCGAATGTCGGCGGCGTCACGGCGATCCCCCCAGCTGCGGATGTCGGAGGAGTTGGTCTCCTGCATCCCCATGAAGCGGAGCGTCTGGAACGGGGCGAGCCGCCGCAGGAAGAGCGGGTGGAACGGCGAGAACGCCGCCCCCGGCTCCCAGCGTTGGCCGACGAAGCGGCGACCCTCCCAGTCGGGCATCCAGACGTTGAAGTTGCGGGCGGGATCGGCGGGGCTCGTCGACTCGATCACCAGGTAGATGCCGTTGTCGCCGGGGGTCACCTGGAGATCGGCGAAGTTTCTCCCGGTCGCCGTGGTGCCGCTGGCGACCACGCGGGCGTCGAATCCGAAGGTGACGACGCCGGTACCATCCCATTCGGCACGATACAGACCCCCCGCATAGCCGCCGCCGAGGCCGCGGAACAGCAGTGTGCCCGCACGCTGCTGCATCAGCTGCCCGGAAGCGTTGGTCCAGGTGGCCAGCCGGGCCACGTTGCCATCGGCGTCGAGTTCGAGCGGCGGCGTGCCGGCATCATCCCACGACGTGCCCCACGTGGCGGTGTTGAACGCATGCGCGATCCAGGGGCGGGAGGCCTTGAAAGCATCGGTGAACGTCCAGGCCGGCGACCAGTCGACGACGTTCTCGAGGTTCATGCCGACGGCCATGACGCCAGTGGGGGCGTCGGTGGCCTGGGCGTCGGCCGCCATCAGCGAGCGGGCCTCGAGCCGCTCGATCCCCATGCCGCAAAATGCGGCGCGCGTTGCATTCCGGGGCGGTCGCCGGCACGTGCCGCGGGAAGCGTTGGCAACGGTCATGAGTCGACTCCAGGCCTGTTTCGGCGGGGTAAAACGCCGCCGGCGGGAGCGATCCCGACGAACGACTCCGCCGCTGCCGACGCATGGCAAGCAACTCGTGTGCCGAATCAGACCCGCTCGACCCGGCTTCCCGGCAGCCGGCGGAGGATCCGCCGCATCTCGAGGATGCCGATCGTGGACAGCACCTGGGAGGCGGCGAGGCCCGTGGCCGCGACGATCGCGTCCACATCGACGGAGGCCTGCTGCCCGGCCTGCTCGAGGTGATCATCGATCGCGCCGAGCACGGTCCGTTCGACATCGCCGAGCTGGAGTTCCGCCGGCGACTTCACCTCCCGGCCGTCGGCGGTGGTCGCTGTTTCGAAGAGCGGCCCGAGTTCCTCGAGGATGTCGTCCACGCTCTCGACCAGCCTCGCCCCGTCGCGGAGGAGTTGATGGCAGCCGCGGGCCATGCGGCAGTCAATCTGGCCCGGCACCGCGAAGACCTCGCGGCCCTGTTC
>SXHR01000258.1:0-8056 GCA_005773625.1 Planctomycetaceae bacterium | reverse complement strand
GGGCACGGGTAGCCCCTCACGGTCTCCTTGTTCGCCGAGAAGAACGACGCCGCATGCGTGGTTCCCTGCGACCCCTGATCGTGTCGGCTTGGCCATCTTTATCGCCAGGGAGGGGTCGCTCACAGGCTGCGATGGCCACGGCGGAAGCCATCAGGAACTACCGGACGCTTCGCAGGAAAAACATCCGATCCATCTGCAGAACCCGGTGGATCACGCCTGAGGATGAAGGAGGAGCCGTATCAGCCGGAGGCCTCCGCCGCCTTGCCGCGGGTTCCCGTGGACCAGGCGAGCGGCCCGGTGCCGAAGATGCCGTCGCGAAAGACCGGCCAGCGCCGCTTGACGATGTCGTCGGTGACCACGAGCAGGGCCGGCAGAAACACGAGCTCGGCCAGCGTGGCGGCGGCCACGGCGGCGCAGGCCAGCATCCCGAAACCGGCCAGCGCCGGCACGCTGCTGGCGGTGACGCCCGCACAGCCCACCGTGAGCACCACGCCGCCGATCATGACGGCATTGCCTGTTTCGGCCACCGCGCGGCGGACCGAGGTGGCGATCGAGATTCCCTCCCGGCGACTGCGGGCAAGGGCCGAAAGCACGTGCACGGTGTCGTCGACCGCCAGGCCCAGGCAGACGTTGAACACGATCACCGTGGCCGGGTCGAGCGCGCGGCCGGTGAGCACGAGCATCGCGGCGATCACGGCGAGCGGGAAGACGTTGGGGATCAGGCTCACGATCCCGGCCAGCAGCGAGCGGAAGGCGATCGCGAGGATGCAGCCGATCACGAGCACCTCCAACACGAGACTCGATCCCAGGTCGCGGACGAGCTGCCGGATGTTGCGGGCCGAAACGACCGACATCCCCACGAGCCGCAGCCGCCAGCCCGGCGACTCACGCTCGATCCCGGCCAGTCCGGAATCGATCCGGTCGTAGACGCCCTCGAGTGTCCGGGAGCCGAGGTCGCTGACGCGGGCCCGCACCAGGGCCATGCGGGCGTCGGGGGCCACGAGGTCGCTCACGCTGGCGGCATCGAGCCGCCGGCGTGCCCGGGGGGGCAGTTCGCCGGCGATCGTCGACAGCGAGATCGGCCGCGAGATGCCCGCCTCGCGGCCGAGCAGCTCCTCGACCCGCGAGAGCGACGCCAGGACCGCCGGATCGCGCCAGTCGAGCCCCTCGGGCCAGCCGACGACGACGTCGATCCCCATCGCCCCGCCGAATTCGGCATCCACGCGGGCGAGGGCCCGCGAGGCGGGGGCGCCCGCCGGCAGGGAATCGACGATCCGGTTGTCGGCATCGAGCCGCGCACCGACGAGCCCGAGCGCCGCGGTGAGGCCGCAGGCGAGGCCCACCAGCGGTCGGGCGTGCCGCACCGAGAAGGCGGCGAGCATGTTGGCGGCCCGTCCGGCCAGCCGCGAGGAGCGGCCCAGCCGCAGGCCGCTGCAAAACCGCGTGGCGGCGAGCAGCGGCGTGAGCAGTGTGACCGCCATGAAGCTCGCCAGGGCTCCGACCGCCGCGGCGATGCCGAACGTCCGCACCGCCTCGATCTGGGCGACGGCCAGCGATGCGAAACCGATCGCGGTCACGATGCTCGTCAGGCCACAGGCCCTGCCCACCCGGTGCATGGCACCGGAAGAGGCGGTCAGCGGGTCGATCCCCCGGCGTACGCTGCGGCGCATGTCCTCGATGAAGTGAATCGAGTCGCAGGTGCCCACCACGAGGGCCAACGAGGGCACGACGCTCGTGAGGATGTTCACCGGGGCGTTGCAGAGGCCGAGGATGCCCAGGGCCCAGACGGCTCCGACGAGCGGCGGCACGCAGGCCACCACGGTCGACCGCAGGCTCCGCGCCACCGCCGCCGAGAGGATCACGGCCAGCGACATGCCGACCGAGTTGAACATGATCATGTCGCGCCGCAGGGCCCGCGTGGCCTGCTCCCGCAGTGCCGGCAGGCCGGTCAGTTCGAGCGCCAGCGGCCCCCCGGCGCTGGTGTCGGCGGCGATGACGGCCTCGATCCGCGCGACGGTCTCCGCCGACAGCAGCGGGCTGTCGCCCGCGATTTGCACCAGCAGAAGCGACGACGCGGCGTCGGCGGAGAGGAGGTGACCGGCGACCAGTGGATGCCTTCCCGCCCGCTCCTTGGCCTCGGCGCGGGAGTCGGCGTCGAGCGGCTCTGACCGGCGTGGGATCACCGGCAGCACCGCACCGGCGGCGCCCTGCCGGCGGATGTCGAACATGCTGCGCACCTGTGCCACACCCTCGATTCGTTCGAGTTTGCCCGCGAGCGCCTCGAGGGCTGCCAGGGGCTCGGCCCCGAAGATGTCGCCCGATCGGGAGGTGGCCCGGACGATGCAGTCGCGGTCGGGGGGGCCGAAGATCGCGGCGACCTCGTCGATGAGGCGAAACTCGTCGCTGCTGTCGCGGACGAGCGACCTGAGGTCGTCGTCCATCCGCAGCCGGGAGATGCCGAACAGGGCGACCGCCGTGAGGACCGCCGCGACCAGCCAGCCGGCCCGGTGCCATTTCGGCCCCGACGGTGTCGCCCGATCGGACGTCGTCAGGCGTCCGTCTCCGTCGGCTCCCGTTGCACGAGGTGCAACTCCGCCGGGTCCACGATCCAGCCGCGGCAGTTCGGAGCCCCGCAGCGGCACGGGATCGCCGCGTCGGCCGGCCAGCTGTAGTCGATCAGGAGTTCGGCGCCCGATTCGATCGGGCGGATCGTCTGCAGCCACAGCCGCTCTTCCTCCATGTCACCGGGCTCAGCCTCCCAGTAGAAAAGTTCGCAGTTGGGATCGCAACTGTGATTCATGAACCGCAGCGGGGCGGCGGGGTCGAGGAGCCTGCCCCCCGGGAGCTCCATCACGTAGCTGGAATCCTCGGGATGCTCGTCGAGAATCGTGCCCTGCACCTCGGCAAGGACGATCCCGGATGCGATCCTCCGGCGGGCGAAGACCCCCCGTCCGACGTGCGTTTCACCGGTGCGAACAAGGCGTGCGAGGCGGGGCGTGCCGGATTCGAGCGTCCGGGTATCTTGGTGGGGCATGGGTGTCGAGAAGGTGCTTCGAGAAAAAGTGGACCGGAACTCTAACGATGAAGCGTTCACCCGGTCAACCGTGCAGGAATGGAACGGGTCGTCATGCGGTTGCGGGCGCGCTCGCGCTCGGGGTCGCCCTCGCCTGGTCGTCGGGCGGCGCCGGTGAGGATTCCTGCCGGCTGCGGATCGCCTGCTTCAATGCCGAGAATCTCGCGGCTCCCGGGGAATCGACGCGGCTCACCCGGTTTCGGTTCGAGCCCGCGCGCAAGCGGCACATCGAACGGATCGCGGACGTGATCGAAGCGATCGACCCCGACATCCTCGTGATGCCGGAAGTGGTTTCGAAGGAGGGGGTCGAGGCGGTGACGTCGATCCTGCGGCAGAAGGGCATGGAGGACTTCCGCGGCTATCACGTCGACGGCGCCGACAGTTTTTCCGGCTTTGACGTGGCCATTTTCTCCCGGATCGAGCCCGACGAGATCGACGGCCGCCGGATCCACGTTCACGTTCCCAAACGGCGGCCGGCCCGCGGCGGCGGGGCGGAAGCCGTCGCGGATGATGGGGATGGTGACGACGCCTGGCTGCGGCAGCCCTACGCGTTCGTGGACGAACGCGGCATGGAGCGGAGCGAGGAAGCGGTGCTCCAGCGGCATGCGGTCGCCTATTTCACGGTCTGTGGCCGGAAGATCGCCCTGCTCGGCATGCACCTCAAGAGCAATCCCTCCGACGTCGGCGCCAACGCCCAGCGGGCCGCCGAGGCCAGGATCGCCCGTGACATCATCCGCCGTCGGATCGTGCCACGGGGCTACCTGCCCATCGTGCTGGGTGATCTCAACGACTACGACCCCGACGTTCCCATGGCCGACGCCGTGCGGAAGACACAGACGAACGTCCTCCGCGATCTCAAGAACTACGACGAGGCGGCGGAGGGGCCGGAGCTCGTCAACGCCGCGGCCCGCATGCCCCGCGTCGCCGACCGCTACACGTCGCACTGGGATTTCAACGAAAACGGGGCCGCCGACGGCGAGGACGTGTTCACGATGATCGACCACATCCTCCTGCACCGCGACCTCGAGCCGGCGATCACGCGGGCCTTCGTCTTCCATGCGATCGATCTGGACGTGTCGGACCATCATCCGGTGGTCGTCGACCTCGATCTCTCGCGGGCGAAGTGATGAGGCGGGCGGGAAGGGCGGCCCGCGGCGGTCAGGCGAGTTCGTCGCGAACCCGCTCGAGGAGCTTTTTCGTGGCGAGGATGCCGTCGGCCTCGGAAAGACCCTTGCCCTCGTACTCCACCCCCACCCAGCCCCGGTATCCGGCGGCGATCACGAGCTTCATCATCTTGCGGTAGTCGGTCCGCACCTCGTTGCCCTCGGCGTCGAACTCGTGGCTCTTGGCGCTCACTCCCTTGGCGAACGGCATCAGTTCCTCGACACCGCGGTAGCGGTCGTAGTCGTGAAAGTTGCCGAAGTCGGGGAGCGTGCCGCAGTTGGGCCTGTCCACCAGCTTCATCACGCCGGCCAGCCATTCGCCATTGCTCGACAGGCCGCCGTGGTTCTCGACGATCACGTTGGTGTCGAGTTGCGCCGCAAACTCGCTCAGCCGGCCGAGGCCGTCGGCGGCGAGCTTCTGCTGTTCCTCGAAGGTTCCCTTGCTGCCGGCGTTGACCCGGATCGAATGGCACCCGAGCCGCTTGGCAGCCTCGACCCACGGGTAGTGCTTCTCGATCGCCTCCGTCCGCGCCTTGCCGTCGGGATCGCCGAGGTTGCCCAGCCCGTCGCACATGATCAGCACGTTGGTGACCCCCTCGTCGGCTGCCCGCTTGGCCAGCTCGGCGAGGTAGTCGGCGTCCTGCGGCTTGTCCTTGAAGAACTGATTGACGTATTCCACCGCCTCGATGCCGAACTGCTGCTTGGCCGCCCGGGGGAAGTCGAGGTTGTCGAGCTTGCCCGAGAACAGCGTCTGATGGAGCGACCACTGGGCCAGCGAGATGCGAAACAGCGGCGGCTGCGGCGCGGGATCTTCGCCGAAGGCCGAAGACCGGTGGGTGGCCAGGGCTCCGGCCAGGGCCGCCGACGAAGCGAGAAAGGTGCGGCGGCTTGTCTGCCGCGAAGCGGAGGAAATCATGCGGATCCTCTGGAAGCAGTGGAAATCGTGGAAGCAGTGGAAATCGGTCGGAATCAGTGCGGGGGCTGCTCGTTCTCCGCCTCCGACTGGAAGTATTCGCGGGGCCGGTAGAGCAAGACTACCGGAAGCAGCAGCAGTGTCGCCACCGCCATGCAGCCGGTGAAAAACCAGTAATAAGACGCCCCCGTCAGCGTCGAGTTGCCGGCGGTGTCGCGGGTCACGATGTTCACGAAGGCCGTGAACAGGTTGCCCAGTGACACGCTCAGCAAATAGAGGCTCATCACGAACGATTTCATCTGGGGCGGAGCCTGGGTGTAGCTGAACTCCAGGCAGGTGATCGAGACGAGCACCTCGGCGGCCGTGATCACCACGTAGGCGGCCAGTTGCCAGAGCACCGAGGGCCAGCGGGCCGCCTCCGGGCCGAGGCCCGCCGCCGCCAGCCGGGCCGACTCGGCATCGATGAGCTGTTGCGCCCAGGCCGAGATGGCGAAGGCCGCGACCGTCAGCGCAAACCCCATGAAAATCTTCCGCAGGGGCTTGAGTTCGAGGACGCGTCCCACGGCGGGGTAGATGAGACTGCCGAAAAGGGGAATGAAGAGCAGGACGAGCAGCGGATTGATCGCCTGGATCTGGCTTTCGAGCCAGTCGATGCCCAGAAACCGGCGGTCCATCTGCTGGGCCTGCTGGACCCAGGCGCCGCCGGTCTGGTCGTAGAGCGACCAGAAGACGGCCACCAGCAGGTAGAGCGGCAGCAGTTTTCCGATGGCCTGCAGCCCCTCGCGGCCGAAGGTTTCGGCGAAGTAGCCACTGCCCCGCGGCGGCACATGCACGAAGCGGTGCCGTCCGAGCCAGAAGACGAGCGTCGCGATCGCCATCAGGATTCCCGGCACGCCGAACGCCCAGCCCGCGCCATGGTGCTCGAGGAGCCAGGGCGTGAGCAGCGTGGAGAAGAACGAGCCGAAGTTGATCGCGAAGTAGAACCAGCCGAAGACCCGTTCCAGGAGCTGGCGGTTGGAGCGGCCGAACTGGTCGCCGACATGGGCCGAGACACAGGGCTTGATGCCCCCCGACCCGATCGCGATCAGGGCGAGCCCCGCCAGCAGCCAGCCTCGTGGCTCGAGGGTGGCGGCCAGGAATGGCTGCGGCATGTCCATCAGCGCCAGGCAGAGATGTCCTGCGCAATAGACGATCGAGAGCAGGAGGATCGTGAGGTACTTCCCCAGGAAGGCGTCGGCGACGATGCCGCCGATCACGGGGAAGAAATAGGCGCTGGCCACGAAGAGGTGCATCCACTCCCGGGACTCCGTCTCCGTCATGCCGGCGGGCTGACCGGCCGCCGACAGGAGGTGTTGTGTCATGAAGACGACGAGAATCGACTTCATGCCGTAGAACGAGAACCGCTCCGCCGCCTCGTTGCCGACGATGAAGGGAATGCCCGGCGGCATGGCCGCGGTCGCGGCCGGCTGGGTGCGGTACGAGGCGTTGGGCGTGGTCATGCGGTACCCTTGGTCGTGGTCGTGGTGGCTGCGACAGCATGGCCCACCGTACGACGGCAAGGCAATCCCGTGTTCCAGGGCCAGCGATGACCGGCAACCTCCTCGTGGTCACCATCGACCGACTGCCTGCCTGGATGCTGCCCGCCTACGGATCGACCTGGGTGTCGATGCCGGGGCTCGACGCGCTGGCCGGGCGGGGCGTGGTGCTCGACGGCCTGATCGCCACGGCCGATGAACCCCGCCAGACGCTCGCCGACCTCTTCGGCGGCCCCGGCTGGCCGCTCGCCGCGGCGATGCATCCCGGGGTGCTCGTGACGGACGACGCCGGGTTGGCCGAAGCGCTCGCCGGCGTCATGGACACGCGTCATGTCGCCGCAGTGGCCACGGCGGCAACCGCCGCCGCCGCCGACGACACGAATCTGGCCCGGCTGTTCGCCGCGGCCGCCGCCACGGCCGCCGCCGGCCGGCACCGGCTGGTCTGGTGCCATGCGGGCAGCCTCGCCGTCGCGTGGGACGCGCCGGCGGAGTATCGCGAGGCTCATCTCGATCCGGACGACCCGCCGCCGCCGGCCGGCGCCGCGGTGCCCGATGTCGTGGTTGCGGCCGACACCGATCCCGATCTGCTCGTCGGCCTCAGGCATGTGTTTGCGGGGATGCTTGCGCTCCTCGATCAACGGCTCGTCCAGTTGGTCGCCGCCGCGGAAGGCTGGACGATCCTCGTGGCCGGTGTCCGCGGGATGCCGCTCGGCCTGCACGGCCGCGTGGGCTGCGGCTCCATCGCCCCCTATGGCGAAGCCGTGCGGATGCCCGCGATCCTCGTCGATGCCGGCGGGCGGATGGCCGGGCAGCGGTTCGGCGGCCTCGCGTTGCCCGCGGACGTGGGCACGACGCTCGCCGATCTTCTGGCCGGCCGGGTGTCGGCGGCCGACGGAGAGCCGCATCGCGGCCGCAGCCTCGCGGGCCTGTTCGCCGACTGGACCGCCACGACCCGCGATCGGGTGATCGTCGTGGGCGAGCAGGGGACGGCCGTCGTCACGCCGGGGTGGCACCTGATCCTGCCGACCTTCGGCGCCGGCGAGCCTTGCCCGCGGCTGTTCGCGAAACCCGATGACTTCTTCGAGCTTTGTGACGTCGCCGACCGCTGCCCCGACGTCGTCGATGAGCTCCGCGGGGTGGCCGAGGCGGCGGCTGCCGGCGATCTCGAGCGGGCCTGGAGCATGCCGCTGACCGAGGCCGCGACGCGGGCCGGTTGAGGGTCTGCCCGGCGGCGGTGCCCCGCCGCGGCCCGGCCCATCCCCGTGAAAACGGGATCAAGGCCTGTTTTCTCGACGCCAAATCTGCTTTGCCCGGCCGGCGGGCGGCCGCTACCATCCGCGGCCCCGCAGTCCCCAGTGTTCGTGGTTTCCCG
>SXHR01000257.1:0-10074 GCA_005773625.1 Planctomycetaceae bacterium | reverse complement strand
CGAAGACCTCCCCCGCCTGCTGCTTGGAGAGCCCCTGGGCCTGCGCCCCGGCGACGAACTGTTCGCGAAACGCGGCGATCGTCTCGAGCTTCTTCTTGCTGATGGCCTTGATGCAGGTGTAGGCGCTGGAGAGCTCGATGCCCCCGAGCCGCTCCAGGATCCGCATCACCTGTTCCTGATAGACCATCACGCCGTGGGTCTCGCCGAGCACGTCCTTCATGACGGCATGGAGAAACTCCGGCCGCTTGCGGCCGTGCTTCACGTTGACGTACTCGTCGACCATGCCGCCCTCGAGCGGGCCGGGGCGATAGAGCGCGTTGACGGCGACGATGTCGAGGAAGTGATCGGGCTTCATCCGCTGAAGCAGGTCGCGGATGCCGCCGCTCTCGAGCTGGAAGATCCCCTTCGTCTCACCGCGGCAGAGCGTGGCGAACGCCGCCTTGTCGTCGAGCGGGAACGCGAACGGGTCGGGCCGGGCGCCCGTGGTCTGTTCGATGATGTCGAGCGTCTTGGCCACGACGGTGAGGTAGCGGAGGCCGAGGAAGTCCCTCTTCATCAGGCCCGCCCGCTCGACGTCGCCCATCGCCCACTGCGTGATCACTTCCTCCTTCCCCGTCACCCGCTGCAGGGGCACGTATTCGACGAGCGGCCGATCGGCGATCACGACGGCCGCGGCGTGGGTGCCGACGTTGCGGGCGAGCCCCTCGATCTGCTTGGCGAGGCCCACGAGTTCGCGGACTTCGGAATCGGCGTCGCAGGCGGCCCGGAGTTGCGAGCCGGTCGCGGCGGCATCCTCGAGGGAGAGTCCCAGCTGGTCGGGCACGAGGGCCACGATCTGATCGACCCGCGGAATCGGCATGCCGAGCGCCCGCCCCACGTCACGGATCGCGGCCCGGGCCGCGAGGGTGCCGAACGTGCCGATCTGGGCGACGTTGGCCTCCCCGTACTTCTTCTTGACGTAGTCGATCACCGCGCCGCGGCGCTCCTTGCAGAAGTCGATGTCGATATCGGGCGCCTCACGGCGGTTGATGTCGAGGAATCGTTCGAAGAGCAGGTCGTATTCCAGCGGACAGACGTGCGACAGATAGAGCGAGTAGGCGACGAGCGATCCCACGCCAGAGCCTCGGGCCGCGGCCGGAATGCCCTGCTCCCGCGCGTGCCGCACGAAGTCCCAGACGATGAGGAAGTAGCTGGCAAAGCCGAGGGTGTCGATCACATTGAGTTCGCGGTCCAGCCGCTCGAGCGCCTGCTCGTGCAGTTCGCCGGTGGCCGGGTCGGCGGGCGCGACGCCCCCGGCCCAACGCTTGGGCACGCCCGCATACCGCTCCCGCAATCCCACGAGGCAGAGCCGGCGGAGTTCCTCGGAGGCCGTCAGGCCCCCCGGCACGTCGAAGCCGGGGAAATGCCGCTTGCCGAGATCGAGGTCGATCGAAACCGACTCGGCGATCTCCTGGCTGCGGTTGACCGCAGCCGACACCAGCCCCCGGTCGAGGCCCAGGAACGCGTCGTGCATCTCGGCCGGGCTCTTCAGATAGAACTCGCTCGAGTCCATCCGCATCCGCGACGCGTCGTTGCGAAACCGGCCCGTGTTGACGCACAACAGGATGTCCTGAGCCTCGGCGTCTTCGCGATTCACGTAGTGACAGTCGCAGGTGGCCACCGGCGGGATGCCGAGCTCCCTCGAGATCTCGAGCGCCACGTCCGTCACCTGCCGCTGCAGATCGAGGCCGTTGTCCTGGATCTCGATGAAATAGCGGTCGCCGAAGGTCTTCTGAAACCAGCCCGCCACCTCGCGGGCCTGGGCGAGCGACTCCCGCTGCTCCCGCGACGAGCCGATCAGCGACCGGCTGAACTCGCCCGACAGACACCCCGACAGGCAGATCAGCCCCTCGCCGTGTTGCTCGAGCAGTTCGCGGTCGATCCGCGGCTTGAAATAGAAGCCCTCGAGGTAGGCCTTCGTGGCCAGCTTCAGGAGGTTGTCGAAGCCGGTGCGATCGCGGGCGAGGAGCGTGAGGTGGTAGCTCGAATCCCGCTGGCTCCCGGCGTCTTTCTGGAAGCGGCTGCCGGGGGCGATGTAGGCCTCGTACCCGATGATCGGGTTGATCTTCGCGGCCTTCGCCGCCTGGTAAAACTCCAGCGCCCCGTGGAGATTGCCGTGGTCGGTGATGGCCAGGGCGTTCATGCCCAGCTCCACCGTGCGATCGACGAGCCGCTCGATCGAGCTCGCACCGTCGAGAAGGCTGTAGTGGCTGTGGCAGTGAAGATGGGTGAACGACTGCGTGCTCATCCGTGGGCCTCGCGTGGGAAGGGGGGAGTCTAACAAACGCCGCGCTCCTCCGGTTTGCCCATCTTGTGTGCCGTTTGGGACATATCCCCCGCGGCTTCAAGCGGCAGTTCGTGTCGTGCCGATGGCAGGGAAAGTGAGGAGAAAGAGGCTTATGACGCATTGGCGGCCGGATCGGTTGGTTTGCGGCCTCGCGATGGTGATCGCGGCCGTCGTCGGCACGGGCCCCGCCCGGGCCCAGACCTACGGCATCGATGTCCGCAACACGCTGATGCCGGCGTCGGGGGGCATGGCCGGCACGAGCGTCGCGGCACCCCAGGACTTCCTCTCGGCGATCAACGCCAATCCCGCGTCGCTCACGCAGTTCAAGGGCACCCACTTCACGCTCGGGGGGGCCTTCGCGGAGGCGACGGTCAACCTGGAGCAGAAAGCGGCCCTCCCGCTGCTGGGAGTCGCGCCCTTTTCGGCCAAGAGCAGCACACCGGGAGCCATTGTTCCGGCGATCGGCGTGGCCCAGGAGATCGAGGGGCTCCCCTTGCCGATGACCGTGGGCCTTGCCGTGCTCGGTGCGGCGGGGGGTGGTTCGAGCTACGTGCAGCAACCGGCCAGCAACGCCACCTCGTCATATCTGCTGCTGCTCGAGTTTGCCCCATCGGCGGCGGTGCAGCTCACCGATCGGCTGTCGCTGGGGGCGACGATGTTCATCGGCGACGGCTACGCCTCGGGCCCCTTCGTGGGCACGAGCGGGATGACAAATGCCTACGCGCTGCGGGGCGGCTTCGGGATCGACTATGAGCTCGGTGACGCGACCTGGCTGGGGGCCTACTACCAGACCACGCAGGCCTTTCGGTTCGAGAACGAGGCGGTGCTGTTTTCGGACCGTCGGCCCCGCGACGTCGACATGGGGTTGCCGCAGCAGGTGGGCTTGGGCATCGCGAACGAGTCGCTCATGGACGGCAGGCTGCTGCTGGCCGCCGACGCCCTCTATCTCGACTGGCCGAGCGCCGCTCTCTTCAAGAGCATCTACCGCGGTCAGTGGGTGATGCAGCTCGGCACGCAGTACAAGGCGACCGACCGGATCAAGCTCCGGCTGGGCTACGCCCTCGCCCAGAACCCGATCGATGAGACGGTCGGCACCAGCATCGGCCCGATCGACGTCCCCGGCGGCATACCGGCGGTGAAGTATCTGCAGTCGCAGTTCGCGATCATCAACGAGCATCGCATGGCGGCCGGCATCGGCGTCGGCGATTTCCTGATGCGCGGGCTCGATTTCGACGCCTTCGCCGGCGGGATGTTTCCGGCGGGCGAGAGCCTCGGCGACGCCACCTATGTCAGCGTCGAGAGCTACTGGATCGGCCTCGGCTTCACCTGGCACTTCGACCGGCCCCCGGCCGGCCGCCCACGGTCCACATCATGAGTGCACGACCGCCACGCGGGAGTCATCGGCACCGGACGCTCGCCCGCGCTTGGTGGTGCCTGATCGCGGTGGCCGCGGCCGGGATCGCGACGGCCCGGGAGGAACTCGAGACCGACCGCGACTCCTTCACGTTCGCGCCCACGACCACCGGCGCCGACACGTCGATTCTCGAGGCGTCCTACTCCTTCATCGACAACCGCACCGGCCCGGAGTCCCACAGCTTTCCGGAGGTGCTCGTGCGTCGGGGCATCGGCGAGAGGATCGAGGCCCGCCTGGGCTTCAACTACGAGGCCGGCGGCCCCGGCACGGTGTCGGGGAGCGAACTGGGCGGTGAAGACATCGAGACCGAGGAAGAGAGCCGCGTGCTCTACGGCGCCAAGGTGGAGACGAGCGAGCAGGACGGCTGGCTGCCCCGGTCGGCGGCCGTGCTGCAGGGCTACACGCCCGTCTACGGCCCGTCCAACAAGTCGACGGTCGTGGTCGGCGAATCGCTCGGCTGGCGATTCTCCAACGGCTGGGAGTGGACATCGGCCATGAGGTACGGCACCGGCTTCGAGGAGGAAGACTCCTTCGCTCAGTGGGCGCCGTCGAGCGTGATCAAAGCACCGATCGGCGACCGCTGGAGCCTGCACGTCGAATACTTCGCCATCTTCACGTCGCAGAAGGAGATCCCGCTCAACATCCAATATGCGAGCTTCGGCGGCCACGTGTTGGCGACCGAGGATCTCGAGATCGGACTCCGCGTGGGCTGGGGGCTCAACGAGACGACACCGTCATTCTTCTCCAACGTGGGGATCGGGCTGCGGTATTGAACCGGGGAGGTCGATGCCGCCGGGCAAGCGGGTATCCTGGGGTGATGGAAAGCCCCGGCATCGGCGAGACATGGACGCGGTTCTGGTTCGCCCCGGCCGATGCACGGCCGCTCGCGGTCGTCCGCATCCTCGCCGCGGCCCTCGGCCTGCTGCTGCTCTGGACCTACGCGGGCGACCTGCAGGCGTGGTTCGGCCCCGGCGGGATGGTTCCCCGCGACGTGGCCGCGGCGTGGCGGCCGCCGTTCGGTTTCTCGTTCTTCGACTTCGCGACGACTCCCGCGTCGCTTCAGGCTCTCTTCGGCGCCACCGCCGTGGCATTTGTCGCCCTCCTGCTCGGGATCGGCTCATGGATCGCGGCGCCGGTGTCTGCCGTGCTCTGGGCGTCGCTGCTCCACCGTGGTCCGATGCTGGTGGGGCCCGCCGACGACTGTCTCGCCGTGTTGCTCTGGTGCCTCGTGGTGGGACCGTGCGGACGCGACCTCTCGGTGGATCACTGGCTCGCCGGACGTGCCGGCGGCGGACCTCCCCGCCCCTCGACCCGGGCCCGCGTGTCGCTCGGCCTGCTGCAGGTTTACGCCGTGACGATCACCGTCGCTGCGATCCTCGCCCAACTCAGGGGCGACGTCTGGTGGGACGGCACCGCGGCATGGTCGCTGGCGGTGAGGGCATCGCGGGTCGTCGATCTCACCCCGCTCTACGGCCGGTCGGAATACCTGATGAACCTCGTGACGCACGCGATCGTGGGCTTCGAGGTCGTGTTTGCGGTCGGTCTGTGGTTCGCCGCCACGCAGCGGACAGTCGCCCGGATGGGCCTGCTGGCCTGGCCGCTCGTCGGAGTCCTCGCCGGGGAGCCGCTGTGGGGCCTGTCCATGGGGATCTTCGCGGTGCCACTCGCGGAGGTCTGGCGGCGGCGGTGATGCGTGGACCGGCCGGAACGGCTCGGTTCGGCTCGCCGCCCTAGCAGACTGTGGAACAAGTCTGCCCGAGCAGGATGCGAGGATCATCGACCGTGGAAACCCTCGGCGTTTCCACCGGTCGATCCAGTGGACAAAGGTCATGGATGACTTTGTCCACGGACAGCTAGGCGCGGCTGCGAATCGCTGGATCCGCTGGAAAACAGGCAACCGTGCCGAGGAAGTTGCCGGCGCGGGGGCTGAACCTCGCGAGGGCTCTGCGGTATGGGCTATTCGCCCGCGAGCAGCTTTTTGAACGCCGCCTCGTCGATGACGGCAACGCCGAGTTTTGTCGCGGTGGCGAGCTTGCTGCCGGCCTCCTCGCCGGCGACGAGGTAGTCGGTCTTCTTCGACACGCTGGACGAGGCGCGGCCGCCGGCCTTGCGGATCGCCTCCTCCGCCTCCTGCCGGGAGAAGTTGGCGAGCGTGCCCGTGACGACGAACGTCTTTCCAGTGAGCGGGCCCCCCGACACCCGGTCCGCCGCCGGCACGTCGAGCATCACGCCCGCGTCCCGCAGGCCGTCGATCGTGCGCCGGCCATGAGGGCTCGCCAGCCATTCGTGCACGCTCGCCGCGATGGTCGGACCGATCTCCGGCACGTTGGCGAGATCGTCCGCCGACGCCCTCTGGAGCATGTCGATCGTGGGGAACCGCTCGCAGAGCAGGGTCGCCACCCGCGGACCGACGTGGCGAATGCCCAAGGCGTTGAGGGCGCGGACGAGACCCCGCGACCGGCTCTTCGCGATCTGTTGCACCAGCGCCGTCGCCGACTTCTCGCCCATGCGGTCGAGCGGTTCGAGCTGCTCGGCCGTCAGGGCGTAGAGGTCGGAGTAATCCTTCACGAGTCCGGCCGACACGAGCTGCTCGATCAGCTTGTCGCCGAGGCCCTCGATGTCCATCGCGTTTCGCGAGGCGAAGAATCGCAGCCGCTCCCGCGCGCGGGCCGGGCAGTCCACGTTGGGGCAGCGGATGTAGACGCCGTCGGCGTCTTTCACCAGCAGCGTGCCACATTCGGCACAGTGCGTCGGAAACTCCCAGGCCGGGAGATGGCCCTTGCGGAGGTGCTTCTCGACGCGGACCACGTGCGGGATGACCTTGCCCGCCTTTTCGACGACGAGCACGTCGCCGATGCGGATGTCCTTGCGGGCGATCTCGTCGGCGTTGTGGAGGCTCGCCCGGCGGACCGTCGTGCCGGCAAGTTCGACCGGCTCGAGGTCGGCCACCGGCGTGATCGTGCCGCCGCGGCCCACCTGCACGCGGATGCCGGCGAGCACGGTCGTGGCCTCATACTTCTCGAACTTCCAGGCGATCGCCCAGCGGGGGCTCTTGGCCGTGGCTCCCAGCAGCCGCTGCTGGTCGAACCGATTCACCTTGACCACGAAGCCGTCCACCTCGAAATCGAGCGAGTGGAGTTCCTCGATGAGTTTCGTGCCACGCTCCACGAGCGCGTCGATCGACGCGAACACCTGCGTGCCGGGGGCGACCGGCAGCCCGGCGGAAGTCGCCCAGGCGAGCAGGTCGGTCTGCGACCCGGCACCGAGGCCGCTCGAATCGCCGACACCGTGGCAGAAAAACCGCAGCGGCCGCCGGGCGCACTCCCGCGGGTCGAGCAGTCGAATACTGCCCGCGGCGACGTTGCGGGTGTTGGCGAAGGGTGCCAGCCCCGCCTCTGCCTGCGACTCGTTGAGGATCACGAGGTCGGAGTTGGTCATGTAGATCTCACCGCGGACCTCGATCGATTCCGGCGGCTTCTCGAGATCGAGCGCGAGCGGCACGCCGTGGATCGTGCGGACGTTGTGGGTGATGTCGTCGCCCACGACGCCGTTGCCCCGCGTGGCCGCACGTGCGAGCCGGCCCGTGTCATAGGTGAGCGACACGGCGACGCCGTCGATCTTGAGTTCCAGCACCCACTCGACCGGCCCCGCAGCGCCCGCTTCCACGAGGAGCTTCTCGACCTTCTTGCCCCAGGCGGCGAGATCGTCGGCGCTGTAGGTGTTGTCGATCGAGAGCATCGGCACGCGGTGGCGGACCGGCTGGAGTTCCGGCACCGGTTCGTCGCCGACCCGCTGCGTCGGGCTGTCGGGCGTGACGAGCCCGGGATGCCGGGATTCGAGTTCGCGAAGCTCGTCGATGAGGCGGTCGTAGTCGCGATCGCCGATCTCGGGAGCCGCCTCGACGTAATACTTCCGGTCGTGGTGCCGGATCTGCTCCCGCAGCCGGGCGATCCGCGACGCGGCCGACGCCGTCACGGGGCCCCCCGCGTGTCGTCAGGCGGCGCAGCGGCCGTTCGCTCCGCCCCCCTCTCACCGTTCCGCGGCCCCCGGCCCCGCTCTCCTGCCGGCTGATCGAGGGCGATTGCCCCGAAGGTGGCGATCGCCAGCAGGGCCAGTTCGCCGGTCAGGATCGCCGTGCCGTGGCGGTCCATGAGTTGCTCGATCGGATGCGAGCCGCTGTCCGCAGCCGTCTCCGGCCGCACTCCGCGGAGCACCGAAAGGCAGTAGCTCGTCGCCGTGACCGTGAACAAGATGCCCACGATGCCGAGGAGGGGATAGAACGGATTGCGGCGGGGGCGGGGCATGGCAGACCAACCGGGTGTGGGACGGATCAGGAGTATATCGCCGTTTGGCCCGCGGATTTTGCCTTTTGGAAAGCACGAGCCCTAGACTTTCCCATGCCGCCGGCCGCGGCCGAGAGAGTGCCGTGAGCAGGGGGACGCGACGGGAGGTCAGCGGGCACGAAGCCGGGTATCCGACGAACCGGCAGGCATCCCATGCTCAATCGCAGTGCGGTCGTGATCGGCCACGAGGCGGCTTTCTACGGCTGGTTGAAGACGACTGGTATCGTCGACGCCACGATCAATGAACGCCGCAAGATCGCGGAGAGGACGGTCTATCTCATTCCGGCCTGCCATTTCCCGGAGGAGGCCGAGGAGGTCGTGGAGGATCTCTTCGAGGAGATCTTTCGACGCGAGCTGAAGGTCTGGCAGCCCGATCAGACAGCGTGGCCCGATGCGGCCGACTTCTCGCTCTTCACCCGTTGGTTCACGGTCGAGAGTCTCTCGATCGTCGAGGACGTGGGGCGCGGTGCGATCGGCGAGGACGTGTCGGACGCCCCGTAGCGGCCGCCGAGCCCGACGGCTCCGGAGCCTTGCCCGCCGGGTGAACCTCAAGCCGCCCGGGCGCGGGACAGGAGCGACTGCGTCGCCGCGAGCACGGCGTGGACGTCGATGCCATTCATCGAGACGGTGTCGGTCTTGCGATCGCTCCAGGCGGGCCGCAGATCCGCCGGTGGTTCGACGCAGACATGGTGCCGGCCGTACGGGCCGTTGCGGGCGCCGGGCACCGGACCGAAGAGCCCCACGCAGGGGACGCCGACCGCGGCGGCGAGATGGAGCGGCCCGGTGTCGCTGGAGATGAACACCTTGGCGAGCCGTGCGAGTTCGCCGAGATCCTGGAGCGTCGTTCGCGGGGCCAGGATCGCGGCGCCTTGCGAATCGTTCACGATCCGTTCCGCGGCCGCCTGCTCGGCCGCACCGCCCCACACGACGACCGTCTGCACGCCCTCGCGTTGGTGGAGGCCGCGGGCCACGGCGGCGAACCGCTCGACGGGCCAGAGCTTCGAGGACCAGCCGGCGCCGGGATTGATGATCGCGACCGGTGATGTGAGCCGCTGCCCCTGGAGCCAGTGCTGCATTCTCAGCCGGCTGACGGGCCAGTGCGGCATCTCGAACCCCGGCATCGTGGCGGTCACGCCGAGCGGTGCCAGCAGGTCGCAGTTCCGCTCCACGACGTGCGTGAGCGTGGTCACGACGGGATGCGTGTAGGAGAGCCAGGCCCGCTCCCGGGACGCGGGCCGGGCGTGACCGATCCGCATGCGCGCGGCCGAAAGCCAGGTCGCGACGCCGCTTTTGAGAAGGCCCTGCAGGTCGATCGCCACATCGGCGGCAAACGCCCTGAGTTGCCGCCGCAACGAGATCACCTGGGCGGGTGACTTCAGCCAGCCACGGGGCATCCGAAAGAGATGGTCGATGGCGGGATGGCCGGCGAGCACGTCGGCGGCGCGACCCTCGACGACCCAGCCGATCCGTGCCTCCGGAAAGGCCCGCTTGGCGGCCACGGCCACGGGCACGCCGTGGATCACGTCGCCGATGGCGGACAACTTGACGATGACGATCGAACGTGGTGGCTGCATGGCCCCATCCTCTCCGCGTGAGCGCCGGGGAGGATCGTCGCCGCTGCCCGGACGACGCAAGGGCAGTTTCGCGTATTTTCCCGCGGCTTGCCGCCGCAGCCTCAGTCGATGCCGGCCAGATCGCAGAGAACGGCATCCGACACCGCCTGCGGGCAACTCCAGACCACAAAGAACAACGACTCGCGGACCAGCCGCTCCACCGTGTGCCCCGCCACGAATCCCGCACCTTTCGAAGCCGTCAGGGCCCCCTGCGCCGCGCGGACCACCAGCCCGTTGGTCATGACGCGAAGCCGATCGCGGTCGTTCGCGTCGATGCCTTCGCGAGCCCCCCGCAGGAGTCTCGCCGTCAGGTCGTCGATCTCGGCGGTGAACTCCGCCGCGATCGGCATCAAGCCGGGGCGTGACTGCCCCTCGCGG
>SXHR01000024.1:0-9383 GCA_005773625.1 Planctomycetaceae bacterium | reverse complement strand
GGATGAACTTCTCGACGAACACGCTTGAGGAGCCGAAGGCGGTCTTGCTCTCCCGCTGCGCGCTTTCGAGCGCCACGGCGAGCTCGTCCTCGCCGCGCACCACCCGCATGCCGCGGCCGCCGCCACCATGGGCCGCCTTGAGAATCACCGGCCAGCCGAGACCCTTGGCGATCGAGAGCGCGTCGGCCAGGCTGGTGACGGGCTTCGAGCTGCCCGCGAGGATCGGCACGCCGGCCTTGTGCGCCAGGTCGCGGGCGGCCGTCTTGTCGCCGAGCGTCTGGAGGAGTTCGACCCGCGGGCCCACGAACGTGATCCCGGCCTTGCCGCAGGCCGCCGCGAACTCCGGATTCTCGGAGAGGAATCCGTAGCCCGGATGGATGCCGTCAACGCCATGATGCTTGGCGAGCGCGACGATGCCGTCGATGTCGAGATAGGAGCGGATCGGCTCACCCGGTCTGCCGATGAGATAGGCCTCGTCGGCCTTGAAGCGATGGAGCGCGAAGCGGTCTTCATGGGCGTAGATCGCGACGGTTCGGATGCCGAGTTCGTGCGCCGAACGGAAGACCCGGATGGCGATCTCGCTGCGATTGGCGACGAGGAGTTTCGTGATCGGTCGCATGGGATCTTTCGGGGCCGGGGCCTGAGGCGGAGGGGAGAAGGCACCAATGTACCGGGGCCGTACGGGCTTGCTACGGGCCCTCCCGCATGCAACCCGGCGCGGAGACGTGGCGACTCAGGTTCGGCCCGCGGCGGGGCCGGATTGGTTCGCCGGCGGTGGGCCTGCCCCTCGCCGGGGGTTTTGCCGGTGGATGTCCGGAGGGCCGGCCGGGCATCGCCCGGGAGTCGGGGCGACAGCCCCTGCCCCCGCTTGCCGCTCAGGCCACCGGACCCCCGGATCCATGAGCCCGCGGCCTTGCCTCCTCCGCGTAACTCGGCCGCAGGTAGTCGGGCACCAACGTGTGTGGATCGTCGAACTCGCCCGCCAACGCCCTGAGCCTGGCGATCGTCGCCGCATCACCCGCCAGTGACACGCAGACTTCGGGCGAGGCGCAGACAACGCCCCCATGCGCGGTGATCCGTTCCCGGTGGGCATCGACCGCCGGGCCTCCGATCCGTGCTCCGGGCGGCAGCGATCCGAGCCAGTCGTCAAACGTCACCAGACAGGGCGCCGTCAGCCGCCAGCCGAGGGCTTCGGTCGCCACGGGCTGGGCCCATGCGGCGAAGACCTCGCCGCGGCCGGCGTCGTAGGCGATGGCAACGGGCGAGTCGCTCCAGCCGTCCAGCCGGGCCATCCGCCGCGCGATGACTCCGAAGCCGCAGACTCCCACCAGCCCCGCGCCGCTCGTCCAGGCAAAAGACTTGGCGGCGGTCACTCCCACCCGCAGACCCGTGAACGAACCCGGCCCGCGAACCACCGCCACGACGTCGCCCGGCCCGAGGCCCGCCAGCGCGTTGCCGCCGCTTCCCCAGCCGCGGCGTTCCGCGACGTCGAGCGCGGCGGCGGTCAGGAGCCGGGCATGGTCCCCCGCGGCCCCGAGGGCACGTTCCTCCATGCCCCCCTCATCGGCCGCTGCGGCGGACCCGGAACCGAGGCTGGTGTCGAATGCGAGGATTTTCATGGGTCGCGTGGGGGCGGCGACAGGACGTGTCCTTGACCGCTCCGGAAGGGGGCCGTAGTCTCAATTTTCGCGGAAAGCCAGCCAAATCGCGGCCCGCGAAGGTTGGAGCGTACGTGAAGCGGGCCATTATCAGCGACGTCCATGGCAACCTCGAGGCATTGCATGCCGTTCTCGAGGATATCGACCGTGAACGAGTCGACACGATTATCTGCCTCGGCGACGTGGTTGGCTACGGCCCCAATCCGTGCGAGTGCGTCAAGCTCGTGCAGGACCGCTGCAGCGTGGTGATTCTCGGCAACCACGATCAGGGGGCCCTGTTCGATCCTGACGGCTTCAACTCGGGGGCGGAGCGGGCGATCCGGTGGACCCGCAACCAACTCGAGATGCACGACCGCATGCCGCGGAACTCGGCGAACAGGCTCACCGACTTCCTCGGGGAACTCCCCCGCACCCACGCGGACGGCGACTTTCTCTTTGTGCACGGGTCGGCCCGCCGCCCGCTCGACGAATACGTCTTCCCGGAAGACATCTACAACCCGCTCAAGATGGAACACATCTTCGAACTCGTCGGCCGCTACTGCTTCCAGGGGCACACCCACGTGCCCGGAATCTTCACGCTCTCGCCCGAGTTCATTTCGCCCGATGTGCCGGCGGGTCAGACCGAGAAGTCGCTGGACCTGCCGCCGACCAAGGCGATGGTGAACGTGGGGTCCGTGGGGCAACCCCGTGACAACGATCCGCGGGCCTGCTACGTGATCGCGGAGGACGATCGCAGGGTGCGATTCCGCAGGATCGCCTATCCTTTCGAGACGACTTCCCGGAAGATTCACGGCATCGCAGACCTCGACAACTTCCTCGGCGATCGCCTTGGCCAGGGCCGCTGACAGGCCCGTTCGGGAGTCGTTCCCGCCCGCCGCACACTTCCCGCCCCCTTGGAATCCTTTCGTGGACCGTCGCTACATCCAGTTCTTCGCGATTTCCCTGGCGATCGTCGTCGGCAGCCAGTTGCTCCAGACCTGGCTCTTTCCGAGGCCGCCGCAGCCGGTTGTCCAACCGGTGGCCGGCGATGGTCCGGATGCCACGGTGGCCGAGGCGCAGCCGTCCGAGCCGAAGAAGGACGCAGCCGCGGATGCCCCGAAGGCCGGCCCCGCCGACGCCGTCGTCGCCTCGGCGTCCGAGCCTGCCCGGCGCGTGCGGCGGACGCTCGGGTCGCTCGATCCCAAGGCGTCGCGGATGCTCGTCACGCTCACCAGCCGCGGTGCGGCGGTGGAACGGATCGAACTCGCCGACGAGAAGTTTCACGATCAGGATGACTGGTCGGGCTACCTCGGCCATCTCGCCGTCGAGGCGGTCGATGGCGGTTGCCGAGTGGGCGTCGTCGGCGCCGGGACACCGGCAGCCCGCGCGGGACTGCGGCCCGACGACGTGATCGTTCGTGTGGGCGGAACAGCCACTCCGGATGCGGCGACGCTCGCCAAGACGATCGGGGCCACAAAACCGGGCGGGAAGATCGCGGTCGAGGTGATCCGCGACGGCGGGGCTTCCACGCTGGACGTGACGCTCGAGCGCCGGCCGCTCGAGGTGGTCCGGCCGGAGTATCGCACCGCGCCGGTCGAAGATCCCGACGGCGATCCGCACGACCCACTGTCTTTCCGGCTGTCGCTGGAGTCTCACGGGGGCCGCAGCCGGCCAGCGGAGCCGCTCGCCGAGATCGCCGGTTGCGAACTCGCCGACATCGACTGGGAGATCGAGGAAAGCGACGAGACTGCCACCTCCGCCCCGACGCGGGTCCGCTTCTCCCGCACGCTCCCCGGCGGCCTGACGGCCGTCAAGGAATATCGTCTTGCAGCGACGGACGAGGCGTCGGGAAGCGACGGGGGTTATGGCCTCGAGCTCACGGTCCAACTCCGGGCGGCGGGCGAGGACACGACTGTGTCGTATGCCCTCGACGGGCCCACGGGGCTGCCCACCGAGGGCTGGTGGTACACGCAGCGGGTGGCCCGCGACTGGGGCTCGTTGGCGGTCCGCGACGTGGCCGTCCGATTCGTGGGCAAGCAGAGCGCGATCGTCAGCGGCCTGAAGGTCGCCGATGGCAAGCTCGACTTTCCCGCGTCGGCCGTGGGCGATGGCACGCCGCTGTCGTTCGCCGGCGTCGATGCGCTCTACTTCGCCGCGGCGCTGATTCCGGCGCGGGAAGGCGAGGAGGTGCCCGCCCTCGCCGAGGTGCGGCCGCTGGCGGTGGGCCAGGTGCCGGTGGCGGCCCGCAAGAAACTGATCGACGTGACCAGCCGCCTCGTGTCGCGGGAGCTCGTCATTCCGGCGGGCGGCGTCGTCTCGCACCGCTATGGCATCTTCGCCGGCCCCAAGCGGCCCGAGCTGCTCGCCCGGTACGGAGTGCCCGGCTCCGCGATGGACGACCTCGTCTACTACGGCTGGTTCGGCTGGGTGGCCCGTCCGATGATCGCCATCCTGCACGCGCTCCACTCGGTGATCGGCAACTATGGCCTGGCCGTCCTCCTTTTGACGGTGTTCGTCCGCGCCTCGATGTTTCCGGTGAGCCGCAAGCAGGCGATCTCCTCGCAGAAGATGCAGGAGCTCCAGCCGGAGATGAAGGCGATCAACGAGAAGTTCAAGGATGACCCGAACAAAAAGACGCAGGCCACCCAGGAACTCTGGCGGAAGCACAACTACAACCCGATGGGGGGCTGCCTGCTGGTCTTCATTCAGGTGCCGATCTTCATGGGTCTCTACCGCTCGCTCGCGACCGACGTGGAGCTGCGTCAGGCGCCGCTGTTCAGTTCGGCGATCCGCTGGTGCTCCAATCTCGCCGCCCCCGACATGCTCTGGGATTGGTCGAGGGTCCTGCCTCCCTTCCTGACCGCCCCCGAGGGCTGGCTGGGGCCGTTTCTCAACCTCTTTCCGCTGGTCACGATCGGCCTCTTCCTCTGGCAGCAGAAGCTCTTCATGCCGCCGGCCGTCGATGAGCAGCAGAAGGTGCAGCAGCAGGTGATGAACTACATGATGTGGTTCATGGCGCTGATGTTCTTCAAGGTGCCCTGCGGTCTATGTCTCTACTTCATCGCCTCGAGCCTCTGGGGCATCGCCGAGCGGCTCTGGCTGCCGAAGACACTGCCGGCGTCGGCAGGCGGCGGCAGGGTGGTGGACGCCGCGTTCGCTCCCGTGGTGAAAGCGGGATCGAACGGCGCAGCCACGGCGGCCCGCGAGAAGCGGCAGTCGCGGAAAAAGAAATAGCGGGACATGCCTTTCGGCCGGGAAGCCCGGGAGCGACCGTGGGGCGGACGGCCTCCGGCACGACCTGCTCCCCGCCACGTGGCCCGAGGAGTCGTCCGCACGTGTGGTCCGCAGATGAACTGATCATCGCGCCGGCGACCGTGGCCGGCTTGGCCGCGCGGGCGATCGTGCGGATGGCCGGCGACGATCTCGAGCCGCTCCTGCGGAGGATGGTCGTGCCCGGGGCCGCGGGGTTTCCCCGGGCCGGCGAGCCGCCGCGGCTCGTGCCCACGCGGCTGGCTGGCGCCGGTCTCGCACGCGACTGGGGCGAGCTGGCGGTCGACGTCCTTTATTGGCCCGGGCCCGAAGGGCCGATCGGCGGGCCGCTTGCCGAGTTGCAGCTGCCGGCGTCGCGGCCGCTCGTCGATGCCGTGATCGCCGAGGCGTGCCGTCACGGTGCCCGGCTGGCCCGCGGAGGCGAGTTCACGCTGCGGGCCTTCCTGGCGGGTCGGCTCGATCTCGTGCAGGCCGAGGCGGTGATCGCCGTCGTCGATGCCCGCACGCCCGCGGAGCTTTCCGCGGCGCTCGACCGCATGGCCGGCGGGGCAGGGCGGGCCCTGGGCCGGGTCCGTCATGAACTGATCGACCTGCTGGCCGACATCGAGGCCTCGATCGATTTTGCCGACGAGACGACGCCCGACGCGGTGCCTGCGGCGCCGTCCTGGGCGGGGGTGGCGGGGCGGCTCGAGCACTGCGCCGCGGCGGTCGACCGCGTGGCCCGGGAGCTTGCATGCCGGGACGCCGGGGCGACCGACCTGCCCCGCGTCGTGCTCGTCGGGCGGCCGAACGTCGGGAAGAGCAGCCTCTTCAACGCCGTCGTCGGTCGGGAGGCCGCCCTCGTCGCCGATGAATCGGGAACGACCCGCGACTGGCTCGAGGCCCGCATCCGCGGCCCGGGCGATGGCCGTGAGTTTGTCCTCGTCGATCTTGCCGGGCTCGCCGACGTCGTTCCCGGTGACGACGACACCATCGGTGCCGCGGCCCGCGCCGGTGCATTGGCGGAGGTGGCAAGGGCCGACGTGGTCGTCGCCTGTCGGGATGCCGGCGGTGAGCCGGTCCTGGTGCCCGGTCGTGCGCCGCGGATGGATGTGATCACGCGGTGCGACAGGGTGGCGGCCGAGGCGTCGCATCCCGGAATCGCCACGAGCAGCCACTCGGGAGCGGGCATCGACGACCTCCGACGAGCGATCCGTGCCGCCGTCGAGGCGTTGCCACCGCCGGCCGCGACCGCCACGGCGCGGATGGCCATCGGCGCTGATGCCGCGCGGGCCGCGATCGCGGTGGCCCGCCACCACACCGATGCCGCGATCGCCGGCGGGCCGATCGACGAGTCGATCATCGCGGCACGTGTCCGCTCGGCGGTCGAGGCGCTCGGGGAGGTGACCGGGGCCACGCTCGGCACCGAGCTGCTCGATCGGATATTCTTCCGACACTGCATCGGGAAGTGAGGCGGCCGTGACCGACGTGATGACGGAAACGCTGGGCGGTTTGGCGGCCGGCGCGGCGGCCTTCACGGGCCGTGATGCCGCGGGCCGGGCCGCGCTCGCCCGCCGGACGGCGCTCGCCGTCGCCGGCGTCGCCCAAGGCTGGGTCGAGGCGGCCGTGTCCATCAAGCGTGGCGACACGATCCCGGCACTCCTGCCGACGGTCGTCGCCGAGGAAACGGCCACCGGACCGCTGGCCACCCTGCGGCTGCTCCTGATCACGGCACGGGCCTGCGGCGAGATCGCCCGCCACGGAACCCCGCGTGCCGCCGCCGCGCCGCGGGTGGTGCATCGGGACGGTGCGGCCGATGCCTCGTTCATCGGGATCGACGTGCTGCCCGAGCCGTGGATCGCGGACCGGGCGATGTTCGCCGGCCATCACGCGACCGTCCGCTGCGGAAACCCGGGCGGCGTCGACGGGTTTCTGCGGTCCTGGGGCGAGGAGGCCCGTGACCGGCCACGTCGCGGCGGCGTGGCGGTGGTCCTCGGGGCGGGGAATGTCACGGGGCTCGCCGCCGGCGACTGCATCTCGCAGATCTTCGAGCACGGCCGGGCCGTGCTGCTCAAGCTGCATCCACTGCACGCGCCGCTCGCGGCGGTGTTGCGGACGGCGCTCGAGCCGCTCGTCGCCTGCGGGATGCTCGCGATCGTCGTCGGCGACGCACGCGTCGCGGCGGAGGCGATCGCCTCGCCGCTGGTCACCCACGTGCACCTCACCGGCGGGCAGGACGCCTTCGACGCGGTGGTCTGGGGCGGGAGCGGTCCGCGGTCCGATGACGCCCGCCCCGTGCTGCTGAAGCCGATCAGCTGCGAACTCGGCGGTGTCACGCCTTGGATCGTCGTGCCGGGCCGCTACACGGCGGAGCAACTCGGACACCAGGCCGACGTCGTCGCCGCGTCGATCGTCAACAACACGTCGTTCAACTGCATCGCCACCAAGTGCGTGGTCACCTGCCGCACGTGGGACCAGCGGGAGGAGTTTCTCGCGATCGTGGCCCGGCGTCTCGCAAGCATGCCGGCCCGGCCCGCCTGGTATCCGGCCGCGTTGCATGCCTGGGAGGCCGTCACGGGGAGTCCACCCCCGGCCGACGGCACGCTGCCGTGGACCTTCCGCACCGGCATCGATCCGGCCCGTGAGCCGCACTGGATCGAACGTGAGTGGTTCGTGCCCGTCGCCGTCGAGGTGCCGGTCGATGCTTCCGACATCGAATCCTTCTGCACGCGGGCCATGGCCTTCACCCGCCGGCTGCCGGGTTCGCTGGCGGCGAGCGTGACGATGCCCGAGGGCCTCGCGGCCCGCGACCGGCTGCGGGTCGGGCTGCTCGTCGAGCACCTCGAGTATGGAACGGTCGCGGTCAACACCTGGTCGGCCCTCGCCTATGCCTTCGCCAGCGTGCCCTGGGGCGGATTTCCCGGGGCCACGATCGCACATCCCCGGAGCGGCATCGGCTGGGTGCATGATCCGCTGCTGCTGCCGCTGGTGCACAACAGCATCGTGCGGGCACCGCTGCTCGTGCGGCCCACGCCACCATGGTTTCCGTGGCACCGGCGCGCCGACCGGCTCACGCGGGGTGTGATCGACATCTATGCGTCGCTGGCCCGCGGCGGCAGCGGCCTCTGGCCACTGGTGAAGATGCTTCCCGCGGTGCTGGCCGGGTGAAGACGGGTCTTTCGACCCTCCGTCGGGAGGCCCCGGTTCCGCTCTAGCGTCTGCCTTTCCGGGAGCGTGGGGCCGGGCCCGGGAGGGCGGGCTTCTCGGGCGGCGCGTCGCTGAACTTCTCGGGCTGGCCGGTGAGCTCGTAGAGAAACCGACTCGGCTTGCACGGCTTGCTCCTGCCCCACTTCGCCCGCGTGAGGCACATCGAGAGCATCAGCCGACGCTTGGCGCGGGTCACGCCGACGTAGCAGAGCCGACGCTCCTCATCGACCGCCTGCAGGCTGTCGCCGAGTGAACGGTGATGCGGCAGGATGCCCTCCTCCAGGCCGACCATCCACACGCAGTCGAACTCCAGCCCCTTCGCCGCATGGAGCGTCATCAGCCGCAGCATGTCGGCCTTCGGCTTGTCGTCCTTGAAACGGTCTTCCTGATCCTCGACCTGGAGCACGAAGTCGTCGAGGAATCCCCGGACGATGTCCCCGAGGTCTCGCCTGGCATCCCGGGACCGCTCGTGCTCGTCGAGCGCGGCCGCCACCTCCTCGACGCAGGCCCAGCGTGTCTCGGCCTCGGCCGGATCGTCCTCGTATTCCTTGAAGAGAAATGTCCTGTATCCCGCCGCTTCGAGCAGCGACCGCAGCACGGCGGCGGCTCGCGACTGGCCCGGTGCCGGAGCCGGCGAGACTTTCCGCAGGGCCACCAGCCGCCCGATCGCATCGACGCCGCCACGGGCGGCGGGGGAGAGCTGCCCGGCGTCGCGGCGGGCCAGCAACTCCCGCCACAGGCTGTGGCCCGCGGTGGTTGCGGCCGCCCGGGCCGCCTGCACCGCCGAACCCGCCAGACCGCGGGGCGGCACGTTCGCGATCCGCGACAGCGCCAGGTCGTCGTCGGGATCGACGAGCACCCTCAGGAACGACATCACGTCCTTCACCTCGCGACGATCGAAGAACGACCGGCTCCCGACGAGTTCGTAGGGAATGTTGCGGCGGCGGAGTTCCTGCTCGAACGTCCGTGTCTGCTCGCCCGTGCGGACGAGGATCACCGCCTCGGCCGGGTCGACCTGACGCTCCCGCAGCAGGCTCTCGATGTCGCCGACCACGCGGCGCGACTCGTCGACCTCGTCCTGCGCCTGGATGATCGCCGGCGACACGCCGGGAGCCCCGGTTGCGATCAGTTTCTTGCCGTGCCGGCGCGAGTTGCGCTCGATGAGCAGGTTGGCCGCGCGGATGATCTCGGGGGTGGAACGGTAGTTTTCCTCGAGCCGCACCACCTTCGCGCCGGGCCAGCGCTGGGCGAAATCGAGGATGTGGGAGATCTCCGCGCCCCGCCAGCCGT
>SXHR01000256.1:0-7238 GCA_005773625.1 Planctomycetaceae bacterium | reverse complement strand
GAGATCATCCAGCAGCGACTCGAAAAGGAACACGACCTCGATCTCGTGCAGACGGCGCCCAACGTCACCTACAGGGTCAAGAAGACGACGGGCGAGACCATCGAGATCACCAACCCGCAGGACGTACCCGACACCGGACAGATCGACGAGTTTCTGCAGCCGATCGTGCGGACCAACTTCCTCGTGCCGGTCGAGCAGATCGGGCCGGTGATGCAGCTCTGCACAGACCGCCGCGGCGTCTATCTGAAGACCGAGTATCTCTCCCCGACGCGGGCCATGCTGACCTTCGACCTGCCGCTCGGCGAGGTGATCTACGACCTCCACGACAAGCTCAAGAGCGTGACCCGCGGCTACGGCACGATGGACTACGAGCTGATCGGCTATTTCCCGGCCGATCTGGTGAGGCTCGACATTCTCGTGGGGGGCAAGCAGGTCGACGCCCTTTCCATCATCTGCGACCGCCGCGATGCCGACCGCCGCGGCCGGGCGATCGTGAAGAAACTCCGTGGCGAGATCGACCGGCACATGTTCGAAATCGCGCTGCAGGCGGCGATCGGCACGAAGGTGATCGCCCGTGAGACGATCTCCGCGATGCGGAAGAACGTCACCGCGAAGTGTTACGGTGGCGACATCTCACGGAAGAAGAAGCTCTGGGCGAAGCAGAAGGAGGGCAAGAAGCGGATGAAGAGCATCGGCAGCGTCGACATTCCGCAGAAGGCCTTCATGGCGGTGCTCGACACCGGTGCCGACCGCCAGTGAACCGCGGTGGTGCTCCGGTGCCGGGCGGACATGAGTCGTGGCCTGCCTGATTGACGGCGGGGGGGTGAACGACGGCGGGAGGTGGGCCGTGGTGAACGATGCGAAGCCGCCGAGGCCCGGGCATCGCGACGGGGAGGTGCCCGCGACCGTGCGGGCGCCGGATACACTGCCCGCGACCGTGCGCGCGCCAGATACACTGCCCGCGACCGTGCGAGCATTGGGCTGGACGAGTTTCCTCACGGATCTCTCCAGCGAGGCGATCTATCCGCTCCTGCCGGCGTTCGTGAAGGGGCTGGGCGGCACGGGGCTCGATATCGGGCTCATCGACGGGCTGGCCAATGCCGTGGCCGCGGTGGTCAGGCTGCCGTCCGGGGGCCTTTCCGACTCGATCGGGCGGCGGCCCCTCGTGCTGGTCGGCTATGGCCTGTCGGCTGCAGTCCGCCCGCTGATGGCATTCGTCGCGTCACCGCTGCAGGTGCTTCTCGTGCGGGCGGCCGACCGCTTCGGCAAGGGCATCCGGTCGGCTCCCCGCGACGCGCTGGTCACCGATCTGGTGGAACCCGCTGAACGGGGCCGCGGGTTTGGCCACATCCGCGCGATGGATCATGCGGGCGCCGCGATCGGGCCGTTGGTCGCGATGGCCTTCCTCCTCGTGTTTCCGGGGCAGGAACGGCTGCTCTTTCTGCTGGCCCTGCTGCCGGGCCTGATGACGCTCGCGGTGATCTGGCGGTTCGTGCGTGACCCACCGCGGCGGGCGGCCAGCGCGACGACGACACTCGCCCCTGGTCTGTCGCGGCCCCAGTGGCTGCTGCTGGGCTGCGTCGCCATCTGGGCGCTCGGGGCCTCGAGCGAGCAGTTTCTGCTGCTCCGGGCCGCTGACCTCGGCGTGCCCACAGCGCTGATCCCGTGTCTCTGGTTCGGAATGAGCGCGACCAAGAGCGCCGCGGCACACCGGTCCGGCCGGCTCACCGACCGCTGGATGCCGCGGACCGTGCTCGCCTGCGGCTGGCTCACCTTCGCAGTCGCCTACGTGGGGCTGACCCTCGCCGGACAGGCGGCGGTGGCGGTGCCGTGCATGCTGCTGGTCGCCGTGGCCTACGGCATCGCGGAGCCCGCGGAGCGTTCACTCGTCGCGGCCCTCTCCGCCGAAACCCGGCATGGAGCCGCCTTCGGCTGGTATGCGCTCGTGCAGGGGGTGATGGCGTTGCCGGCGGGACTGCTTGCCGGCTGGCTCTGGGAAAGCTGCCCGGAGGGTTCGGGGTGGGCCTTTGCCGCGACGGCGATCCTGTCGGCGGTCGCCGGCGGACTGGTGCTCGCCACGGGTCGGCGGGCGACCGCGGATGCCGCAGGTCTCGTCTGAGCAGCCGCCGGGATGCGGGCACCGCCGGCGCCCGCGACGGGCGGCTCCCGCGCTCCTGGAAAAAAATGGAAAAGTCGAAGTCAGGCGACCGGGTGCGTGTGCCAGCCGGCCCGGGTGGCGGCGGCGATGTCGAGTTCGGGGTCGTCTCCGACCAGGAGCAGCTCGTGCGGCGCATGACCAAGGCGCCGTTCGACGGTGCGGAAGAACTCCGCCGCCGGCTTCCTCCAGCCGATCTCCGAGGAGGCGAACACATGCTGGGCCCACGACAACGGCTCGATCACCCCGGCGATCGCGAACAGCCGCTCGTCGAAGTTGCTCGCCAGGGCCACAGTCAGCCCGGCATCGAGCGCGGCCTTCATCAGGTTGGCACCGGTGGAAAGCGGCCGCCAGGCATCGGGGCGACCGAAATGCTCCCAGAGGTCGGCGAAGATCGCATCGGTCCCGGAACCACACTCGAACACATCGGCGACGATCTCGCGCCAGCGTGCCGTCTCGCGAGAACCGCTCGTGGCGTAGGCCGGCACGGCGGCCGCGTCGATCGTTTCCTGCCGCCGCCACGCCGCCCGAAACCGCCGTTGGATCTCGGCCGTCTCGAGCGAGTGGCCGTGCCGTCGGCCGGCTCGGGCGTAGGCCTCGGCCACCGACGGCGACGGCTCCACGAGCGTGCCCACAACGTCGAAGACCACGGCCCGCACGCCCGCCGGCGGGAACCCACGACCGGTCGCTGTCTCGTCCACGGTCGTCATCGGGAGGCGGTGCACGGTGTGGTCAACGCCTCGGAATCAGTCCCAGGTCGAGCCCGAACACGAAGAACATCAGGGAGAGAATCAGCGCAAGTCCGAGGTAGCTCAGCACGGCCACCACGCCCTCGCTCGGGGGCTTTCCGCGGAGCAGTTCGTACGTCAGAAACACCATATGCCCGCCGTCCAAAACGGGGATGGGCAGGAAGTTGACGACGGCCAGATTCGCACTGAGCATCGTCAGAAACAGCAGCAGGCGACCAAAGCCCTCGCTGGCCGACCGGCCCGCCTGCTTGGCGATCTCGATGGGACCGCCCAGCAGCCGCGGACTGATCTCCTGCTTGGTGAGCTTTCCCAGAAAACCGTAGACCATGAACAGGTCTTCCTTCGCCTTGCGGAAGCCGCGTCCCAGCGCGTCGGCGAACGAATGGGCACGGACCGTCTCGTAGACGGGCTCGAACACCAGGCCACGATCGGCCGTGAACTGATCGGTCGCCGCAGCCGGCTCCAGCGTCACATCCCGGCGCACGCCATCGGCTGCCTCGACCGAGAGCACGAGCGACGTGCCCGCCGGCAGATGCTGCAGCACCCCGGCCACGACGGGCCAGTTGGGCTCTTGCGTGGTCAGATCGATACCGGCCTCGGGTTCCGGTTTTTCACCCGGCGGCACGAGCATAGCCCGCACCACGCGTTCGCCGGCGACGATTCCGGCCCGGGCCGCGGGCCCGTCGGCCGCGACCGCCGTGACGAGCGTGTCAACGGGGATCGCGATGCCGAGTGCGGCGACGGAGACGGGGCTGCCGATTCCGGCGGTCTCGTCGTCCCGCCAGGTCACTTGGCGGGGCCGCACATCGACCGCGCGTTCGGTGCCCTGCTGGTCGGCCAGCGTGAGTGTGACGGCTTGGTCCACGCGGCCGCGAAGCCGGTCGTCGATGGTCAGCGGATCACCCGCCGGCTCGCCGTCGATGGCGACGAGCCGCTCGCCCGCCTTGATGCCGGCCGCGGCCGCGGGAGAATCCGCCTGCACCGCCTTGATCGGCATCGCGGTCAGCGTCATGCCGGTCACGAGCCGCGGCTGGGGCGGCAGCGTGATCGTGAGCGACGAGGTGCGGTCGTTGCCCCCCGCAGCTCCCTGCCCGCTGCGATCGACCGTGAGCGTGACGTCGGCGGCGGGCCTCGTCGAGAGTTCCGCCAAAAGTTCGGCGTAGGTCGCCACCGCCTTGCCGTCGACCGCCCGGATCGTGTCGCCTCCCATGAGCGGCGGCTCCGCCTTCGCGGCGGCACCGGCGAGTCCGCGGGAGAGGTCGGCCGGCAGCGTGAGCGAAAAGGGGCTGGTGACCCCGATCGTGGGCGCGCCGAGGTCCGTGTCGGGCTTGAGCAGGACCGTGCGGGTCGAGCCGTCGGCCGGCCTGCGGATGGCGAACTCGATGCCGTCCTGCACGCTGCCCACGGTGACGCCGTGCCGCAGGTCGTTGAAGATCGGATCCTTGCGGCCGCCGATCGCGACGATCTCGTCGCCAGTCCGCAGACCGGCTCGCCACGCGGCACCGCCCGTGCGGACGCTCGACAGCACGCAGGTCATCTCGCGGACGCCGATGCCGAAGGCCCATGAGGCCATCAACGCGGCGAAGATCACGTTCATGATCACGCCCGCCGAGATGATCGCCATCCGCTTGGGCACGCTCTGGGCCGGATAGCTCCGCGGATCCCAGGCAGGGTGCGGGCCGGCCACCGGTTCGGCCGGGAGGTCGCCCGACAGCCGGGCCCGCTGGGCCTCGGCGGCCGCCGCCGAGGGGTTGTCGTCCTGGCCGAGCATCTTCACGTACCCGCCCAAAGGCAGGGCGCCGATGCCGTATTCGGTTTCACCGTATTTGAAGCTCGCGAGCTTGAGACCCCCGACGTCGAAGCCCAGGAAGAACTTCTCGCACTTCACGCCACAGGCCTTGGCGACGAGGAAGTGGCCCAGCTCGTGCACGAAGATCACGAAGCCGAGCCCACCGGCGACCTTGAGCACCACCCACAGGTTCGCGGGCTGTGCCAACCACTCCAGCCATGTCCCCGCGAAGCACGGGGAGAGCGATGAAATCAAGCAACCGACCACTTCCTGACCTCCAATCTGGCCCACGCATCGAGCCGACGAATCTCCTCGAGCGTGGGTTCCGCCTCGAACGGGTGCTCGTCGAGCACCTTTGCACATGCATCCGCGATATCCGTGAACCGCAGCCTTCCTTCCAGGAACCCCCCGACGGCCTCCTCATTGGCCGCGTTGAGCACCGCCCCGGCCGTGCCGCCCCGGGCGGCGGCCTCGTGGCCGAGCCGCACCGCCGGAAAGCGGACCGCATCAGGGGGTTCGAACGCGAGCGTCATCGGCTGCGTGAAATCGAGCCTCCGGGCGGGGCCGGTCGTGCGGGCGGGGTAGGTGAGAGCGTACTGGATCGGCAGCCGCATATCGGGCGGGCTGAGCTGGGCGAGCACCGAGCCATCGACGAACTCCACGAGGGAGTGCACGATCGACTGGGGATGCACCATCACCGCGAGTTTTTCCGCGGGCACCCCGAACAGCCACCGGGCCTCGATGAGTTCGAGGGCCTTGTTCATCATGGTCGCCGAGTCGATCGTGATCTTCGGGCCCATCGACCAGGTCGGATGGCGGAGCGCCTCGGCAGGGGTGATGTCGCCGAACGATTCCGGCAGTCGCGTGCGGAAGGGCCCGCCGCTGGCCGTGAGGACGATCCGCTGCACCTCGTCGGGTCGTCCCGAACAGAGGGCCTGGTGGATGGCGGAATGTTCGCTGTCGACCGGCAGAATCCTGGCCCCGCAACGGGCGGCGAGCCGCATCACCAGCGGACCGGCCATCACGAGCGTCTCTTTATTGGCCAGGGCGACGGTCTTGCCCGCCTCGATGGCCGCCCAGGTGCTCCGCAGGCCGGCCGCTCCGACGATCGCCGACATGACCCGGTCGGCCGCGGGATCCCGGACGAGTTGCTCGAGGGCGGCGGTGCCGATGGCGAGCCGAGTGCCGGCCGGCAGGCTGCCGGGGCCCAACTGGGCGGCGGCCTGCTCATCGACCACGACCACCCAGGCGGGCTTCATTCGCCGGGCCTGAGCCACGAGCGACTCCACGCTGCGGTGGGCTGCCAGCAGCCAGGCCTCAAAGCGGCCGCCCGACGCCTCGATGACGTCGAGGGTGCTCGTTCCGATGCTGCCGGTCGATCCGAGAACCGCCACCCGCAAGGGACGGCCAGACGGCTCGGCCGGACCGCGGTCGTTCAAGGGGAATCGCGACACCTCGTCAGAGGGGTCGCTGGGCGTCGGCGGCATGGGATGTGGGGCGTGAATTTCAAACATCGCGGAATCGAAAGTCTAGGGGGCCGGTCGGGGAACCGCCACTTCTATTTTGAGGCCACGGCCCCGTGCGGGCCCGGTGTCGTCGGTTTGTCCGGGCTTTTGCCGCCGCATAGGATGCTGGTTGAAGATCGGGCGGTCGCCCGACGGTCCACCGACGAAGGACACGCATGGCCAAAAAACGCGACAATCCCAAGCGACCGGTCGATCGAAAGCCCGTGGGGGGCAACCTCGTCTGGTCGCTCGTGGCCGCCGGCGTCGCCAGCCTCTTCGCCCTGAGTCTCGTCTCCACCACACCCGACCTGCAGCTCAGCTACAGCGACCTCGAGAAGCTGATCGTCGCCTCGCAGGAGGAAGGGGACGGCCGCTACGTGCCGGTGGCAGGCGTGCCGCGGGAAGACGGGCCGCCGCTCCGCTTCGGTGATCTGCACGACGTGGTCATCGGCGCTTTTCAGGTCTCGGGGCGGGTTCGCCAGGCGCCGGGAGAGACGCCACCGGCACAGCCCGAGGCGGGCCTGCGAACCAAGCCGACCGGCGGCGGGCTCCTGCCCGAGGGGCGGCGGTTTCGCACCGCGAAGCTCCCGAGCGAGAACTCGGAATCCGAACTGATGAAACTGCTCAAGGAGCACGGCGTGCCCTTCCGCTACGAGGATCCGCCGAGCCCGTGGCGGAACTGGCTGCCGATGCTGGTCCTGACCGGTCTCTTCGGGTTTCTCTTCTTCGTGATGATGCGGCGGATCGGCGGCGCCGGCAGCCCGATGGCCTTCGGCCGCAGCCGCGGCCGGATGTACGCCCAGGAAGACCTCGGGATCACGTTCGACGACATCGCCGGCATCGACGAGGGTGTCGAGGAACTCCGCGAGGTGGTGGAGTTTCTGCGCAGCCCCGAGAAATACCAGGTGCTCGGGGGACACATTCCCAAGGGGGTGTTGCTCGTGGGCCCTCCGGGCACGGGCAAGACGCTCCTGGCCAAGGCGATCGCGGGGGAGGCGGGCGTGCCCTTCTTCGGCCTCTCCGGCAGCGATTTTGTCGAG
>SXHR01000255.1:0-9365 GCA_005773625.1 Planctomycetaceae bacterium | reverse complement strand
GTCCGAGGTCGATGAGCATCACGTGCTCGGCCCGCTCCTTCGGGTCGGCGAGCAGGTCTTCGGCGAGGGCCCTGTCTTCCTCGGGCGTGGCCCCGCGGCGGCGGGTGCCGGCGAGCGGACGGACCGTGACGCTGCCGTCGATGCACCGCACCATGATCTCCGGCGAACTGCCCACGAGCGTGCAGGAGGGGGTGCGCAGGTAAAACATGAACGGGCTCGGGTTCACCACGCGGAGCGTCCGGTAGAGCTCCAGCGGAGGCGCGGTGAACGGGATCTCGAGCCGGCGGCTGAGCACCACCTGAAAGACGTCGCCGGCGCGGATGTATTCGATGGACCGGTCGACGGCCGCCAGGAAGGACTCACGGTCGAAAGCCGAGCGGGCGGTGCCGTCGGCGAGGCAGGCGGGCTCCCGTCGCGGGCCGATGTCGGCGGGGGGCGGCCAGTCGTGCGGGGCCGAAAGCCGTTCGATCGTGGCATCGATCCGGCGGCAGGCGGCCTCGTAGGCCCGGCCCACTCCGGCCGTCGAATCGTCGTCGATCCGCGCGAGCACCACCACGTCGATCGCCTTGGTGACGTTGTCGAAGACCACCATGCGGTCGTAGAAATCGAACGACAGATCGGGCAGGCCCAGGTCGTCAGAGGGCGGATTGGGCAGACGCTCCGTGTAGCGGACGGAGTCGTAGGCGGCGTAACCGACGACTCCGCTGGTGAACGGGGGCAGCTCCGGGAGGTGGGCCGGACGGTAAGCGGCCATCCGCCGCTCGAGTTCGGCGAGCGGATCGGCGCACGCGAGCCGTTCCTCGCCATCGGCCCGGATGATCCACACCTCCTGCCCGCGAGCCTCGAGTCGCAGGAATGGATCGGCGCCCAGAAAGCTGTAGCGGCCCACCCGCTCACCCCCGACGACGCTCTCGAAGAGACAGGCCGCGTCTCCCGAGTCGATCTTCGCGAACGCGGAAAGCGGGGTCAGGCCGTCGGCAAACAGCCTGCGGTAGACGGGCACCAGCCGCGAGCCGCCCGGCGGGGGTGCCGAGAGCGACCGGGCGAGTTCGCCAAAACGGTGCCTGTCCGGGATGTGCGGCATGCGGGTGAATGGGCCTGGAACGCGGAATGGCCTGGGAATCTGCCAGAGACTACCCCCGAGCCCACCGGCCAACAACACGCGGCGCTGCGCACCGAGGGCGACCACGGCCGTCCCACCCGCTATGATTTGATTGGTTCGACAGGAGCGAGACATGAAGTGCCAGCAGTGCGACAAGCAGGCGGTTTTCCACATCACCGAACTGGAGACGGGGGAAGTCCGTGAACTGCACCTCTGTGAGGACCACGCCCGGAACTATCTCAACCAGTCCGAGGCCGCCGAGGGGGGCGACGAGGACACGTCGGCGGGAGGCCTCACCGGGCCGCTCACCGTCGGCCAGACGGCCGACGAACTCGCCCTGCTCGACAAGAAGGCCTGCCCGATGTGCGGCATCACGTTCTTCGAGTTCCGCAACCAGGGGCGGCTGGGCTGCCCGCACGACTACGTCCATTTCGAGAAGGAACTCGAGCCCTTGATCGCCAACATCCACGGCGGCACCCAGCACACGGGCCGCCGCCCCGAGCGGTCCACGGCCGAGGGAGCGGCGCCCCTGCCGGAGGGCACCGAGGAACTCACCAGCGTGATCGGCATGCGGCGGAGCATGCAGGAAGCCATTCTCTGCGAAGACTACGAGCGGGCCCGCGAGGAACGCGACGCCATTCGCGGCATCGAGGACCGCTGGCTCGGCGGCACCGGACGCGACGCAGCCACACCGAAGGCGGACACCCCACCCCATGAAACTTGATTCCCTCACCGACGCGGTCGGCGAATGGCTCCGCGGCACGGGCCCCGAGTCGGACATCGTGATGAGCAGTCGCGTCCGCCTCGCGCGGAACGTGGCGCAGTATCCGTTTGTCAGCCGGACATCCGAACAGGACCGCTCCGACGTGGAGCGATTCCTCCGCGAGCAGATCGCGGCGTCCCCCGTCGGCAGCTCGCTGGAATACATCGACGTCGGGCGCCTGGAGGAGATCGACCGGCAGTTCCTCGTCGAACGGCAGCTGATCAGCCGCGAGCACGCCGACGCACAGGGTGCGCGGGGTGTCGCGATCGACGGGCTCGAGCAGGTCAGCCTGATGATCAACGAGGAGGATCATCTGCGAATCCAGTGCATGCACAGCGGCCTCGACCTCCGCGGGGCGTGGGAGCAGATCCAGGTGGTCGACGACCAGATCGGCCGCGTGGTGCCCTACGCGTTTCATCCCCGCTGGGGCTACCTCACCGCCTGCCCCACCAATGTCGGCACCGGCATCCGCGTGAGCGTGATGCTCCATCTCCCTGCGCTCGTGATCACGCGGCAGATCGACAAGGTTTTCCGCAGCCTCCACAAGATCTCGCTGGCCGTCCGCGGCCTGTACGGCGAGGGCTCGCAGGCGATGGGCGACTTCTACCAGATCTCCAACCAGACCACGCTCGGCAAGTCCGAGAAGGAGCTCGTGGAGCAGGTCGGGGACGTGGTGCCCGTGCTCATCGACTACGAGCGGCGGGCCCGCGAGTTTCTCGTGCGTGAGACACAGCAAAACGTCCACGATCAGGTGAGTCGGGCCTACGGCATTCTCCGGACGGCGCAGACGATCACGGCCGAGGAGACGATGCAGTTGCTCTCACGGGTGCGGATGGGGGTGTTGCTGGGGCTGATCGGCGACGTGAAGATCGCCGACATCAACTCGCTGCTCGTTCGCACCCAGCCGGCCCACCTGCAGAAACTCCGCGGTGTCGAACTCGACACCAAGGATCGCAACATCGAGCGGGCCCGCTACCTCCGCCGGCACTTCGAAGGGGGCACGACCCCCGCCAGCCCAAACTGAGCATCCCCGTCAGCCGGCGGTGAGCTTGGTCCGCAGGGCGGCGACCACGGGGAGCGGAACGAATCGCAGGAGTGCCTCGTCGTCGGCCAGCGGCGTGATCTGCTTGAGCAGCGACGAGGAGATGTGCGAGTAGGCGGCGTCGGCCATGAGGAAGACCGTCTCGACCGCCGGGTCGAGCTTGCGGTTGGCGAGCGTCATCGTGAACTCGGCCTCGATGTCGGTGAGCGATCGCACTCCGCGGAGCAGGACATGGGCCCCCTGGGCCCGCACAAAGGCCACCGAGAGCCCGCTGAAGAGCTCGACCCGCACGTTGCCAAACGCCTCCACCGCCGACTTCACCAGCTGCACCCGCTCCTCGAGGGAGAAGAGCGGCTGCTTGTCGGGATTGATGCCGACCCCCACGACGATCGTCTCGAAGACCTGGCTGGCCCGCCCGATCACGTCGAGGTGTCCCAGCGTGATCGGGTCGAACGACCCTGTGTAGACGGCGATGCTCGGGCGTGTCAGTTTCACGGGGAGGGCCGGGGGGGGCACGGGAGGGTGGCTGACGGGCACGGCGACGCCGCCCCTGCGGCACTCCGAGGCCCCTGCCTCCCCGTGCGACTGCGGGTATGGTATTGAATTACCTGTGCGATTGAAACCTTGACGTGTCCTGGGGTCCATCCGCGTGTCGAACGTGCTCTCTCTCGCCGGTCTGATTCTTTCGGGCGTGATCGTGATCCTGTTCGTGGCCGATCTGGCCGCCGCGTTCCCGTTTCAGCGGGCGAGCGTGGCCGCCGACGTGGGTTTCATCGTCGCCGGCCTGTTGGTCGCAGTCATGAGCTGGGCGATCAACCCGCGGGCCAAGGCCTGACGCTTTTCGGCAATCAAGCCGCGCGGAGCACCGATCCGGGCAAGGGCTGCCGGCCCGTGCCGGTGATCGCGGAGGGCAGATCGGAGAGCCCCGTGACCACGGCGGTTCCGCTCGACACGCGGTGAGCGGCCCACGCCAGCCAGCGATCGAGGCGGGGGCTCACGAAGGCCTCGTGCCTGCTGCCGGCCGTCACGCCGTCGGTCTGCAACACCTGCAGGCTGCCGGCCCGCGGGGTCGGCAGCCCACCGAGGCCGAGCCAGCCGGCGATGCCCCGCGGCCTGTGCGGCTGAACGAGCACCTCCCAGAGTCCCCACACGATGTTGCGGCAGGGCCAGTCGCGGGGTGCGGGGCGGCGGCTCCCACGGCCGTCGTCCTCGAACGAGTTGACCAGCGCTACCGACATTCCCTGCTCGACCAGCAGGCCGCGGTGCGCGAGGGGTGTCGGGCCACGAAGGACGACCGCCGACAGGCCGGGCGCCTCGTCGCGGGCGCGCAGGAGCAGATCACGAAGCTTCGCACGTGAACCGCACGCCGCCGGGGGAATGTCGAGGGCCATGTCATTGCCGCCGCCACGTCGGGCGATGGCCGACGCCACGTCCGCCAACACCTCGATTCCCACGAGCCATGTCACGGGAAGCGACCGCGTCGCCTCGAGCCACGCCGCCCCCCCCGCGGTGGCCGACTGCCGCGGTGTCGTGCCGCAGATCACCAGCGTCGCGGGAACCTTCGACCGCATCATGTCATTCCCCCCGGCCCGGCGCCGACGTTCCTTCCGAGGACGTCGCCACCCGGCCCCCGAGCGGTCTATCGACCCGCGGGCACCGGGCACTGCACCAGCGTCGCCGGAATCAGTCGCGGCGCGACGGGGGAAGATTCGCCGTCTCGGGCGACTCTGCCGGCGGGCGAACCCCTGCCGCAGACGCCTCCCAGCCGCGAATCGCCTCCACGACCCCGGAGACGGTCGCCTCGGCCGCCTCGACCGTGGGCTCGAATCCCGCCCGCAGGAGCGTGGCCGAGGTGACCGGACTGATGCTCGCAATCCTCCACTGCCGCATCCGGTCGCCAAAGAGCCGGACGGCCGCCTCGGCGATCGACGAGCTCGTGAGGGTTATCCAGGCGACGGGCAGGCGGTCGATCGTGTCCGCGACGTCAATCGGCAGCGACTCGACCGGTTGGCTCACGTACGCCACGACCTCATCGACGTGATGCCCGAGCGATTCGAGCTCGCTTCGCAGCACGTCGCGGCCCTTGTCGGCGCGGATCAACAGGAAGCGACCGTGGCGGGCGGTGCCCGCCAGCGCGGCCGCCAGTCCTTCCGAGCGGAACGTCTGGGGGGTGAGATCGCAGTGAAAGCCGGAGTCTTCGAGCTGCCGACGCGTGGCCGGCCCGATGGCGGCAAGCTTCGCGGTGCCGAGCGCACGGCCGTCCCGGCCGGCGGCCCGCAGCCGGCCGAGAAAGCCCCGCACGCCGTTGCCGCTCGCAAACACGATCCAGTCGTAGGTGTCCGCTCGGGCGATGGCGTCATCCACAGGCTCCCATGACGGTGGATCGGCGATGCGGATCGCCGGCACATGCAGGCACGAGCCACCGGCCGCATGGACGGCGGCGACGAGTTCGGCCTCTTGTCCGGCGGGCCTGGTCACGAGCACGAGCCGCCCGCTCAGCGAACCTGCGTCCTCCACGGCGGCGGCCGCCGCCTGGCCGATCACCGCCACCGCCGGCGACTGCCAACCCTGCCGCGCGGAGTCGGCAACGCACGACGCCAGCGTGGTCGTCGCGATCCGCTGATCGGGCCAGGAGCAGCGACTCACGATCGTGACGGGCGTGGTGCCGGGCATGCCCGCGCGGAGGAGTTCCTGCGACCAGCGGGCCACCTGTTCGACACCCATGTAGATCGCCAGCGTGCCCGTCAGCGCGGCCAGCGCACGGAAGTCGACGCCTTCGGCCTTGTCGTCCGCTTCCCGTCCGGTGACGATCGTGAGGCTCGAGGCCGCGTCCCTGGTCGTGAGCGGCATCCGGGCGGCGGACGCCGCCGCGAGCGCCGCAGTCACGCCCGGAACAAACTCGATGCGGATGCCGGCCTGACGGAGGGGCTCGAGTTCCTCGGTGAGCCGCGCAAACACGGTGGGATCGCCCCCCTTGAGCCGCACCACGGTCCGGCCCTCGAGCGCGAGCCGTGCCAGGAGCCGGCCCGTCGCAATGCCGGGGTTCGGCCGCGCCGACTCATCCCTGGCGACGGCGATGCGCTCCGCCGTCGGATGAATCTCGTCGAGCAGCCGGCTCGGCACCAGCGCATCGTGGACGATCACGTCGGCGGCCCGGATCCGCTCGGCGGCCCGCAGCGTCAGCAGGTCGGGAGCTCCGGGACCGGCTCCCACGAATGAGACGGGGCCGGGATTCTGAATGGGATCGGGATGCATGATGGAAGGGGAATCCGGGGGCGAACGAGAACGGTGTTTGTGGCCCCTGCCGAGGCCACTACACTTCAGGCTTGCCCGACCCCCGGAGGCCTGGCGGCTCCGGCGGCGGAGCACGCCGCGTCCCGATGCCCTCATCGTCCCCCACCATGGCAAATGAGTCCACTGCGGCTGCCCCGGGCCCGGTCGATCCCGCATCGACCCCGTCCATGGTGGCGCTGTCGCCCGGCGAGCGGTCGAGGCTGATGCAGTGCTACCATCGGGGGGTTCAGGCCCTGCAGACCAACGCCGACTACGCGGTCGACATGTTTTCGCTCTGCGTGGCCGGCGATCCGGGCAACGCCATCTTCCTGCAGTCGCTGCTGGGGGCGCTCAAGCGGAAGTTCGGTGCGAAGAAGCACGGCAGCCTGACGGCGTTCTTTTCGGCCGGCTCCCGGGCCATGCTCAAGAAACTCGCCACGACGGCCCAGTGGCGGGACATCGTCAAGCAGGGCGTCGACATCATCAAGGCGAACCCCTCCGACCACGCCTGCTTTCTCGCGATGGCCGAGGCCTGCGGCAACCTGATGTTCTACGAGGCCCAGGCGGTTCACCTGCGTGCCGCCCTCGACGCCTGCCCCGCCGACCCCGAAGTGAACCGGCAGTGCGCCCGATTCGCCGCCAATCAGGGCAACTTCGACCAGGCGATCGAGTGCTGGCGGAGAATCTCGAAGACGAAGGGACTGGCGGAAGAGTCCGAGCGGGAGATCGCGCGGCTCTCCGTGGAGAAGACGATCGTCGCCGGCCACGGCATGGTGGGGCGTTCCGGGGGGGGCAAGCCGGAGGCCGCGGGCAAGCCCGGCGACGACGCCAAGGCCGGCAGCCGCACCGCCGAACTCAAGCGGGCCATCGCGACCAACCCGTCCGACATCGACGCCCACCTCGAACTCGCCGATCTCCTCGAGCGCGACGGCGCGATCGGTGAGGCCGAGGCGGTGCTTGCCGGCGCACTCGCCGCCTCCGGCAACGAACTCAAGGTCCGCGAGCACGTCGAGGATCGCCACCTCCGCTGGGGCAAGCAGAAGGTGATGCTCGCCGAAAAGCGACTCCAGACGGACGACACCCCCGAAAACCGCGCCGCCCTTGAAAGGCTGCGGTCGGCCCAGCTCAAGCAGGAGATCGAGGTCTATGCGGCCCGGTGCAGCCGCTATCCCGAGAACCTCACCTGGAAATACGAACTTGCGATGCGTCTCAAGGCGGCCGGCAACTTCGCGGAGGCCATCCGTTGCTTCCAGGAATCGCTGCGGGACTCGCGGCGACGTGGGGCGGTGTCGCTGGAACTGGGGGAATGCTTCCAGAAAATCAAGCAATACCAGCTCGCCATGCAAAACTATCAGGCCGCGGTGGAGGCGATCGGCGACCGCGAACTGGAGCTCCGCAAGCGGGCCCTCTACCGGGCGGGCGTGTTGGCTTCAGGGCTCGACGATGTCGATGTCGCCCGGAAATACCTCTCCCTGCTGGCCGGACTCGACTTCGGATACCGGGATGTGGCCACGCGTCTTGAAAAGTTGGGGGCGGCAAAGGATAACGGTGCCGACGGCTGACCCGCCCACCCGGTGCGGGCCGTCCGCCTTTCGGGACCGTTCGCGACGCCAGCCTCTGTTCCCGAAGATCAGTTTCCTTCCCATCGCCCATCGTATTGATCCCCTTTCGAGGATTTCGGAATGCCCCATTCGGCCAGCGCCAAGAAACGTCATCGTCAAAACCTCCGCAATCGTGAGCGGAATCGCGTCGTCAAGTCGGACATCCGATCAAAGGTCCGCAAGGTCCTCGAAGCGATCACCAGCGGTGACGTCGCTGCGGCGAAGGAACAGTTCAAGGGCATGACGAAGTCCACCGACCGTGCCGCGTCCACAGGCACGATTCACCGCAACCGTGCGGCCCGCATCAAGTCGCGGATTTCGGCCCGCATCAAGAAGGCCGAGAAGGGCACGGGCGTCGTCAAGCCGACGGCCAAGGGACGCAAGGCCGCATCGAAGGCCTGACCCGTCCCGCTCAGTTCGCGACTGCCCCGGGGCACTGCCCTGGCGGGCTGCCGTGGTCGATCACCACTCGACGCTCTGCGAGTCGAAGATCGGCCCTTCGACGCAGGTGCGCCGGTAGTCCCAGCCGCCATCGGCGTCGCGAATTTTCGCCACGCAGGTGAAGCAGATGCCGATGCCGCACGCCATGGGTGTCTCGAGGGACACGGCGCACGGCACGCCCTTGGCATCGGCCCATCGTGAGACCGCGGCCATCATCGGCTCCGGGCCGCAGCAGGCGATGCGGGTGGTGGAGCGGTCGACTCCACACGCAAACCGCATGTCGAGCAGGTCGATGACCGTGCCCTTCGTGCCCGCGGAGCCGTCGAGGGTCGCCAGATGCACGTCGCATCCCGCGTCACGAAAGTCGTTCGGAGCGGCGAACATGCCCGCGTGACGTGCTCCCCAACAGAATGTCACCTGGCGGGCGGCCGGGGCGTCGCGGTGGGGCAGGCCGTAGCGGGCTTTCCCGAGTCGCTCGCGGGCAAGGGCAAGGAGAGCCGTCTGGCCGATGCCGCCGGCCACGAGCACGAGATGCTCCACCGGGGGCAGCCAGAAGCCGTTGCCCAAGGGCCCCCACACGGCCAGCTCGTCTCCCGGACGGGAAAAGGAGAGCGCGGTGGTAAACCGGCCGTGCACGAGGTAGACGAAGTCGGCGTATCGGGGGCCGACGCCGTCGCCGAAGGTGTCGTAGACCGCCAAGGGGCGGGCGAGCAGCGGATCGGTACGGTCGGGGAGCCGCAGCATCGCGAACTGGCCGGGTACGGCCCGGGCGGCGATCTCCGGGCAGTCGATCCGGATCCGCCAGGTTGCTTCGGCGACCTGATCGTGGGCCACGATTCGTGCCCGCAGATGATGGGCCCCATCGGCATGGCAGGTCGTTGCGGGGGTCACGCTCGCCATGTTTAGGCCTTTCCACCGCCGGCCGGCTTCGAACGCCACGACGACGCCTTGCCGGCACGCTTCCGCCTGCCGGGCATCGGACGAGCCGGCTTGCCGCCCGCACCGGTCGGTCGCCCCGCACCGGTCGGTCGCCCCGCACCAGTCGGTCGCCCCGCACCAGTCGGTCGCCCCGCACCAGTCGGTCGCCCCGCACCAGTCGGTCGCCCCGCACCAGTCGGTCGCCCCGCACCAGTCGGTCGCCCC
>SXHR01000254.1:0-5523 GCA_005773625.1 Planctomycetaceae bacterium | reverse complement strand
GACATCGAGATGCCCCGCATGGACGGCCTCACGTTCCTGAGGATCCTGATGGAGCACCATCCGCTGCCGGTCGTGGTCGTGAGCTCGCTCGCCCAGGCCGGGTCGCAGACGGCGCTCGACGCGATCGACGCCGGCGCCGTGGACGTGCTCGCCAAGCCCGACGGCACGATGTCGATCGGCGGCCTCGGCGCGCGGCTCGCCTACCATGTGAAGGCCGCCGCGGCCTCCACGCGGTTCGCCCGGCGGCCCAGACCGGTGACGAGGTCGTCGGAGCTGCCGCTGGAGTCGGCGGCCGACCGCAGGCTGCCTCACGGCCTCGATGGGATCCCGGATCCCGCCCGGCCGGTTGCCGCCGCGCTGCCGCCGGTGGGCGTGGTCGATCCCCGGCAGCTCGTGGTGCTCGGCTGCTCGACGGGGGGCGTCGAGGCCCTGCGCACGATTCTCCCCCGGCTGCCCGCCGATCTGCCGCCGGTCGCCGTGGTGCAGCACATCTCCGCCTACTTCTCACGGGTCGTCGCCCAGCGGCTCGACGCGATGTGCGGGTATGAGGTGCGGGAGGCCGAAGAGGGGATGGAACTCCGCCGCGGGCTGTGCGTGATCGCGCCGGGCGACCGCCATCTCGCCGTCGTCTGGCAGGGGGGTGGGTTTCGGGCGCGGCTGCTCGCGACGCCCCCCGTGCACCACTGCCGCCCGGCGGTCGATGTGCTCTTCCGCTCGGCGGCCGAGGCGGCCGGGTCTCGGGTGGTGGCGGCGCTGCTCACCGGCATGGGAAGCGACGGCGCGATGGGCATGCAGGCGATCCTCAGGGCGGGCGGCAGGACGATCGCGCAGGACGAGGCGACGTCGGTGGTGTTTGGCATGCCGCGGGCCGCGATCGAACTGAATGCCGCCGAGCAGGTGGTGCCCCTGCCGCGGATCGCCGAGGCGATCGTCAGCGCCGTGGCCGCGCAGGCCGGGTGAAGCGTGGTCGGGGGCCTCGGAAGGCCCCCACGCGAGCCTGGCCGGGTGGGATCGGCTCTCGAACACGGTTTCCGGTGATCGCTGCCGGCGGGCGGAAACTCTCCGGGAGCCACCGAGCGCTCCCCCGCCGGGAGGCGTGTCACCCGCAGCGAAGCAACCCGGTATTCTCATGCGGCCGGCAGCATGGGCATGCCGGCCCCGACCCACGACGGTTCCCCATGGATCACAGCCCGTCATTTTCGGTCCGCAGGCGAGCGGCGTCTGTCGGCACCGCCGCCTTTACCCTGATTGAGAGAAAGACATGATGGCCAGGAAGAAAATCGTCCGCCGTGCGCCGGTGTCCACGGGCAGGATCGTGATGCGGACGGGCGAGGCGCTCGTCGAGGAGGAGGCCGGCTGGAGCGCCGCCGAGCCCGAGGTGGTGATCGGCGAACTCGACGGGCCGGTGGGCTACGCGATGGCGAATCTCCTCGGCGACCAGACCAAGGGCCACTCGAGGGTGTTCGCCATCCTCAACTCAGACGTGCAGGTGCGGCCGGCCACGCTCATGGTGAGCAAGGTCACCGTGAAGAGCGAGAAATACACGAACATCCTCATGGGCACGGTGCAGGCGGCGATCGCCCACGGCGTGCTCGACGCCGTGCGTACCGGCGACATCCCGAAGCGGAAGGCCAACGACCTCGGGATCATCGTCTCGGTGTGGCTCGACCCCTCGATCGTCGAAGCCGAGTACGACCCGGAGGTTCTCTTCCGCACCAACCGCGAGGCCACGGCCAAGGCGATCGGCAAGGCGATGCGTCACGAGCCCACGATCGACTGGCTGCTCGCCAATCAGACGAAGATCACGCATTACTTCCACGAACAGGCCGTCAAGGGGCAACTCTGAACGGTGCGGGGCCGGTGCCGGGTCCGCCGTGGGCCCGATCACGGCGGCGCGGGCCGGTTGGCGATGCGGTAGAGGGCGGTGTCGGTCCGCAGATAGAGCGAGTCGCCGACTGCGGCGGGCGTGGCGAAAATCCGCCCGTCGAGCCGGTTGGTGGCAAGCAGGGTGAAGGTCTTCCCCGGCGCGTAGACGAAGGTCTCGCCCTCGCGGTTGCCGACATGGATGCGGCCGTCGGCGAAGAGGGGCGAGGAGGAGAAATTGCCCCCGAGCCGGTGTGACCAGCCGACCGCGCCCGTCCGGGCATCGAGGCAGGTGGCGATGCCCTTGTCGCTCACCATGAAGAGCTCGTCGCCGACGACGAGCGGCGACGGCATGCTCGGCGCGGCCTTCGTCTCCTGCCAGACGATTTCGGCGCCCGTCCGATCGTCGGCCAACCTGATGGCGAGCAGCCGGGGCTGGTTGAAACTCGTGCTCATGTAGAGGAGGCCATGGGCCGCGACGGGCCGCGGCACCACCGAGAAGCCGAGATCGCCGTAGCTCATCCGCCAGAGTTCCTTTCCGGTCCTCGGGTCGTAGCCGTAGAGCCAGTCGGCACCGGCCGAGACGAGCAGATCGCGGTCGCCGACGGGCAGCACAAGCGGCGTGGAATAGGCCTTCTTGAGATCGGCCTCGTCGTGGAGCCGGCCGCTGCGGGGCGTCTTCCAGACGAGGGTGCCGGTGGCGGCGTCGAGGGCCGCCACATACTGCACGTCGCTACCGTCACAGTTCACGATCAACAGGTCATTCCAGAGGACGGGCGTGCTGCCGGGGCCGTTCACGTGGTCGAGCCGCAACTCGCGGTTGCCCCAGACCACGCGTCCCGTCGCCGTGTCGACGCAGGCGGTGCCGAAGTCACCGAAGTGGCAGTAGAGCCGCCCTCCGGCGAGGACCGGCGACGGCGAGGCGAATGAGTTGAGGGCGTGGATCGGCTGGGCATCGTCGATGGTGCCGAGTTCGATGTCGTGCACGAGACGGCCGGAGTCGCGGGCGACGCCCAGGGCCCGCAGGCTGAGGGAGCCGGCGAGATTCCGCGGCTGGCCGCCGGACGGAGCGACCTCGCGGCCGGCCCGTTCCCCGTCGGTCGCCCGCCGTTCGACGGCCGTGGTCATCCAGACATGCCGCTCGTCGATCACCGGTGACGACCAGCCGCGTCCCGGGAGGACCGTCTTCCAGACGATGTTGTCCGTCTCGCTCCAGGTGACGGGCAGATCCTGGACACCGGCGGCGTGTCCCTGGCCGGCAGGGCCGCGCCATTGAGGCCAGGGGACGTCCCCTGCGGCCGCCGTCGCGGCGGGGATCGCCACGACGAGGCAGGCGACGAAGAACACGGGGCGAAGAGAGTTCCTCGGTGGGGTCATGTGCCGGCGTGCCTCTCGGGGGAGTTGGCCAGGATACATGCCCGACCACGGCGACGCAGGCCGGTGGATTCGTCCGGGCCGCACGCCATCAACTGGAGAGCAGTCTTCGAGCGGCCGCCTGCTGCTCGGGCGTGCCCACGACGGTCACCTCGTCGCCCGCCGCCACGATGAAGTCAGGTCCGGGGCTCGCAACCGAGCGGCCGCCGCGGCGCACGGCGATCACCGTCGCGCCCGTCGTGGAGCGGACCCGCAGCTGGCCGATCGAACGGCCCGCGGCCTGGCTCGCGTCCGGGATCACGCAGGCATGCACGTTCGACAACCCTTCGGCGCGGGCATGTCGTCCCGAAGCGGACCTCAGGAAACCGTAGTTCGCCAGCCGCATGCGATCGACGAGATCGTCGATCGTCTCCTCCGGCACGTCGTAGATCGAGAGCACCCGGTCGAAGAGGGAGAGGGCCGTCTCGAACTCGGCGGGGATCACCTCGTCGGCACCGAGGCCCTTGAGTTCCTCGACCTCGAGCACGTATTCGGTGCGCACGAAGATCTGCACCGTCGGAGACAGTGTGCGGGCCACGCGGACGCTGCGGCGGCTGCTTGCCGCGTCGGAAATCGCGACCACGTAGGCACGTGCCCGGCAGATTCCGACGTGTTCGAGCACGGCGGCCCGCGTGCAGTCGCCGTAGTGGATGTCGAGCCCGAGCGAACGCTGGCGGCGGACGGTCTCCGGGTTCATCTCGAGGACGACGTGCGGCACGCCGAACTCGGCCAGGGCCGCGGCGAGATTGCGGCCGTTGAGCCCGAAGCCGGCGATGATGACGTGGTCGGTGAGTTGCGGCTGATCGTCGGCGGGGCCGGTGTCGGCCAGCCAGCGGCCCCACCAGCGGGTGCGGGACAGCCGGTCGAGCCATCCGGGAAGCGCCCCGGCCAGGAGCGGCGTGACGGCCATGGTGATCACGGCCGCGGCGAGAAAGGTCTGATAGTCGTCGCGGCTGAGCAGGCCCGCCTCCGCCCCCCGTGAACCGAGCACGAAGGAAAACTCCCCGATCTGCGCAAGCATCGCCCCCGCCAGCAGGCCGGTCCGCGGCGGGAATCCCGTGAGGATCGCCGGAATCGCCGTGGCGGCGGTCTTGACGAGGAGGATCGCGGCCACCGTGACCGCGACGAGGGCCGCATGGTCGATCAGGAAGCGGATGTCGAGGAGCATTCCGACCGAGACGAAAAACAGGCTCGCGAGCGTGTCACGAAAGGGAAGCACCTCCGTGAACGCCTGGTGGCCATACTCGCTCTCGGAGAGCACCAGTCCGGCAAGAAAGGCCCCCAGGGCCAGTGAGAGGCCGGCTTCGGCGGTGATCGCCGCCGTGCCCAGGCAGGCCAGCACGATCGTCATCAGGAAGAGTTCGCGGTTGCGCTGCCGCACCACCGCGTGCAGCACCCGGGGCACGGCGAATCGGCCCACGAGCAGGACCGCGGCCACGACGGCCAGGCCCGCCACCACCGCGGCGAACGGATCGAGAAAGAGCGGCGCGGAGTGGTGCGCCGCTGCGGCGGGAGTCTGCCCGTCCTCCGGCACCACTCCCGCGGCGCTGGCCAGCAGCGGCACCGAGAGCATGGCGGCGACGACGACGAGGTCCTGGAACAGGAGCACGGCGACGGCGATCCGGCCCGGGGGCGTCGCCATTTCGCCACGGTCGGAAAGAATCTTCAGCACGATGGCCGTGCTCGACATGGCGACGAGCATCCCGGCGAACACGGCCTGGGGGAGCGTGCCGAGATACCACCCCGTCGCCGCCGTCACCACCGCCGTCGTGCCGACGATCTGCGGCAGGCCAATCCGGGCCATCGTCGGCAGCATGACGAGCAGCCGCGACAGCGAGAACTCGAGGCCCACCGTGAAGAGCAGCACGACCACGCCGATCTCGGCGAGGATCTCGACGACCTCGACTTCGGCGACGAGCGAGAGCCCGTAGGGGCCGACGACCACGCCGGCGACGAGCAGGCCGACGACGCTCGGCAGCTTCGCCTGCCCGAAGGCGAACACCACCGCCGCGGCGACCGCGAAGACGACGACGAGATCGATGAGGAACATTGTGACCGCCGCAGGGAAGCCGAGAGGGGGAAATGGAAAAGCCTAACTTCGACTTTTGCAGTTTTTCGGAGTGTATTGGATGTCACCCGTCGCGTAGGTCGGGGCATGGGCACCCCCGACCTACGAAACGGGTGACTTCTCATGCCTCCGAAAACTGCAAAAGTCGAAGCTAGCTGTCCGGGGGCAAAGTCATCCAT
>SXHR01000253.1:0-18884 GCA_005773625.1 Planctomycetaceae bacterium | reverse complement strand
GGGTCTCGATCAGCGCGGTGCCGAGGATCGTCAGGGCGCCGCCGCCCTCGATCTTGCGCGCCGAGCCGGAGAACTTCGTGGGCATCTGCAGGGCGCTGGCCTCGATGCCGCCCGACAGCAGCTTGCCGTGGGACGGCGCCTCGATGTTGCAGGCGCGCGCGAGGCGCGTGATCGAGTCGAGCAGGATGACTACGTCCTCGCCGGCCTCGACCATCGAGCGCGCGCGGCGCATGACCATCTCGGCCACCTGAATGTGGCGTGCCGCGGGCTCGTCGAAGGTCGAGCTGATCACCTCGCACGACGGCCCCTTCACCTGCCGTTCCATGTCGGTGACCTCCTCCGGCCGCTCGTCGATGAGGAGCATGAAGACGTAGGCCTCGGGATAGTTGGCGAGCACCGCCTTGGCCATCTTCTGCAGGAGGATCGTCTTGCCCGCACGCGGCGGGCTCACGATCAGCCCGCGCTGGCCGAAGCCGATCGGCACGATCAGGTCGACGACCCGCGTCGCGATCTCCGCGGTCGTGGTCTCCATCACGATCCGCTCGTCGGGATGCAGCGGCGTGAGCTCGTCGAAGAACACGCGGGTGGTCAGCTTCGCGGGATCCTCGCCATTGATCGCCTCCACCCGCAGCAGGGCGAAATACCGCTCGCTCTCCTTCGGCGGGCGGATCTGCCCGGCCACGCTCATGCCGTTGCGGAGACCGAAGCGGCGCACCTGGCTCGGCGACACGTAGATGTCGTCGGGGCACGAGAGGTAGTGGGCGTCGGCACTCCGCAGGAATCCGAAGCCGTCGGGCAGGATCTCGAGGGTGCCCTCGCCGAACATCAGGCCGTTGAGCTTGACCCGCTCCTTGAGGATCCGGAACACGAGATCCTGCTTCTTGGCACCGGTCACGTCTCCCAGGTTCTCGGCCCGGGCCAGATCGACCAGTTCCTGCATCGACAGGTTTTGCAGGCTCGTGATGAAGGTATCGCCCTTCTTCAGCGACTCGTAATGGCCCGTGACGTCGAGACCTTCCTTGACCTCGGCGGCGATCTCCTCGGCGAGCGAGAGCGGTTCGTCATCGCCGTCGTCCCGCGGGGCATTGGGGGTGGAGTTCATCATGGTGCACCGGGGGGCCGCGGCGTCGAGGGACCGCGAAGAAGGAGGGAGGGACCGACTCGGATGTGTCGAAGGAGAACGAAAGCGGGAGGGTCAAAACAACAACGACACGGCCCTTGGCAGCGGGCTGCGGAGCCACACGGCCACGGTGCATCGATCGGTGACTTGGACCCCGGGCGGGAATCGGCCGGAAAGACGACGATGCGCGAGGTGCCGCGGCTGTCAGGCGCCGCGCCATTCGTCGAGGATCCGACCGACCTGCAGCCGAGTATAAGCAGGATCGCCCGAGGCATCCACGCAACTGGTATTTGCCGCCGTCGCGGGCCGCCTGTAACCCCGCTCCCAGGCACGGTCCCGGGCGATCGCCTGCGTCTCCGACCAACCCCGCGAGGCCAGACGCCGCCGCCTCACAGACTCTTCACAATCCACGATGACCAGCCGATCGCAGAGGTCATCCCAGCCCGCCTGCACGAGCAGTGGCACGTCCAAAACGACGAACTCCGGGGATGCGCCCCCGGCCCGGCGTTCGCGAATCGAGGCGAGCCGCTCCGCGACCCGCCGCCGCACCCGGGGGTGCACGATGCCCTCGAGCGCGCGAAGCGAATCCTCGCCGGCCCCGTCGCGGCCGAAGACGAGTCCGGCGAGCGCCCCCCTGTGGACATGCCCCTCGTCGTCGAGCACTCCGGCACCGAATCGTTCCACGACCTCGCGGATCACGACCGGGTCGTCGAGCACCTCGTGGGCCAGGGCGTCGGCGTCGATGACGGTGGCGCCCCGCTCGGCGAACAAACGCGCCACGGTCGACTTCCCCGCGCCAATCCGGCCCACCAGTCCGACGACGATCATGGTCATTCGCACTCCGCCCAGGTGCCCCCCGCCTGCACCGAGACCTCGATCGGGACCGAGAGGACGAGCGCCGACCGCATCTCCTCCACGACGAGCCGCTCGACGTCGGCCACCTCCTCGGCCGGAGCCTCGAGCAGGAGTTCGTCGTGGATCTGGAGCACGAGGGCGGTCCGCCGGCGTTCCGCACGGAGCCGGCCATCGACCCGCAGCATCGCGAGTTTGATCAGATCGGCGGCCGATCCCTGCACCACGGTGTTGACGGCCTCCCGCTCGGGGAGCGTGAGGGACATCACGCCCGAGGCATTTCTCCGCTTGCCGCGGTCGCGGACCCCCGTGATCCGACGCCGGCGGCCGAGGATGGTGGTCACGGAGCCGTCTTGTCGGCAGCGGTCGAGGGCGTCGTCCATGAAGGCCGAGGCCCCCTCGAAGACCCGGAAGTAGCCGGCGATGAACTCCGCCGCGTCGGCCTGCGGGATGCCGAGGGCCCGCGCGAGCCCGAAGGCCGACTGGCCGTACAGAATGCCGAAGTTCACCGCCTTGGCGACCCGCCGCATCGCGGGCGTGACGCTGGCCGCGTCGATCCCATGCACGCTCGCCGCCGTCCGGGTGTGGATGTCCTCGCCCGCCGCAAACGCCGCCTTCATCGCGGCATCCCCGGAGAGATGCGCCAGGACCCGCAGCTCGATCTGCGAATAGTCGGCGGCCACGAACCGCCAGCCGGGCTCGCCGGGCAGGAAAGCGGCCCTGATCTGCTGCCCTTCGGCGGTCCGCGTGGGGATGTTCTGCAGATTCGGGTCGCTCGAGCTGAGCCGGCCCGTCGCGGTCACCGTTTGGTTGAACGACGTGTGAACGCGGCCCGAAGACGGATCGACGAGCGCCGGCAGGGCATCGACGTAGGTGCTCTTGAGCTTCGCGTATTTTCGATGCTCGAGCAGCTTCGCCGGCAGCGGGTGGAGCGGGGCGAGCTGCTCGAGCACCTCCGCGTCGGTGCTCGGGCCGGTCTTGCCCCGCTTCACCACCGGCAGACGAAGCTCGTCGAAGAGCACCGTCCGCAGTTGCAGCGGCGACGCGATCGCAAAGGGGCGGCCGGCGAGCGCGTGAATCTCGCGCTCGAGCTCCTCGAGCCGGATCGCGTATTCGGCGGACAGGGCGGCAAGCGCCGCGGAATCGATCCGGACCCCACGCACCTCCATGTCGGCGAGCACCGCAGCCAGCGGCATCTCGACCGTCGCGAACAGCCGGGCGAGCCCCTGCGATTCCAGCAGCGACGGCAGCCGCGCGGCGAGCTCCTGCACGAGTCGGCAATGCGCGGCCGCCGGCCGGGGCTCGAGCGGATGATCGACCTCGGCCGCCGCGGCGGGATCGTCGATCGTGACACCGTGGCGGATCGCCGTCTCGGTGAGGCCGAGATTCCGCTCCCCGGCTTCCAGCAGATAGGCGGCGAGCAGCGTGTCGAACGAGCCGCCGGCCAGCCGGATGCCGAGCGTTCGCAGGGCCACCTCCTGCCGCTTGAGATCGTGCCCCCACTTGGGAACGCCGGCGTCCGCGAGCAGGCCGCGGAGATCGTCATTCGACGCGAGCGACGCGGCGTCGAACCAGCCGCATGCGTCGCCCGCGGCGAGCGTGGCGGCCAGGGGACGGGCGAGAATCGTCCCGCCCGAGGGCCGCACCACGCAGAGCGTGAGCGGTCCGGCGGCCCGCAAGCGGGCGACGACGGCGGCGACCTCCTCCGCCCCGCGCGGTTCTTCGACCGCGATCCGACGCGGCAGCGGCCGGGGGGTGGCCTCGGGCGTGGCAGGCTCCGCGTCGAACATGTCGAAGAGCGTTCTCGCCGCCGGAACCCTCGCCGCCGGAACCCTCACCGCCTCGACCGGGGCCGCCGGCTCGGCGGACGGGGCCCTGCCCCCGCCGCCCCGCACCACGCGGTCGAGGAGGCTCCGGAAGCCGAACGTCCGCAGGAGGTCGGCGAGCGCGGCGGAATCGGGCGGATGCAGCGCGCCGGACGCCCAGGGAATCGTCAGCGGCACCGCCCGCTCCAGCATGATCAGCCGGCGGCCGGCCCGCGCGGTGTCGCCGTGAGCGGCGAGGTTTTCCTTGCGTTTGGCCCCTTGCACGGCGTCGATGTTGGCGAGCAGCGTGTCGAGCGTGCCATATTTCTGCAGCAGTTCCGACGCGATCTTGGGGCCGATCCCCGGAACGCCCGGCACGTTGTCGATGCTGTCGCCGACGAGTGACAGGAAATCGACGACCTGACCGGGCCCGATCCCCCATTCCGCCCTGAGTTCATCGACGCCGAGCGGTTTGTTGGTGCGGAGATTGAGCAGTCGCACGTGCGGCCCGAGCAGCTGCCTCGCGTCTTTGTCGGACGTGGCGATCGTGCAGTCGCCGCCGGCGGACACCGTCTGCGTGGCCAGCGTGGCCAGCACGTCATCGGCCTCGTAACCCGGCAGTTCGAGGCACGGGATGCCGAACACCTCGAGCAGCCGGCGCACGAGCGGAATCTGCGGCACGAGGTCGGCGGGCATCTCGGCCCGGTTGGCCTTGTAGGCCTCGAACATCTCGTGGCGAAAGGTCGGCCCCGGCGGGTCCATCGCGCAGAAGAGATAGTCGGGCTTCTTTTTCTCGACGATGTCGAGCAGGTCGCGGGTCAGCCCAAACACCACGGACACCGGCGTGCCATCGGCCGCCGTCATCTCGGGCAGCGCGTGGAAGAGTTGGTAGACCCGTGACAGCGTGTCGATCGCCCACACGGTCTTGCCGTGCAGGTCGGGCGTCGCTTCGGCGGCCGGTGCGTCGATGATCATGACGCGGTCAGCATACCCCGCACCCTCGCCCGGGGCTCACCGCAGCGGTCAGTCACCGCTCGGGGGCTCGTACTCGAAGTCTTTCCACTTCATGGCCCGGCGGAAGGGCTTGATCCGGAGCATCACCTCGCCGTTTTGGAAGATGCGGACGGTGCCGCTCGTCTCGCTGACCGCCACGGCCACGCTCTTCGTGCGGCGGGTGACGGCCGCGGCGGCCCAGTGACGCGCGCCGAGCCCCTTCGACACGGAGACATTCTCGGCGGAGGCGTCGATGTAGCGGGCCGCGGCTTCGACGGTGGCGTCGGAGCCGATCACGAAGGCGCCGTCGAGCTGGGCGATCTCCTTGATGCCTTCACGAACGCGGGGATCGGTGAGCCGCCGCTCCGCACGACCGTAGCCGCGAACCGGATCGAAGCCGGCGGAGTGGCTCGATTGGATCACCTTTCGCGTGTCGCCGACGACGAACAGCGTGCCGACCGGCTTGCCTTCACGGCCCTCGCGGCCGATCTCGACGGCCAGATCGACGACCAGTTTGAGCGTCTCGAGCGGCACCTTGGTCTCGAGGTTCCGCAGGTCGCGGCTGGTGAGTTGGCCGAGATGCTCCTCCAGACGCAGCAGGCTGACGGAGTCGACCGTGCCGGCCTCGAAGCCGCTGTAAACGGCCACCACCTGGGCGTCGGCTCCGATGATCTCCGCGGCCACGCACTCGAGCAGCGCCTGCGCCAGACGTTCGTGAACCGGCAGGCCCGAAACGTCGAGCGTGACCTGCTTGATGCCGTGGTCGGAGGCGCCGGCGAGATGGGCCTCGTCGTCGGCGGCCACGAGCACCGGCCCGGAGTGTGCGAGTTGTCGCACCCGCGCCCAGTCGAGACGCTCGTCGACGAGCAGCAGGATCGCCTCGGCCGACGTCGACTCGAAGAGCCGGACGGCGGCGTCGAGAAGACGCTCGAGTTGGGGGGTGACGTCGGCCGCTGTCATGAACCCGCTCCAGGCGTGCCGTGAAGGCGCGGTGCGGGACGGATGGGCCGCCGGATCGCCGGATGCTCGCACGGAAGGCCCCGCCGCCGAAGCCTACGCGGCAGGGGGGCGTGGTTCAAGGACGACGGGCCTATCGACGAGTCGACGTGCCCTCGCCGTCGCCGCGGCCCGGCTCCGGTCGATCGGCGATCATGGCGGGCGGTGCCGAGGCCTTCATCGAGCCATTGTAGGCGGCGATGCCGCCCGGCAGCACCACGCCCCAGGCCCTTTCCTGGTAGATGTTCAGCGAGTGAAGGGCATGGCCGAGCGGGCCGATCTTCCACTCCCGCGAGGGCGCGCTGGCCAGCGCGCCGCAGAGATACTCCGCCGCCGCGACGACCCGCGGCTCGTAGAGCCGCTCCTGATCGAGCGAGGAGACGAGCCATTCGAGGATGTGGCCCGTGGTCTGGATCTTGCGGTCGATGTCGTCCTCGCGGTCGGCGTGATACTTGAACCACTCCGTGCTGAACGAGCCGTCGCGATTCTGGAGTTTCGTGAGGGCGAAGTTCTGGTAGTCGCGAACATACCTGTCGGCCCGCAGGTAGGGGCCGTCGAGTTGGCCGGTGGCCCGCAGCCGCCGCTGGCAACCGTACGCGAGGCCGAAGAGCCGGTGCGTGCCGCCGCACGGCGCCCCGCGGATGGGCTGTGCGATCTCCTCCTCGACGAGTCGCGGCAGCGACCACTTCTCCCCGTTGCGACTCTCCCAGGTCGCTTCGGTGGGGAGGTAATGCGCCAGGGCGATGAGGGCGAACGTGAGTTCCGTCTTCGACTTGCAGGCCTGCTTTTCCTCCTCGATCAGGTCCGCGACGGTGAACGTCCTGCCCTGGACGGTGAGGGGCGAGTTGGCGGCGACGCGGCACTGCGCGAGGATCGCGAGATACTGCGCGGAGTGGCCCTGCACGCCGACGCCCTTGAGGGCCACGATCCGATCATCCGCCGCGGCGAGCATCACCTGCCCGCGGCAGCGGCCGCCCATGTTCGACCAGCCGATCGCGCTCGCCAGATCGCCGGCCGGGCCGCCGACGCGAACCTGCGTGGGGATGCCAAACGCGATGAATCCGTGCATGACCTCCCAGGGCGTGTGCTCCGCCGTGTTGAGCGGCCGTCTCTGGTAGGTGGCGAGTGTCTGCGCGATCCGGCGCCGCAGCTGCTCGAACCGCCGCGTGGCGGGGGGAGGCGCGCCGGTGGGCTGGAGCCGCGTCACGACGAGCGGCGGCGTCTGGCGGCGGCCCGCCGGCGACGGCTTCACGACGGCGGTCTGCGGCGGCTGAGGCATCGGCCGCCGCCGGGGGATGTATTCCGGATTCGAGGCGTCTTCGATGACCTTGCCTGCGGCGGTCTTCAGCGACTTGCCGAAGGCGACCGCGTCGGCCACGGTCGGCTTCTTCGCGGGCGAGGCCGGCTTGGCCGTGGTCGCGTCGGCCCGTTTCACCGTCGTCTTGGTCGCCCCCTTGGCCTGCAGGCGGGCCTGCCGTTCGGCCGCCTGACGATCGACCTCATCCTGCGACGGCGGCTGCGGCAAGGCGATGAAGGGAGGCGTCGGCTCGGCCTTCTTCAGCAACCCCTCGAAGAATCCCCCGCGGGTCCGCGTCGGAGGCGCCGCGCAGGCCTGCCAGCCGAACGACGTCGCCAGGCACGAGGCTGCGATCAGAACCGGCAGCACGCAGCGGCGACGACACGGCGGTGAACACGGGACACACGCCGAATGGTTCGGCGCCCGAGGAGTTACGTCTTGGTTGGGCATCGCGCACTGCGGTCGGGGGCTGGGATCACACGGCGTGTGTTCGGGGTATCGACCGCCCGACCGCCCGAAACGTTGCCCGTGCCGAAACAAGCCGACGGGTCGGGCCAGTTTGCCTCGACCACGCAGACGGCCCCACCTGTCAGGCAGCCGTGAAGCCCCAGGGGCCGCCGCGGGGGTGGGAGCCTCCACCGCCGGCCCGGCTGATCAGAACAGCTTGCGAAACTCCTCGGCGACCGACCATTCAGCCGCCGATCCGGCCGGATCCGCGGCCCACTCCCGCCACTTGTTGACGTCGTCGCCGAGGTCTCGGCCGCTCACCTTCTTGAGGGCCGCCACGGCCCTGTATTGCACGGCGGGATCGGAATCCTCGAGCGCCTTGGCGAGGACGGGAATCGCCTGCTGATCGCCGAGTTGCCCCAACTCCCGCAGGGCCCGGAGGCGGACGTCGATTTCCTGATCGCTGCGATACCGCGTGGCGAGCAGTTCGACCGCCTCGGGCCCGCCCCGGGTCCGCCAGACGGTGCAGGCCGCCATGCGGACGCGAGGGTCGGGATCTTCAAGGCCCCCCTTGCAGATCGCAACGGCCGACGGCGTCTCGAACTCCGCGACCGTCTCCAGGATCACGCACCGCACGCGGGGATCGTGCTCCTCCAGCATGCTCTTCACCTGGCCGCTCGTGAACTCGGCCTTCTCGGCATGGGTGCCGGCCTTTGCCTTGGCGGCATCGGCGGCGAGCGTCTCGATCCGCTGATCCGCCGTGGACCCGTATTTCCGCTGTTCTTCGAGCGTTTTCTCGCTGGTTGTCAGCGTCTTCCAGGTCTTGCAGCCCGACAGCAGCGGAGAGCAGGCGACCGCGGCGATCACGGCCAAGCCGCCGGCAGCGCGGCCCAGTTTGCGGCCCGGTTTGCAGAGCTTCATCTCGACCAGCCTCCAGGGGGCGTGGGAGACTAGCGGTGCCCCGGGGCGGCCGAAAGGTCAACCCGACGGCTGACCTTTCACCGACGGCAAAAACATGCTCGCATCCCCGGTGGCCAGCCCGCCAAGGCTTCGGATCCCCCCGCCCATGCCCCCTCTGCCCCGCTTCCGCGTCGCGATCGCCGCCGCGATCGCGGTCTGGTTGGGCCATGGGGCGGCGGCGGACGACGCCACGGTTTCGAGGGAACGGATCGAAGTCCGCACCGCGAACGGCCGCCGCACGGTCGATGCCGCCGTGCTCGTCGAGGCGGTCGATGGCGGCCTGCTCGTGGAACTCGCCGACGAGCGGTATGAACTGCTCCAGCCCTCTGCGATCGCCGAACGGCGGCCGCTCACCGCCGCCCCCGCCGAGGAGACACCCCGGGAACTCGGGACGCGGATCCTCGCGGACCTGCCCGCCGGCTTCGACGTGCTCGTCACCAGGCACTACGTGGTCTGCTTCGACACCTCGCGCGACTACGCAAGGTGGTGCGCGGCGCTGTTCGAGCGGCTCCACGAGGCCTTCGGCAACTTCTGGAGCAAGGCGGGGCTCGAGGTGTTCGATCCGCCCCGACCGCTCGTGGTCGTGATCTTCGCCGATCGGCGGAGGTACGAGGCCCACGCGAGCCGTGATCTCGGTGCCGCGAGCGACCGCGTGGTGGGCTACTACAACCTGCTGACCAACCGCGTCACCACGTTCGACCTCACCGGCACCGACGGGGTGCCGCGGCCCGCCGGACGAGGCTCGCCCGGCACCGCCCTCGAAATCCTGACGAGCCCCGCGGCGGCCGGCCTGGTCGCCACGCTCGTGCACGAGGCGACCCACCAGATGGCCTTCAACTGCGGCATGCACCGCCGCCTCGCCCCGGTGCCTCTCTGGGTCAGCGAAGGCATCGCCACCTATTTCGAGACGCCCGATCTGAAAAACACCCGCGGCTGGCGGGGCATCGGCAACGTGAATCGCCCCCGCCTCGACCACTTCCTCGCGACCCACCGGCCGGGTGACATCGCGGCAATCATCACTTCCGACGACCGCTTCCGCGCCGCCGAAGGACCCCTCGACGCCTACGCCGCCGCCTGGTCGCTCACGAGGCACCTCGTCGAGACGCGGAAGAAGGAGTTCACCGACTACCTGCGGACGCAGGCCGCCAAACCCCCGCTCGCCGAGGATTCCGTCGCCGAGCGGCGCCGGGATTTCGAGGCGGCATTCGGGCAGTCGCCCGAAGCGATCGAGCAGGAGGTCGTCAAGGCGATGGCGCGGCTCGCGTCACAGCGCTGAGCCGTCGCCGGCGGCTCGGCCGGAAGAAACGTCCGGGGATCCCGGCAGACCGTGGAACAAGTCGGCTCGAGCAGGATGCGAGGATCGTCGACCGCGGAAACCCCCGGCTTTTCCGCCGGGCGATCCGGTGGACAAAGGTCATGGATGACTTCGTTCATGGACAGCCGGGCCGACGCCCACCGCCTCCGGCGGCGGGCGACTTGAGCCACGGCCTGCTAAGTTGAGAGCATTCCGGTGAAGGTCCTTCCCCATGTCTGGAGATGATCGCATGGCGCCTGATGTGTCTCGCCGGCGGGTCAACCGCCGCTCGTTTCTCGGCGGCTCGTTGGCCGCCGCCACGGTCGGCTCGCTGCCTGCCGGCGGCGTGTTCGCGGCCGGAAGCGACCTGATCCGCGTGGGTCTCGTCGGCTGTGGCGGCCGCGGCACCGGCGCCGCGCTGCAGGCCGTCGCCGCCGATCCCGGCGTGATGGTCACGGCCGTCGGCGATCTCTTCTCCGCCCACCTTGCCGCGTCCGTCGAGATCCTCGCGGCACGGCTCGGCGACCGCTTCGCCTGCCCCGCTGCCAGCCGCTTCACCGGCGCGGCCGCCGGATTCGACACGATCGCGGCCGACATCGACATGGTGATTCTGGCCACGCCGCCGCACCTGCGGCCCGCGCACGTCGCCGCCGCGGTCGCCGCCAGCCGCCACATCTACTGCGAGACGCCCGCGGCCGTCGATGCGGCGGGCACGCGGTCGATCCTCGCGTTGGGCGCCGAGGCCCGACGCCGGGGGCTCTCGTTCGCCTCCGGAATGCACTCGCGGCACGACGAGCGGCTCAAGCAGACGATCGGCAGCGTGCTCGACGGCGCCATCGGGCGGCCGGTCCGCGGCGTGGCGACGGCCCGACTCGGCCTTCCCTGGCGCCGCGGGCCGCTCCCGGGCTGGTCCCCGGCCGACGCAGCCGCTCGCAACTGGATCAGCGACCCGAACGCATCGGGGGGCTGTGTCGTCGAACACCACATCCACGCGATCGATCGCCTGCTGTGGGCGTTTGGCGACGTGGCTCCGGTCGCCGCCGTGCCGGTCGCCCCGCCGCTCGTCCTCCCTCCGGGACCCCCGGCCGCCGAATCATCGACGGTCGCCGTGCGGCTTGTCTTCGGCGACGGTGGCTCGCTCGCCGCCGGCATCGAACGCCGCGCGGGCACGACCACGGAAACCGTGGAACGGTTGGTCGGCACGCGGGGAGAGGCCGATCTTTGCACGCATGCCGTGTCGGGACGACGCTCCCTGCCCGCGGCGGGAGGCCTGCCCGACAGCCATGCCGCCTGCATGGCCGCGCTCGTCCGCTCGTTGAGGTCGGGGGCGCGGATCGACGACCTTGCGATGCTCTGCCGGAGCACCATGGTGGCCCTGCTCGCACGCGAGGCGGCCGGGGCCGGGCGGCCGGTGGCGTGGTCGGACCTCTGGCCCACAGCCCCGGATTCCCCGCCGCTACGACCCCTACAGAGTGACATCGTGTGATTCTGCGGCCGCCCCGGTTCCGATGAGACGTCGATTCAAGAGGAACACCAATCATGGCGACAAACCCCACGGTCTACCGGCTCAGCATCGCACTCATCGTGTTCGTGCTGCTGACGTTCGTCCTGACGTTCGCCACGTACTTCATGTTCAAGCAGCGGATGGACGAGCAGTCCAAGGCCCAGATCGCCGAAAAGTCGGCCTCCGAAAGGCAGGCCGAACTGCTCTCGGCGCAGCAGGAACTGGAGAAGTTCCGGCAGGTGATCGGCGAGCCCGAGGGCACCGCCGCCCAGGCCACGGAAGACAATCTCAACAAGCTTCTCGCCGAAGAGTTCGCCGGCTTCAACGAGGAGCCGAAGTCGTACAACAAACTGGTCGGATGGCTCAGGGGCCAGATGCGGTCCAAGGACGAGTCGGTCCAGTCCGCGATCGGCAAGACGAAGGAAGCGGAACTTGCCGCGACCGAATCCCGTGAGAAGGCCGCGGAGACGGAAAAGGCCGCCGCCGCGGAGGTGAAGGCGGCCAAGCAGGAGCAGGACGACGCCAAGAAGGCCTTCGACTCGCAGTGGGCCGGCCACGAGGGCGAGCAGAAGAAACTCTTCGACGAGAAGCAGGCCGCGGAGCAGAAGGCCAACCGGCTCGACCTGCTGATCGCGAGGATCGCCGACGGCGGGCAGTATCTTTCCACCGCCCGGCAGAAAGACTTCAACGCGAAAGACCAGGCCGAAGACAAGCTCGGCGTGATCTACGCCGAACTGCGTGACCGGGCCAAGGCGATCACCGAACAAAACAAGATTCTCTCCGCGCTGCGGGTCGCCGATCCGCAACTGCAGGAGACGGTGCTCGCGGCCACGCCCAAGGACAATCGCGTCGATGGCCTCGACGGCCGGATCCTCTCGGTTGACGAGCCCACGCGGAGCGTGCTCGTCTCGTGCGCGTCCACCCAGGGCATCCGTCCGGGCATGGTGCTGCACGTGTTTCCGCCGGACGACACGCGTCCGCAGATCGGAGATCGCAAGGGGACGGTCGAAGTGACCGACATCGAGGGGCCGTCTCTGGTCCGCGCCGCGATCCGTCGCGACTCGATCCGCTCGCCCATCCTGGCGGGCGACGGCGTGGCCACCAGCCTCTGGGCGGCTGGCACCGCACCGGAGGTGGTGATCGTCGGATACGTGAACCTCGACAACGGCGGCGGGGCCGACAACGAACGGCTGATCGAAATCGTCAAGCGGTCCGGGGCCCGAGTCGCCCAGGCGGTTTCAACCACGACCGCGATGGTCGTCGATGGCGGCAAGCCCCCGGCCCGGGCCGGCGAAAAAGAGGTGGAGGCCTTCGAGGAGGAGGCCCGGCGGCAGCGACGCAGCGTCGAGGCTGCCAGACAGTTCGGGGTGCGGGTCGTGGGGATCGACGCCCTCCTCGACATGCTCGGCCTGACCCGCGAGTCCGTCACCGCGAACAGGCTGCAGCGGTCCGTCAGCACCCCCTCGCTCTGAAACCGGTTGGTTCCAGAACCGCCCCATTCGTGGCATACTTCGGAACCGCAGGCGGTTCGTTCCGCCGAAATCCCGGTCTCCTGAGGACTTGCCGTGAACCATTCCGCCCCCACCATGCCGGGCCGTCGGCCCCGAGCCCGTTGGCTTCTCTGCCTGGCCGCTTTCTTCGTCCCGGGCTGGCCCGCGAGCGGGGCCTCCGCCGCCGATCCGGTGGGCGTCAAGATCTTCGATGGGAAGTCACTGGACGGTTGGGAGGGGAAGCCCGGTTTCTGGCGGGTCGAGAACGGCACGATCGTGGGTGAAACCACCGCCGAGAAGCCGACCAACGGCAACACGTTCCTCATCTGGCGAGGGGGGCTCGTCGATGACTTCGAGCTGACATTCAAGTATCGCCTCACGGGGGGCAACAGCGGCGTCCAATACCGCAGCAAGGATCTTGGCGACTTCGTGGTGGGGGGCTACCAGGGCGACTTCGAGTCGGGACCGACGTATTCGGGAATCCTCTACGAGGAAAAGGGGCGGGGCATCCTCGCCAATCGGGGCGAGCGGATCACGATCGCCGCCGACGGCGGGAAAAAGGCCGGTGAACCGATCGGGAAGAACCTGGAGAAGTTCATCAAGCCCGGGGAGTGGAATGAGTTTCGCATCGTGGCGCAGGGCCCCCGCCTCCGGCACTTCATCAACGGCCAACTGATGTCGGAGACGGTCGATGAAGAGGCCGGCAAGCGGGCGACGCAGGGCGTGCTCGCCCTGCAGTTGCATGCCGGCCCGCCCATGAAGGTGGAGTTCAAGGACATCCGCCTCGCGCGGAAAAAACTGACCTCGGGCCTCAAGAAGCTCGTCCTCGTGGCCGGTCAGGCGAGCCACGCCCCGGGCCAACACGAGTTCCGTGCGGGCGCGATGTTGCTCAAGAAGTGCCTCGATGCGTCGTTTCCCCAGATCGTTTCCGAAGTCTACGAGGGGGGTTGGCCCGGCGATCCGACGGCGTTTGACAACGCCGATGCGATCTTCTTTTTCTCGGACGGCGGCGGCGGCCACCCCGTGATCCAGAGCAACCGACTCGCCCAGATCGACGTGCTGGCGAAACGGGGCGTCGGCATCGCCTGCCTGCACTACGCCGTCGAGGTGCCGAAGGAGAAGGGCGGGCCCGAGTTCCTCGACTGGACCGGGGGCTATTTCGAGGCCGGCTGGTCGGTCAACCCGCACTGGAAACTCGCCCAGACGCAGCTCGCCGAGGGTCATCCCATCACCAGCGGCGTGAAGCCCTTCGAGATCCAGGACGAGTGGTATTACCACATGCGGTTTCGCGATCCGCCCACCGGCCTGACGATGATTCTCACGGCCGTCCCGCCCGACGAGACCCGTGAACGGCCCGACGGCCCCCACAGCAACAACCCGACCGTGCGGGCCGCGAAGGGCGCCCGCGAGACGCTGGCCTGGGCCTATGAGCGGCCCACGGGTGGCCGGGGTTTCGGCTGCACCGGCGCCCACTTCCATGAGAACTGGGCCGAGGAGAACTTCCGGACGATGATGCTCAACGCGTTGGTGTGGACGACCGGTCTCGACGTGCCGGCCGACGGGGTGCGAACTCCCCTCACACCGGAAGACCTCGTCGCGAATCTCGACGACAAACAGCCGAAGAAGTGATCCCGGGGCCAACCGACGCACACCTGCCCCTGACGCCCCCCGACAACCAATGAAAAGGATCTTCCGATGCCCCTGCTGACGGTCGAAGGAAAGGGTTCGTTCGAGGTGCCCGCCGCCAAGCGGCTGGTCAACGCGCTCGTCGACGAGTGCGGTGTCGATCAGTTGCACGCCTGCGGTGGCGTGGCCCGCTGCACCACCTGCCGCGTCGAGTTTGTCGCGGGGGAGCCGGCGAGGATGACCCAGGCCGAGAAGGACGTGCTGGCGGCGAAGGGAATCACGACGCCGGGCCTGCGACTCTCCTGCCAGATCGTCTGCGACGCCGACATGACCGTCCGTGTGATCAGCCGTCTGGAGGGCTCTGGCCGCAAGGACTGCGGGCACCGTGCGGCCGACGAGATCCAGCCTCCACCCGCCTGGGTGTGAGCCTCGCGGGGAGCCGGACTCACGCCACGCCGAAGAGGTTCGTGATGATTCCCGCCATGTCGGGCATCGCGAGCGTCGGGGCGGCGGTGACGTCGGGACGCGACACGATGACGACCGTCTCGTGGGAGTCTGCCGGATCGACCGCACCGTGGGAGCCCTTCACGAGTGAGGGTTCGAGCGGGATCGCGATCTTCGGGAGCTGCAGACGATCGATGTGGAGCTCCAGCGGGTCGTAGCCGGGCTTGCGGTGGATGTCGATCGTGCGGGCGAAGCTCGGGGCCCTCGCGTCGTCCAGCCAGTAAAAGTAGGTCTGCCAGGAGTCGAGCGTGCTCTCGACCACGACGTCGCCGCAGCGATTCGCCGGAGCGGGCTGCGATCGTGGCACGAGTCCGGCGGTGACGAGGTCGGCACCCGTCAGAACACGGCCGACGCCCGCCCTGCCCTGAAAAACCCTCGCCACGTCGGCGACGAGCCGATCGTCACCCGGATCGCGGAGATAGACGTGGCTGATCTGGTGGTCGGCGAGCGCCCAAGCCCGGCTCGCGGTGAAATCGAGCAGCTCCCCCTCGGCGGTGTCACGGACGGCGAGCAGGCCCGCCTCGCGCAGGATGCGGTTGGGGTGGATCGCATGGGTCACGGGACGGATCCGGTATTCCCCCACCGCCATCACGATCAGATTGTTTCGGCCGACGATTCTGCCGAAATCCTCGACGAGCGCCCCGATCTCGGCGTCGAGTTCGCCGCAGGCCGCATGGGCCTGCGGACTGTCCGGGCCGGTGCGTTGGGCGGCGTAGTCGAGGTGCGGCAGATAGACGCACGCAAACTGGGGCGGGGACTCCCGCGAGGCCTCGACGAAACTCCGCGCGATCCAACGGGACGACTCGATGCCCGCCACCGGCCCCCAGAACTTGTGGAGCGGAAACTCGCCGAGGTTCTCCCGCAGCGCGGCGTAGAGCGGTTCGGGATTCGTGTGGCACCACATCGTCTCGGTGCCGTCGGGGTTGTGTTTCGGCGCCGGGAGGCAGACGAGATCGGCGGTGGCGTGCTTCGACTGGAGCATGAACCACGCGGCCGTGCGGAGCCCCGGCCGGGCCTTCTTCAGCTGGTCCCAGAGTCGCGGTGCGCGGTGGATCGAGTCGGGGCTGATCCACATCTCGAGGTGGTTTGTGCCGCGGTCGAAGAGCCCGTTGGCGACGATGCCGTGCGCGGCGGGGGGGACGCCCGTCGTGAGCGTGGCCTGCACCGGGCAGGTGAGGGCAGGAAAGCCGGCCGCGAGCGGAATCGACCGGCCGTTTGCGGCCATGCCGGCGAGCACCGGCATCCGCGGCAGATCCTCCGCTCGCAGCCCGGGGATCGACAGCAGAAGAACATGCGTGGCGGCGGTCATGCGGTGGATCCTGGCATCGTTTTCAGCAGGAAGGAAGCCGACTGCCGCGCGGTTTCCCGCCAGCGATGCGCCTGGCGGGGAAGCTCCACGTGGAGGCCACCACGATAGCCGACGGCGGCAAGTGCGGCGACCGCGGCCGGGAGATCGACGTCGCCCGCGCCCAGCGGCAGGTGCTCGTGGCGGCAGGCGAGCATGTCATCGACGTGGACGTTGGCGACCAGGCCATTCCAAGCCGCGAGGTGCGCCGCGAATGGACGCTCGCCCATGCATTCCATGTGGCCGATGTCAACCGTGAGCCGCAGGGGCCCGGGGCGTTGGAGCCGGTCGAAGAGCTTCTCCGCCCGGGCCAGCGTGTCGATGAACATTCCTGGCTCGGGCTCGAAAGACACGGTCATGCCCACCCGCCCGGCATGGTCGATGATCTCCGCCAGGCCATCGGCGAGCCTCGCCCAGACCGTGTCGGCCGGCGCTGCGTCGCGGACGATGCCCGACCAGAGCGAGACGCATTCCGCCCCCAGTTCGGCGGCGACGTCGATCGCCCGCCGCGTGAAGTCGATCCGCCGGGCCCGAGCGGCGGGATCCGAGGAGACCAGTGTCGGCTCGTGCTTGACCGCCGCGTCGAGCAGATGCCTGGCCCCCGTCTCGACGACACAGCCCATGCTGGCGGCGGCCAGGGCCTCTCGCCAGCGGACGGTGCGGGCGGGCAGATCGGCCGCGAAGGGATCGAGCGTGTCTCGGTCGAGCGTGATCGCGAGCGATCGATAGCCGAGATCGTGGAGCACCGGGATCGCTTCGAGCGGATTGACGTCGCCGATGCTGTTGGTGCTGTAGCCGAGTCGCATGCCGGGAATCGGCGGGCTCGCCCGCCGCCTCCAGAATCAGGTGGGGGAAACGACGCGGCGGCCCAGCAGGAAGAATGCCAGGAGCAGAAGGACGATGACCGCCCACGCCTCGCCGCAGGCCGCCAGCACGAGCACCGCGTCGAACGTGATGATCGACATGATCGCGTTGCCCACCGCGGCCCGCACGCGGCCGGGCGAGGGATCGGCGATCCCGATCAGGGCACGCGCCACGACCGAGCCCGACAGGATGCCCCAGAGCGTCAGCCAGGTGACGGCGGGGATCCGGGTGAAGGGAAGCCCGCTCCCTTCGCGGAGCGGCAGCCAGACATAGCCCGCCGCGACCGCCAGGCCGGCCAGCATCAAGACGACCCCCGCCCCCAGGATCGCCGTGCGGCTGCGGCCCGCCTCGTCCCGCGCGTAGCAGGTGATGCCCGCCACGTAGGCCGCCATACCGAGCGGGATCAACCACTCGTGTGGCTCCGATGGCCCGCCCGCGGCCGTCATGCCGAGCAGCCAGTTGAGGCCGCGACAGGCTCCCATCACCGTCGGCCCGGCCGCCGTCCGTTTCGCATGCCGGTCGTAGAGCCAGACGTTCATCGTCAACGCCGCTCCGACGAAAGCCGGCCACGGGGTGTTGGCCATCCACGCCGCACCGCAGGCAGCGGCCGCGCCGGAAGCCATCAGCAGATTGCCGACCCGGGCCGCATGGCCCACGGCGATCGTCCCGCTGGGCAGCGGCCGCTCGGGCCGCTCGACGCGGTCGATCGCAAGATCGTAGACGTCGTTGAGCACCATCCCCGCGGCGTAGAAGCCGAGCGACGCCAGCACGGCGAGCCAGCAGGCCGGCGGCGGCCAATCGACCACCGTCAGCCCCGCACAGACGAGGAAGCCGGCGAGCGAATCGGCCGCTGCCGTGGCCAGATTCGGAAGCCGCACGAGCCGGAGCCAGTGGAGCATGATCACGCGAGCTCCACGCCGGCCGCCGCGGCGACGGCGAGCAGATGCGACCGGGCGGCGCGGGCCGCGTCGTCGGGGCGATCCCGGTAGGGATAGAGCTCGACGGTGATCCAGATGTCGGGCGTTTCGCGGGCGATGGCCCGGAGCACGGCGGCGAAGTCGATCGCCCCCTCTCCCGGAACGAGATGGTGGTGCACGCGGGTCGCCGCGATGTCCTCGAAGTGGTAGTGCCGGGTATGGGCCTTCATCCGCGGCACCCACTCGGCCGGGTCCTCGCCCACGCAGTAGGCGTGGCCGATGTCGAAGTTGAGTCCGAGCGCGGGATGGTTCACCCGCTCCGCGAACTCGAGATACTGCCCGAACTTCTCGATCAGGAGCCCGGGTTCTGGCTCGATGAGGAGCGTCACGCCGCAGTCGGCGGCGACGTCGAGCACGGGCATGATCTCGTCGTAGAAGATGTCGGTGGCCTCGCCACGGGTCTGGCCCGGTTGCAGCTCGCCCCCCGGCTCGGTCGACAGGCACCGCGCACCGAGTTCGGCGGCGAGCTTCACGGCCCGCTTCGTGTGCTCTCTGCGGATGGCTCGATAGTGCGGATCGGGGTCGGTCCAACCGGGGTGCCAGTAGGGCTGCCGCGGGTCGGCGATCGCGTTCATCATGAACGCGTTGATGTTGGAGACGACGAGGCGGCTCTCACGAATCGCCCGGCGGATCGCCCCCTTCTGCACGTCGAGCAACCCGGCAGGCCAGGCATGGGGCACGTCGGCCAGCAGTTCGATGCCCGCATAGCCGGAGTCCGCGATGCGTTGGATCGCCTGCTCCACGGGCACGTCGAGATAGGCATTGGAACTGAAGGCGAGCCGAAGCGGCATGGGTGGGCGATCCTTGGGG
>SXHR01000252.1:0-4438 GCA_005773625.1 Planctomycetaceae bacterium | reverse complement strand
CAGATCGAGCCGGGACCGATCCCGACCTTGACTCCGTCGGCGCCGGCCTTGATCAGGTCGCGGCAGCCCTCGCGGGTCGCCACGTTGCCCGCCACCACCTCGATCTCCCACCGCTTCTTGATCGCCGCGACGGTCTCGATCACGTTCGACGAATGGCCGTGGGCGCTGTCCACGACCAGCATGTCGACCCCCTTGGCGATCAGGCTCGCCGCCCGGTCGTAGTCGAACACCCCCACCGCCGCCCCGACCCGCAGCCGTCCCTGCCGGTCTTTGCAGGCGTTGGGGAACCGCTTCATCATGTCGATGTCCTTGATCGTGATCAGCCCGGTGAGCACGCCCCCTGCATCGACGAGCAGGAGCTTCTCGACCTTGTTGGCCATCAGGATCTTCTCGGCCTCGTCGAGCGACACGTTGCCGGTCGCCGTGACGAGCCCCGATTTCGTCATGATCTCCGCGATCGGCGTCTCGCCACTCTCCAGGAAGCGGAGGTCGCGGCGGGTGATGATGCCCACCAGGCGACGGCCGTCGGCCGTGATCGGCACGCCCGAGATGTTGTATTGATCCATCACCTCGCGGGCCCGGGCGACCGTGGCCGACGGGGGGAGCGTGACGGGATCCATGATGATTCCGTTGGCGCTCCGCTTGACCTTGTCCACCTCGTCGGCCTGGCGGTCGATGGAGAGGTTCTTGTGAATCACCCCGAGACCGCCCTCCTGGGCGAGGGCGATTGCCATCTCGCTCTCCGTGACGGTGTCCATCGGCGAGCTGACGATCGGGATCTTCAGCGAGATGCCGCGGGTCAGGCGGGTGCTGACGTCCACTTCCGCGGGCACGACGGCCGAATACCTCGGCATCAACAGCACGTCGTCGAAGGTGATTCCGGTGGCGACGATTTTCCCGTCCATGAGGGCAGGGCTCCTTGTGCTGGAAAAGCCCGGCATTATGCGGTTGGGACGCCCCGGACGGCAACGTCCCGCACTCCGGAAGCCCGTCGCGGCGGGTTTGTGGCGGGCTGGCCGCCGGGACCGCACGGCGCGAAAGCGTGTCCTAGGTTTGTGGTGCCCTTCGAATCCGGCACTCGCCGGGGCACCCCTCGTCACCACGCGGTCCATCATGCGCCTCCACGAAGACCCCAGCCCCACGCTCCCCGCCACCTCGCTGCTCCGCGCCGCGGCCGCCCCCAGGGCCATCCCGGTCGAGCCCGACCAGGCGGCGATGGATGCCCATCTGGCCCGCAGCCGCTACGGCCGGTTCACACTCACCGAGGCCGTCCGCCCCGGCTGGCACCTCGACGTCGTCCCCCAGGCCGGCTTCCGCCACGATGCCTACGTCGATCCGCGGACCGGGGGCCGGATCCCCGCGGTGATCGCCGCCGTCTCCAGCGAAGATCTGTTTTCCACGTTCCTGGATCTGATCGCTCCGCTCGGCGAGGCGTGCGACGTCGTCCTCGAATCGTCGCACGATTCCAAGGACACCCGCCGCGAACTGACCCGCGAAGGCGTCGAGAGGCTGGTGCTCGAGAGCATGCTCTGGGAATACGAGGACCTGCTGCTCAACGACGGCTGCACCTCGATCGCCGTGATGCATCCGGAACTCTCCCTCGAGGTGCAACTCGACGAGCACAAACTTCTCGTGGTCTACGCCCAATCGCGGCTGCCCTTCGAGCGGATCCTGCGGGAAAGCGGCGTCGAGCGAAACGACCGGATCCGCTTCATCTCGCAGGGCGAGCATCTCCACACGTCGCATGCCCGCCACGCCCGGCAGTTCGAGGAACTCGCGGCCCGACTCGGCGCCTGCTGAGCCGCCCCGGCCGGCCGCCTGCCGTCCCCCTCCCGGGAAGCCCGCTTTTGCCGGGCCGAAATGGCATTGAGAGGGCGGGACCGATTCGCGACCATACCGGGGCTGCCGGCGGATCGTCCGCGGCCGCAGTTCGCCGCCGGCCGGGTTCCCGAATGTCGCGACGCATCGCCCTCCTCGTGCTGGCCATCGCCTGCGGGTCCGTCGGCTCCGGTGCGCAGGAGCTTCCCCCGGCCGCTTCCGCCACGATGCCCGGGCAGCCCAATCCGTTCGCCCCTCTGCCCGAGGGCGCGATCATGGGCCCCGGCGGCCCCGTGGTTCCGGGCCCGCCTCCCGTGCCCCGCAACGCTGTCGTGATCCCGCCGCTCGATGCTGAAGTCGTCTGGACGAAGATGGTCGATGTCGCCGACGACTTCTTCAAAGTCCAGTCGGAGCAGCGGGTGGTCTTCGCCAACGGGGTGCCGACCGAGGGCCGTATCGACACCTTTCCGCAGACCGGCGCGACGGTCCTCGAACCATGGCGGGGCGACTCCGTCGGCTGGGGAGAGCGGTGGGAGGCGACGCTGCAGTCGATCCGTCGGATCGCCGTCATGCGGCTCACCCCAGACGCCGCCGGCTGGCGGGTCGAGGTGATGGTGAACAAGGAGCTCGAGAACCTGCCGCGGCCGATGCAGGCCACGACCGGCGGCGCCTCCTTCCGCAACGACGACTCGCTCTATCGCTACGGCACGCCGCTCCCCACGCTCGGCCAGCAGGTGGGCGACCAGCCCCGGCCCGTCGCCAGCCCGACGCCGAACCTCGGCTGGATTCCCCTCGGCCGTGATGCCCTCCTCGAACAGAAGATGCTCTCCCGGGTGCTCGCCAAACTCGGCGTGCCTCCGCAGCCGCAGCTTGAGCCCTACTATCAGCCCCCCGACGCGGCCGCCGGCGCCGCCGCCCCGCCGCCAGCACCCCCTGCCGCCCAGGGGCCCGTCTACGGCGCGCCGATCCTGCCGGAACAACTCCCCCCGGGCGCCGCGATCGCCCCCGGGCCACCGGTGCCCATCGAGACCCTCCCGATCCCCCGATGAAAGCCGGGGTCATCCGGATTCTCATCGGGCTCGGGGAGCGCGATGCTCCGGTGGCGGACGGGGACGAGCGTGAGCCGGTCCCGCGGGGCGCTCCGCAGGTGGCATGCGACGGCCTCACGGGCCGCCACGGGAGCAACCGCACGTATGCCGACGAGCAGGCCCTCGTCGAGGAATCCGTCAGGAGCTACCGGACGCTCCCGGGGAAAGTCATCCGGTCGACCTGCAGAACGAGGTGGATCACGCCTTGGGATTGAGTGGGAGCCGTATCACTCGTCCGTGACGCAGCCCCGCGACGCCGGTGCAACCGAGCGGATGTACTTCGCGAGGATGCCCCGCGTGGCCTTGAGCGGCGGGGCCTTCCATTCCGCCCGGCGACGGGCGAACTCCTCGGCCGTGACGTTCGCGTCGATCGTGGCGGTGTCGGCGTCGATCACGATCACGTCGCCATCCTTCACGAGCGCGATCGGTCCGCCCTCCTGGGCCTCGGGCACCACGTGCCCCACGATGAAGCCGTGCGAGCCGCCCGAAAACCGGCCGTCGGTGATCAGGGCCACGTCGTTGCCGAGGCCGGCTCCCACGAGCGCCGAGGTGGGAGTGAGCATCTCCGGCATGCCCGGCCCCCCCTTCGGTCCCTCGTAACGGATGATCACCACGTCGCCCCGCTTGATGGCCCCCTGCTCGAGCGCCGCGAGCATCGCCTCCTCGCTGTCGAACACGCGGGCCGGGCCGCTGAATCGGGAGCCCTCCTTGCCCGTGATCTTCGCCACGGCCGAGTCGGGGGCGAGGTTGCCGTGCAGGATGGTGATGTGGCCCGTCTTCTTGAGCGGGCTCTCGACGGGATGGATGATTTTCTGCCCCGCGGCGAGCCCCTTGCTCGTCGCGAGGTTCTCGGCGAGCGTCTTGCCGGTGACGGTCATGCAGTCGCCATCCATGAGGCCCTTGTCGAGGAGATACTTCATCAGGCCGCTCGTGCCGCCGATGGTGTGGAGATCCTCCTGCACGAACTTGCCGCTCGGCTTCAGGTCGGCGAGGTAGGGGATCCGGCGGGCCGTCTTCTGGAAGTCGGCGGGCGTGAGTTCGATCTCCACGCTGCGGGCCATCGCGATCAGATGGAGCACGGCGTTGGTGGAGCCGCCGAGCGCCATGATGGTGACGATCGCGTTGTCGAAGGCACGGCGGGTCATGATGTCGCGGGGCTTGAGGTCGATCTCGAGCAGGTGGCGGACGGCCGCCGCGGCCCGCACGCATTCCTCGGCCTTGCCGGGATGCTCGGCCGGGATCGAGGCACTGTCGGGCAGCGACATGCCCATCGCCTCGATCGCGGTGGCCATGGTGTTGGCCGTGTACATTCCACCGCAGGCGCCGGCGCCGGGGCAGGCATGGCGGACGATGTCGCCGCGACGCGCGTCGTCGATCCGCCCGGCGACGTATTCGCCGTAGCACTGGAAGGCCGAGACGATGTCGAGCGTCGAGCCGTCGGCAAGGTGGCCGGGCTTGATCGTGCCGCCGTAGACCATGAGGGCGGGACGGTTGAGCCGGCCCATCGCGATCAGGCAGCCGGGCATGTTCTT
>SXHR01000251.1:0-3855 GCA_005773625.1 Planctomycetaceae bacterium | reverse complement strand
GTTCATGGTCGTGTAGCCGATCCGATTCGCGGGCACTTGCAGCAGGTACTCGGCAAGCGCGACGCCCCAGCTCACAAAGGCGGCGATGAACCATGGCCGGCCACTCATGTCCTTCAAGTGGGCGTACCACGCGAACGTCATGAACACGTTGGAGCAGATGAGCAGGAGCGTTGTCTGGAGCATGACGGGCATGGGGCGAGGGTCCTTTCGTGAGACGGCGACAGCGTGCGGGTAATCTATGGGCTCTCACGCTATGGGCTCTCACGGCCGCCGGTGCTTGCGCCCCCTCTGGCGACCGGGCCATCCTGTGCCGGCCGCACCAGGGACGGGCCGCGGAACACGTTGACGGGCGGCGGTCACCGGACTGTCGCCGGTTCCCCGTCAGTTCCCCGCCACCGGCGCGACCCGCATCCGCAAGCGGCCGCGTCGAAGAAGGGCGGGGCACGATTCGGAAAACGTTGCAAAACGCGCCACCGCTGTTGCAGGATGCGGCGTTGGCCCGGCAAAAGTGATTGGCTCTTCAGCCGGCGATGGACGCTTTTCCCGCCGCTTGCCGCAGGCCTATCGATCCGCAGGCTTTGGCACGCGATGTGCACCTCCGCCCAGCGACCGGCGGCGGGATTTCCCGCGACGCCTCGCCGGCCCCCTCGGATAGCCCAGGAGTGCCACGCCATGCCATGCTCCCGTGTTGAGTCCGAACAGGCGACCAATGGGTCGGAACCGGCCTCGGACAACGAACTGATGCGGCGGATCTGCCGGGACGACGCCGACGCTTTCGCCCTCCTCGTGCACCGTTATGAGCGGGAACTCTTTGCCTATCTCCGGCGCTATCTCGGCAACGCCCAGATGGCGGAGGACGTCTTTCAGGGGACGTTTCTCCGGATCCATCGCAAGCGGAAGAGCTTTCAGGACGGCCATCCGTTCCGGCCGTGGCTCTACACCATCGCCACCCACCAGGCGATCGACATGCAGCGGCGGAACCGCCGCCACCGCATGGCGAGCCTCGACCAGCAGCCGCCGGGCACATCCGGCGGCACCCTTGCGGAGACGGTGGCCGATCGCCGCCACGCCAGCGACGACGCCGTCACCGACGGCGACGAGCAGGCCTGGATGATCAACGCGGTGGACAGGCTCGCTGAACCCTTCCGCAGCACCCTCACGCTCGTCTACCGCCAGGGCCTCAAGCAGCGTGAAGTCGCGGCCGCGCTGGGGATCCCCCTCGGTACCGTCAAGAGCCGGCTCAACACGGCGCTCAACCGCCTGCACGCCTCCTGGCTGCGGACCTGCTGAGGCAGATCCGGGTTGGCCGTGCCGGTCCCCCGCCGAAACCGTTGGAAACGGGCGGGGCAACCGCTATCCTACCGGGGCGTCCGCGTCTCCCTCCCCCCGCACGGATACCCCCGACACGATGTCCACCGCGACCGCCCCGGCCGACGCCGCCGACCCCTGGTTCCAGGACCGCTTCGCCCAGCGCATCGGCGGGGCGATGTTCGGCAAGGGCACGGAGATCTACAAGTTCGAACTGATCAAGCGGGCCAAGCGGAAGGCGATCGCAGAGCATCCCGAGCGGCGGATGCTCGACTTCGGGATCGGCGAGAACGACGAGATGGCGCCGGCCCATGTCCGGGCCGTCATGAAGCGGGAGGTCGACGCACCCGAGAATCGTGGCTACGCCGACAACGGCATCGCCGCCTTCAAGGAGGCCGCGGCGGCCTTCATGCAGCGGGAGTTCGACGTCACGCTCAACCCCGTGACCGAGGTCAACCACTGCATCGGCTCGAAGACCGCCTACGCGATGCTGCCCGCCGCCTTCATCGATCCGGGCGACGTCACGCTGATGACCGTGCCCGGCTACCCCGTCGCCGGCACCGCCACGCGGTGGTTCGGCGGCGTGGTCCATCGCCTGCCGCTGCTGCCCGAAAACGGCTTCTTTCCCGACCTCGACGGCATACCCGCCGACGTGCTCGCGAAGACGAAGATGCTCGTGCTCTGCTATCCCAACAGCCCGACCGGCCGCACGGCGACCCGTGAGTTTTACAAACGAGTGGTCGACTTCGCGCACCGGCATCGCGTGATCGTCGTCCAGGATGCGGCCCACATCATGCTCTCCTACGACGATGCGCCGCTCTCGTTTCTCTCGATCGACGGAGCGAAGGACGTGGGCGTCGAGGTCCACTCGATGTCGAAGGGCTTCCACATGATCGGCTGGCGGATGGGCTGGGTCTGCGGCCACGAGCGAATCGTGCGGGCCTTCGCCGACGTCAAGGACAACTGCGACTCCGGCCAGTTCATGGCGATCCAGAAGGCCGCGGCGGCCGCCCTCGCCGATCCGGAGATTCCACGGCTCGTCAGGGAGAAGTATCGCCGCAGGCTCGAGAAACTCGTGGGCGTGCTGCGGGCCTCGGGCTTCGAGTGCGAAATGCCGGGCGGGACCTATTTCCTCTACACCCCGAGCCCGAAGGCCGCCGGCGACAGGCCGTTTGCGACGGCGCAGGACGCGAGCCAGTTTCTGATCCACGACCTCTCGATCTCGACCGTGCCCTGGGACGACTGCGGCTCCTATCTCAGGTTTTCCGTCACCTACGAGGCCGAGGACGAGGGGGCCGAGGATGACCTCATGGCCGAACTCCACGCCCGCCTGCAGCGTGCCCGGCTGAAGTTTTGACCGCAGGCCACGATCCCGTCGCTTCTTTCACCCACACTCGCCGGTCCCAACCCTGGAGCCCCCCCATGCTTCGTTTCTTCGCCTCCTGTCTGCTGCTCGCCCTCTGCGGGCTCGTTGCCGTGGCGCCGCTGGCCGGCTGCGGAGGCGGCAAGAAAAAGAAGGGGAAGATGACCTTCGGCGACATGGTGGCGAAGGCCAAGAAAGACACCACGCCCGGGGGACCGGCACGGGAGTTGGCGAGAGTGGCGCGGCTGCAGATCAAGTCGGGCGACAAGGCGGGGGCCAAGAAGACACTCGAAGAGGCCCGCAAGACGATCGGCAGCGATGCCGATCCAGCCGTCTTTGCGCCGCGGCTGATCGAGATCGCGGCGGCGTATGCGACCATCGACGACAAGAAGGCGGCCCGCGAGGGCGTGGACAAGGCGGTGGTCATGGCGGCGTCCGTCAGCGACCCCGTCGCCCGCGTGGAAGTGCTCTCGAAGGCGGGCCGGATCTACGGCGGCAGCCTCAGCGACACGACCAAGGCCAAGACCGCACTCGCGAAGGCGGCGGAGATCGCCACGGGCACGGATGTCTCCGACCGCTTCCGGCCACAGGCCCTCGCGGCCGTGGCACTCGGCTATGCCAACGCCAACCTCGCGGGTGATGCGACGAAGGTGATCGAGCAGCTCGAGACCCTCGCCACCTCGCTGGAGGAACTTCGGCCGAAGGCCGAGGCGCTCGCCGCGGCGGCCAACGTGCGGTTCAAGAGCGGGGAGAAGCCCCGGGCCGCCGAACTGCTCAAGGATGCGGCCACGGCGGCAAAGGCGATCGACGGATCGGCCAACAAGACCTACGCCCTGATCGCCGTCGCCAACGCGATGATCGCGGCGGACGACTCGAAGGGAGCGGCCGCGCTCGCCGCCGAAGCCGAGAAGACTGCGGGGAAGATTTCCGACGCCGAGCAGCAGAAGGACGCGATGCAGGAGCTGCGGGCGCTCGAGGCGGCCCTCAAGGAATGATCAGGACCGTCACTTGCCCCGCGACACGGTCTTGAGCGCCTCGAGGGCGAGCTTCCTCGCCTCCGCGTGGTCCACGATCGGCTCGGGGTAGCCCTGCCGCAGATCGACCCACTTCCGCACATACGCCCCGTCGGGATCGAACTTCTCTCCCTGAGTCGTCGGATTGAAGATCCGGAAGTAGGGGGCGGC
>SXHR01000250.1:0-4128 GCA_005773625.1 Planctomycetaceae bacterium | reverse complement strand
GTGGCCATCACGGCGTCCCCGACCCAACGCGGCAGGATCACGGCGATATGCATGGCTGGAACGGTAGCGTCCGGAGCCGCCCCGGGGCAAAGCCGGTTTTCAAGAAAGGCCGTCCACTCGCTACCGCGGCCGCTGGGGGATCGCGGCCCGCAGCGTCGCGATCCAGACCGCGGCCGCGGCGGCGGTGAACGTCAGCCCGCACGTGGCCGCGATCCACAGCAGAGGCAGTCGCGCCGTACCGCCGACGAGCGCCGGCCAGACGGCGATCCCGCCGGCAACGGTGCCGACAGCGAGCCCGAGCCCCACCGTGGCCAGCATTTCGTGCACGAGCAGCCGGCGGATCCGAGGGCGGGTGAACCCCACGGCACTCAGCAGGGCGAAGCTCCCCAGGCGCTCGACGACACCCTGCAGCATCACCGCCGCGACCCCGGCCGTGCCGAGCAGGAGCCCCAGGCCGCCGAGCGCCTGAAAGCCGGCGAGAAACGTGTTCTGCACGGCCTGTAGGCTCCGCAGCCGATCGATGGCGGGCTCGAGCGACACGCCCGCGTCGGCCCAGGCGGCCCGCAACCCCTCGACCGCCACGCCGCGTTCGCCGGCCGCGAGCCGCGACATGTCGACGAGCGCCAGGGCGTAGCCCGACCGCGTCGGGAAGATCCGTTCGAAGTCGCGCTCGGCCACGATGACGCGGCCCTGGAGGATGCCCGGCTCCAGGAGTCCCACGATCTCGAACTCCACCACGGCTCCGGCTTCGTCGGCCAGGGTGAATCGACTCCCGACTCCGCCGAGTTTCAGCCCCCACTGTGCCGTGGCCTGATCGAGCACCGCGGGGATCGGACCGTCGTGCGGCCGCGGCCGTTCGAGCAGTCGCCACGGATTGCCGGCCGTCTCGGCCGGGGCATGGGCCGCCGACGCGACGAAGCGGAAGCCGCCCCGGTCGATGAAGTCGCGACCAACGCCGATGACGACAGGCCGGCCGGCCGCGTAGAGATTGGTGCAGCTGGCATCGTCACCGTCGCTCGAGCGCACAAGCGCGATCGTGCATGCGGCCACCGCCCGCTCCTGCGAGGGCGACAAGCCGAGCGTGTCGCGGGTGGCGGAATCGGCGGGATCGACGGCGGTCGGTTCGCCGAACATCGCGATGCTGGCCCAGCCGCCGTTGGGAGCCTGCCGATCGTCGGGATCGGCGGGGGGCCGCACGGCGAAGGCCGACACGGCCACCACGAGGAACTGTCCGCAGGCGACGATGGCGGCGATCGAAAACGCCCGGCCCGGCCGGGCGACGAGCATCCGCGTCGCCAGATGCGGCAGCGAACGGACGGCCCCGGCCGCCGGACCGCGGGAGAGCCAAGCCCATGCGAGCGCGAGCAGGCCGGTGAGCGCGACGAACCCCGCGGTGAAAAACATCGCGACGGCTGCTTCGGCCCCCGCCGTTCGTCCGGCAAGGGCGGTGGCAGCCGACAGCCCCACGCTTCCGGCGCCCAGTCTCAGCCACCATCGTCCCGCCGCGCGAACCCGGCCCGGGCCGACACCGTCCGCGGCGGCGAGCAGCGTATGCGGGGGCCGACCCGCGGCCCTGATCGCGGCGACCGCAACCGCGGCGAGCGAGAGCGCGAGCGTCGCCACGACGCCCGCTGGGACCGCGCTCCACGCCGGCCGGGCGGCGGCGAAGGCGGCCGAAGAACCGGCGGCCACATCACGATTCCAGGCCGCGGTGAGACCGACGAGCAGAGCCCGCGACCAGAACGGGCCCACGACGGCACCGACGCCCGTGCCGGCGCAGGCGGCGATGCCGCCGACGACGAGCAGCAAAGCCGCGAGCCGCCGCGGAGGCCAGCCGACCGCCGACAAGAGCCCGATGGTGCGACGGTGCGCCGCGACCAGGAGTCCGAACTGCAGCCAGGCGAGCAGCAGCGCCGCGGCGACGACGAAACTCGACAGGGCGAGGAACAGCGGCCCGAAGGGGGTCGCCCCACGGGCCGCGGCGATCGCCTCGGCCCGCAGCGGCATCACCGCCACTCCCGCCGCGTCGGGATGGATCGCGGCGGCGATGCTGTCGGCGAGCGACTCCGGCGTGGCCCCGGCGGGCAGCGGCAGATGCCAGGCGGTCGTGCGGCCGAAACGGCTGCCGGCCAGCCGCCGGGCCGTGTCGAGCGCGACGAAGGCCTTGGGCGTGGCGCCATGCTCCTTCCAATAGCGGTCGTCCTCGTCATGCGGCGGCACGGTCCGCACGCGTGACTGGTCGAACGGGAAGGGAGGGTCCCAGTCGGCGATCGATGCTTCGTCGGTGACTCCCTGCACCTCGGGCACGAGCGACCGATCGACCGCGCCGCCCGTCATCTCCGCGATGCTCGCGATGCGGAAGTCGGCCACGGTCTCCTCGACGCGACCGTGGATCGTCTCGGGCCGGAAGAAACGCACCGCAATCCGGTCGCCGACATTCACGGGCCTGCCCTGCGCCGCGAAATCGTCGGCCAGCCACCGGTTGATGACGATTCCGTCGCCGGTCGGCGGCGCCAGCGTGCGACCGGCGGCGTCCACCAGGTCTCCACCTGGAAATGAGGTGCCGTCGATGCCGAGCACCGTGGAATACGCAATGCGGGCCGCGGCGGGCTTGCCATCGGCGTCGAGCGGCACGACCTCGTTGGCGAGGAAGACGAGTGTCGGCCGCCCGCCGAGCGGCGCGAGCACCGACTCCGCGGCGCGATCCGCCTCGGCGTTGACGACGAGCCGGCGACTCGCGAGCCGCAGGTGGCGACCGTCGGCCGTGGCGTCGAGGGCGAGTCCGTAGTCGGCGAGCCTGGGCGCGAGCCTCCCTCGCAGCCAGGCTGTGGCATCGAGCGATCCATCCCGCAGCCCGGTCACGAACACCGCATTGGCGAGGTCGCCCTCGCGAAGGATCGCCTGCGCCTCGACCAGCGACATCACCAGCAGCGGCGGTGTGACCTGCGTCGGCCGCACGGCGAAGCGGCCCAGCCCGGCATCGGGCAGGATCGCCGCCACCGTCATCCGTTTGCCCAGCGACTCGCCCGACCGCCGACCGAGCGGGCTGTCGGCCGGCACCTCGGAACGCCGCGGCAGCCGCACCACGACCGTGTCCCCCGCGCGGATGCCGGCCGCGCGGGCGAGCACGTCGTTGACGAGGAGCGTGTCCGAATCGAGGGGCGGGGGCGGCGGATCGAAGCCGAGCGCCGCCGGGTCGTCGCAGGCCAGCATGGTCGCCGGGGATGCGCCGGCGGGCCGCGGAGGCTGCGTCTTTGAACGAGCATCGCCGGCGGCCCGAGGGCTCGAAGCCGGCGCGACGGAGGCCGGCAGCACGAGGGCGGGCACGGCCCGAACCGTGCCCTCGTCCGCCGCGGCGATTTCGGCGGCGAGCTGACGGCGCACGAAATCGTCCGTCAGCACGGCGGCGTCGATCCGTCCGAGGCGACTGACGGCGAGGTCGAGAAGCCCTCTTTGAATCGAATCGCCCACACCGAGCGCACCGATCACGGTCGTCGCCACCACGGCACATGCCGCCGCGAGCGCCGCCACCTGGGGCCACCACTGCCGCACGAGCGTCAGCCCCAGCCCGCCGAGCGACCGCACCGGACCGCTCATGGCCCGAGCCTTCCGTCACGCAGGTGACGAATGCTTCCCACCCGGGCCGCCACGGCCTCGTCGTGGGTCACCACGAGCAGCATGCCCCCCGACTCGGCGACGAGATCGATGAGCAGCGTGGCGACCTCGGCGGCGGTGTGCGAGTCGAGCTGGCCGGTCGGCTCGTCGGCAATCACCAGCCGCGGCGAGAGCAGCAGCGACCGCGCCACCGCCACCCGCTGCCGGTCGCCGCCGGAGAGCTGGCCGGGCCGGTGGTCGAGGCGGCGACCGAGGCCGACGCGGTCGAGGAGCCTCGCGGCCCGTGCCACGAGCGGGAGCGGCACGCCTCCCGAGGCGAGCGCCGGCACGAGCACGTTGTCGATGGCGGTGCAGCCGTCGAGCAGATGATGCTCCTGAAACACGAAACCGATCCGACGATTACGAAACCGGGCGCGTGCCGCCGCGTCGCCCGCGAACGGATCGAGTTGGTCGAGCCGCACGGTGCCGGCGGTCGGCTCTTCAAGTCCGCCGACGACCGAGAGCAGCGTGCTC
>SXHR01000249.1:0-29288 GCA_005773625.1 Planctomycetaceae bacterium | reverse complement strand
GGCTGGGCCGGCGGCATCCTCGGCAGCGTCACGGGGCTGACGTGGTCGGACGACTTCACCCCCGAGGGCGATCCGCAGGCGGCCGGGATGGCGCGGCTCGCCTGGTGGATGGGGCTGGCGGGATTCCTGACCGCGGGAGGTCATCTCCAAGTGGTTGCGGGGCTCGTGGACAGCGTGCGACTGCTTCCGATCGGCACCGCCTGTGATGCCGGTGGCCGCTGGAGCACGAGCCTCGCGATGCTCGCCACCACGATGCCATCGGTGGCGATCTCGCTGGCCGTCTCGCTCGCGGTGCCCGCGCTGGCGGCGGTGCTCGCCTTCCATCTCGTCGCCGCGATCTGCGTGCGGACCGTCCAGTTCGACCCCGGCCAGGGGCTCCTCCAGGCGGCCGCCTCGCTGGTCCTCCTCGCTGCGGTCTGCGTCGGCACCGACTCCTGGATCGGCGGATTCGCCTCGATCGTGGAGCCGCCCCTCGAGCGGTGTCTCCACGACGTCGGGCCCTAGACGCCCGTCCCTCATTCTCCACCACGCCCACCCGACCGGTCCGCATCCATGTCTGATTCATCCGACCGCGTCATACCCGCAACGCCTCGGCGACGTGAGGCAGCCCGCCGCGAGGGTGCGATGCCGACGGCCGCGCTGCCGGCGTGGGTGGCGACGGCCGGCACGGCCGTGCTGCTCCTGCCGGCGTGGGCCGCCGCCACGATGCCGGCAGCCGCGGAAATGCTCCGGGGGACGATCTCCAACGCCGCGCGGGCCGCGCGGGATGGCGACGTCGAGTTGCCTGCCGCACTCCCGGTGGTGCTGCCCACCCTCGCCCTGATGCTCGCCGCCGCAGCCGCCGGGATCGGCGTGCGGATCCTGTTCGACGGACTCTCATGGCAGCCGTCGCGTGCGCTGCCGATGCTGCGTCGGATCGATCCGTGGGCAGGGTTGGCCCGGGTCTTCTCGTTCCGCACGTTCACCACGGCCATGACCGCCGGCATCGGCCTCGCGGCGCTCGCGGTCGTCGCATTCTGGTCGCTGCGACCGCTCCGGGCGGCTACGGCCGGGATCCCCGAGCCTGCGCTCGTCGCCGCCGTCGCCTGGCGTTCGGCGGCGTGGCTCTTTGCCGCCGCGGCCGTCGTGGCCGGCTGCCGATGGGGGGGCGCCCGCCGCCGCTTCGAGCGGCAGATCCGCATGACGCCGCAGGAGTTCGCGGAGGAGATGAAGAGCGACCAGGCCGATCCGAAGATCAAACTGCTCCAGCGGCAGCAGCGGCGCCAGCCCATGTGACGCATCCCGGGCGTGGACTTCCGCGGCGAGGCGTCCGGATCCGGGCCGATTCAGGCGTCGACCCGCTCGGGACGTCCTTCAGCCCACCGTGGGCACCTCGTAGCCGTAGCGGTCGAGGAAGGGCCGGCAGCGGGTCGCGATCTCGGCCACGAGCCGCGGGTCGTGACGGTAGGTGTTGGTGCGGTAGCGTTTCATCGAAGCCGCCTCCCGCTCGAGGGCGGGCCGCAGGCGGTCGAAGTCGCCGAGGGCGAGCCGCTCATAGCTCCGTTCCACGGCGGCCACCGGGTCTGCCACGAGGTCTTCGTAGCGGATCTCGTGGAGGCGTTCCGGGCCGAGGCGGTCGCGATCCCGCTCGAAGGCGGCGTGCATCTCCTCGAAGGCGGCAAACACATACCGCTCGAGCGAGTCGCCGCGATCGACCTGCAGCGACTGCACGTCGTGGAGCGACTTCCAGAGCCGCAGCGTCGAGGGGATCACGACGAACGGATCGCGGACGACGTGCAGGAATCGCGACTCGGGAAACATGTCGGCGAGCACGCCGACCCGCGCGGTGTGCGGCGGGCTCTTGAGCACCGGTCGCCGTGGGTCGCGGACGGCGAGCATGTCGAGAAACCGGTGGAGGGTGCGCTTCCAGTGGTCGAGTTCGGCGGGGGGCAGCTTGGTGAGGTCGAGCGCCTCAGGGTGGTCGGGGCTCGTGACCGGAAACGCCATCCGCCGGTAGCAGGAGGCCGCCCCGAGATTCATGAGCGCGAACTCGTCCTCCTGCGGCCGGCTCCAGCCGGCGGCGACGTCGTCCATCGGCCGCTTTGGCGGGATCATCCACGCCAACGCCCGGGTGAGCACGTCCTCGGTGAGGAGGAAGTGGGCGGGGGCGAAGCATTCGTAGGTGTTCGGGCAACAGAACCGGTCGTCGAGCATCGCCAGTTCGTGCATCATCGTGGTGCCGCTCCGCCAGTGGCCGATGATGAAGAGCGGCGGCGGCGTGGAGGGGCGGTCGCGAATCCGGCGGCGAAACCGGGCGTTGGAGAGCGAGCCCATCAGCGAGTTGAAGACGGCGGCCGTCGAGATGGTCGCCACGAGCCCCCATCGCGTGAACGATGCCCGGCAGCCGTGCTCACGAACGAGGTCGAGCCACACGCCCATCGGCATGCCGTGCCAAAACCTCGGACTCCACCATGGATAGGCGTGGAAGGTGTCTTTGCCGCGAGCCGGGGTGTTCGCCGTTGATGCTGCCACTTCTGCGTGTTCCGAGGGGCCTGCTGGTTGCCTGATCTCTCGTGCCCGTGCGTCGGGACATCATCGTAGCCGACCGCCGTTCACCGCACGGGTGCCGCGGTGCCGCCGGCCATGCGGCTTGGACGTCCCGGCGAGGCCAGCAGGTCGCCCATCGCGGCGGCCAGCCCGGAGGCGGCCGACGAACCGGTGGCCCGAAACCGCTCCGTGCGGCCGGTGTCGAGGAGGATCACCGTCGGAAATGCCCGGATGTCGAAGTCGCGGCAGGCCGGCTGATGGCGGTCGGCATCGACGGCCACGCAGACAAACCGGCGCGAGAGCGCCACCACCCGCGGGTCGGCGACGACCGCCTGGACGAGTTCTCCGCTCCAGCGGCACCACGCGGCGCGAAACACGACGAGCATCGGGAGGCCGGCATCGGCCGCCCGGCGGGTGCCGGCATCGAAGCCATCGACATACTCGATCACGGCCGCCTGCTCGGGTGTGGCCGGCGGTCCGATCAAGCCCGCGGCCCTGGATCCGCTCGATGACGACGACCACCAACTGCCCGTTCCGGCATCCACCGCCTGTTCGTCGCGCACGCTGCATCCGGCCGCCAGCGAGGCGGAAAGAAGAACGCAGGCGGCACCGACGCGGATCGCTGGCAAGGACTCTCTCCCGGGAAAAGCGGGTAGGTAGGGGGCGGCTGGTCCTGTGCCAAGTCGGGTTGGCGGGATCCTGGCAAGCCTGGCGGTCCGCGGCGACGGGGGGGCGGCCGATCCTCCAAAACCGGCAAACAACCTGTCCCGCAAGACCGTGAACCGCTACCGTCGCCGCCGTCTCCCGGACGCTCCCGCGCGTGAACACGCCGTCTTCCACCGCCGCCATTCTCCTCGGCGTCGCGATCCTCGTCGCGTCGTGCGGTCCGGGGTGCAGGCTCGTCCAACGGCGCGACCCGGTGGCTCCGGAGGTGGCCGAGGCCCGCAGGCTCTGCAACGAGGGGCTTTCCGCCGCCGATCGAAGCGACCTGGTGCGGGCGGAGGGACTCCTCGAACGTGCGGTGAAAAGCTGCCCGGTCGACGTCGATGCGCGGCGGCACTATGCGGAGGTGCTCTGGAAGAGGGGCGAGCGGCTCGAGGCGGTGACCCAGATCGGTGAGGCTCTGAAAATCTCACCGGGCGATGCCGCGCTGTGCGTCGAGGGGGGCGGGATGTACCTCGACATGGGGCTGTTCGACGACGCGGAACGTCTCGCCCGCGAGGCCGTCCGCATGGCGCCGTCATCGGCGGAGGCCTGGCATCTCCGCGGCGAGGTGTCGCTCGCCCGCGGACAGCCGACCCCCGCGCTCGCAGACTTCCATCGCGCCTTGGCGATCGCTCCCGATCACCGCGGCACGCTGCTCGATGCGGCGGAGGCCTACCGACGGCTCAATCAGCCGCAGCGGGCGCTCTCGACCCTGGCGATCCTGGGGGAGACGTACGGTCCGAACCAGACGCCGGCGAACGTGATCGTGATGGAGGCCCTCGCCCAGGAGGCGCTCGGCCGTCCGGAGGAAGCGATCGACAGTTACCGGATGGCGGTCGCCCGCGGCGACGCGCCCCCCGAGGTGGCGACCCGGCTCGCCGTGCTCGAGCAGGATGTGACCACGGCCGCCCGGCCGGCCGGCACGAAGCGACAGTAACGGGTCACTCGCCGGTCGTCGTGCGGCCGGTGAGCAGGTCGAAGGCGGCGATCGCCGGCACGAGGAGCGAGAGCGTGCCGAAGCCGTAGGCCGCGAGCACCGTGAGAAACACCTGCAGACTGCTCCCCTGGAGGAAGCCGGTGATGGCGACGAAGGTGAGCGACGGCAGCAGGGCCGACGTCCAGCCGACGGCGGGGGAAGGATTGCGGGCCGAGAGCGCCGCGTAGAGTCCGACGGCGCCGCCGACGATCGCGGCCAGAAACGGGGCGAGCTGCAGTTCGAAGCTGCCGCCGAAGGCGACCATGATCCGCATCGCGGTGGCCACGCCCACGGCCAGGAAGGCCACGATCCCCAGGGCGACGGCGATGGCGCGGCGGGAGGTGGGGTGCGACAGGCCCGCGTAGACGCCCAGCACCGCCGCGAAGAACGTCAGCACGGCGAGCCCGACCACGAGGTAGAAGCCGTGCTCCGCAGTGGCGATGCCCAGGGGCACGAGTGCGGCGCAGAGCGCCAGCGGGAGGATGACCATGTCGGCCGCCGATGCCAGCACGCCCAGCAGCTTTCCCCAGACGAACTCCCGCGGCTCGAGGTCGCTGACGAGCAGGAGGTCGAACGTGCCGCGGTCCTTCTCGGATGTGATGCTCGTCACGGCCAGCGCGGCGACGGCCAGCAGGCTCGCCAGCATCATCGGCACGATCGCCACGGCGACGGCGAGCCGGTCGGGCCGCGACCCGCGGGTCTGTGCCACGACGCCGGCGACTGCCGCGGCGAAGAGCAGGAGCCAGGCGATCCGCACGGCGATGATCGCGCGGCCGTGCGCCCGGGTGCGGATCTCCCGCCAGAGCACCGGATTGCTCCACACCTCCCGCGTCGGCCGGCGGCCGCCGGCGGCCGCGTCTGCGGCCGGGCTCGGTCGCAGCTGGTCGGCCGTGTTCCAGTGGCGGGCCCTTGCGATCGCCCAGCCGCTCGAGACGGCGATCAAGCCGCCGCACAGGCCGAGGAAGGGGAGAAGCATCCGGCCGCCGCCCGGGGCGAGTGCGGCGAACAGACCTCTTGCCGGCGAGACGGCCGCGGCCGCCGCCGCGCCCCAGACCGTGGCGACCGCCTCGCCGATCGCCAGCCAGGCCACGAGGGCGAACGCGGCGATGGCCAGCGACTGAAAAGTGGTGTCGCGCCACAACGCCACGGCGTTGGCGATGCTCGCCGCCGCGGCGGCCGCCGCAGCCGTGACGAGAAACATCCGGGCGATCTGGGCCGCGGTCACGCCGCCGAACGCGGCCGCGAGTGCGAAGACGGGCACGGCCGCCGCCAGCAGGAGACCGACCCGGAGCAGGCTGCCGGAGAGTTTTCCGAGCACGAGCTGGGCATCGTCGAGCCGGCTGACGAGAAGCAGCTCCAGGGTACGACGGTCTTTTTCCACGCCCACGGCCACGACGCTGGTGAGGACCGCGGTGAACATCGCCAGCACGAGCTGGAGGGGGCCCAGGATCCGCATCAGCGTGCCGCCGAACCGGGCCGTGTCGCCAACCGTCGCGATCGTCTGCGTGCCGGTCACCACCAGCCAGCAGGTGGCCACGATCCCCAGCAGGGTTCCGGCGTACACGCCGCGGGCGGCATACAAGGCCCTCGTCCGGGGCGCGACCAGCACTTCACGTTCGTAGACGGCGCCGAGAAGCATGGTGTTGCCAGCCCGAACGGCCGGACTCTGGAAATGCCGGGACCTTGGTTATAGAGTAATCGACGCCGGGGGACGGACGATCTGCCCCCGGGTCAAATTTCCCCGGATCCCCAGGAGTGCCCGAGCATGTCATGCGGCTTCAGGTTTCTGACACGTCGGCTGGCTGCCGCCCTCGCGTTCACGGTGCTCGTCGGGACGGGTGTCTCGGCGCAGGCACAGGTCACCGCCCAGGCCTTGATCGGCAACGCCGTTTCGGACGACTCCTTGAACAAGGAGGTCAACAACGCGATCACGCGATTCCGTGACCGTGACATCGACGGCTGCCGGGCCATTCTCGAGCGGGCCAAGAGCAACAACCCGAAGCTCCCCCCTCCGGGAGTCATGATGGCCACGCTCTGGCTGGCCGTGAATCAGATCCAGCCGGCCCGTGAGGAACTCGAAACCACCGTCGTCAAGTACGCGGCCGATCCCGAGGCCTATCTCAAGCTCGGCGATCTCGCGTTCGGCGAGGGCCGGATCACCGACTCCGACCAGCTCTTCGAGAAGGCCACGGAACTCACGGCGGCGTACACCGAGAACCCGAAGCGGAAGCGGGATTTCGAAATCCGTTGCGCCGCCGGAAGCGCGGCGGTGGCCGAACGCCGTCGGCAGTGGGAGAAGGCGCAGAAGTATCTCGCCGCGTGGATCGAACTCGACCCCGACACCGCCGGCTCCCGGCTCCGCATGGGCAACGCGTTGTTTCAACTCGGCAAGGAGAGCGAGGCGCTCGAGCAGTTCCGCGAGGCGAAGAAGCTCGACAAGAATGCCCCGCTTCCGGAAGTGGCGATGGCGCAGCGGAGCGATGAGGCGAAGAAGCCCGCCGCCGCCAAGAAATGGATTCTGGACGCCCTGAAGGCGGCCCCGAGCGATCCGGCGGTGCAGCTCTTCGCGGCCCGCTGGTATCTCCAGCAGAACGATCTCGAAGCGGCGAAAGCGGCCGCTGAAACCGCCCTCAAACTCGACGCCAAGAGCTTGGAGGCGAAGTTCGTCCGCGGGCTCGTGGCCCGGGTGGCCCGCGATTACAAGACCGCGGAGAAGTTTTTCAACGAGGCTCACTTTCAGTCACCGGGCAACTTCGACGTCACCAACGCGCTCGCCCTGGTGCTGATCGAGAGCGACGACGAGGAGGCCCGCCGTCGGGCCCTTGAACTGGCCGACACCAACGTCGCCCGGTATCGCGAGAACACCCCCCAGCAGATTCCGGCGGTCACGTCGCTGGCGTGGGTTTTCTACAAGCTCGGCCGTCGCGAGGATGCCGAGCGAATTCTGGAGCAGGTCCGGAGGAGCAACGCTCTCTCCACCGACGGCGCCTTCTATGTCGCGAAGATTCTCTCGGATCGTGGCGAAAAGGACCTCGCCCGCAAGATTCTGGAGGAGGTGCTGGCCAACGAGCCGATGTTCGCGACGCGTTCCGACGCGGTCGATCTGTTGGCCAAGCTCAAGAAGGACGCCGGCCAGTAGGACTCCAGGCGACCCTGGGCTGCACACCGTCTGCTGCAACCGGGCGGCCGCGACGACTCAACGCGTCGTGGGCTGCCCGGTCTGCGGGCGGACGGGCTTGGCCGGCTTGGCAACCCGTGATCGTGGGGTTGCGACCGGCTTCGCCTTCGGGGCGGGCCGGTTGACGGTGGCCGGCGTCTCGACGCTGCCCGTCGGCATCTCGCGAATGGTGACTCCGCGGGCGATCGGCGTGCCCTGCCCGGGTGCCGCAGCGGTTGCCGGGCCGGCCTGCATCGCCCGACGGCGGGCGCGAAGCCGATCACTACGGAGTGGAATGCCCGGGTAGGCTTCGATCGGCACCTCGAGGCTCGGCAGCCCGATCCTGCTCCCGTCGCCAAAATAGGTGAACATCTCGATTGCGGGGCAATCTGCCGCCAGCGTTGCCAGCAACGCCGCGCAACCGATCAGTTTCAGGCGATTCATGGGAACGGGCTCGGGGATGCTGGCGACGGAGGTGGCGGGCCGCTTCAAGGAGCAGCATCGGCAGGCCGGAACCCGCTCGTGGACGACTTCTGTCGCAGCCTTCCCAACCGGTACGACCCGTTTCACGCACGGGGCAGGGTAGGCTTCTGGCATGTTGAAAACGTTCGACCCCGCTCTTGTGTCGTGTGCCGCTGCGGGAGCCGTGGTGGTTGCAGCGGCCGTCGCCATGTTTCTCGTGCGGGGATCGACGGCCGTGCCGGCCGCCCTGTGGGCCGCCGCCGCCGCCCCCGCCTTCGGGCGGGAAAGGGCTGCCCGGGGAGCGGGCCTGCTCGTCGATCCGGCGGCGATCGCGGCGGCGAGGCTGGTGGTGGTGGCCCTCGGCCTCTGTCCGACGATGGCGATTCTCGGGGCCAAGCGGCCTCAGCACGGTGTCTGGCAGTTCATCGTCGGTTCGCTGGCTGGTGTCCTCGTCATGCCGGCCCTGTCGGCGACGCTCGTGCGGCCCGGCTCGCTGCCCGACGTGCATCCCGTGCAGCGCTGGTTCATGCCGCTGCTCCTCCTGGTGGGCTGGATGAACTTCGCCGGCACGCGGCACGGCGTCGCCGCCGCGGCGGTCTCCACCGGCCAGTGCCTGCTGCTGCGGCCGTTTCTTCCGTTTGTGGAGCCCGGCGGGATCACGGGCATGCGTGGCACCGACACGCTGGGCGCCTGCCTCGTGGCCTTCGGGGCGGCGCTCGCCGCCGGACAGTCGATCGTCTGGCCGGTGGGCGTCCGTCGCAGGTCGCCGGCGCAGGGACCAGTCCCGCAGCCGCTGACGGAGGAGATCGAACTGCCGTTCCTCGCGCTGCGGGAGACGCTCGGCGCGGCGTGGGCGCTCAGGATCGCCGAACGCTTCAACGTGGTCGCCGAGGCACGGGGCTGGCCGTGCCGGCTGCGTTTCGCGGGACTGGAGTCGGGGGGCGACCCCGACGATCGTTCGTGGCATCGCGATGCGGTCCGCAGTGCCAGGGCGCTGCTGCACCGGTTCGTCTCCGACGCGTGGCTTGGCCGCCACATGTCGCATGGCTTTTCACCCGGTGATTACCGATCACGAGTGGTCCCTCCCGAAGGAGGGAGGTAAACTTTCCGATCCCATCGGGGCCCGCGGATGTCCCGCGGCCTGCCCCCGACGGCCCCGGTTCCGTTCTTCCCCGGAGAGTTTTCATGACCGACCAGCCCCGTTCCGCCGAGCCGATGCAGGTGCCCGTCGACGAGTCGCACATCGTCGCGACCTATGCAAACTTTTGCCGCGTGACCGGCACCCCGGAAGAACTCATCGTCGATTTCGGTCTCAACAAGCAGGTCGGCGGCACCTCCCCTGAAACCATCCAGCTCACGCAACGGATCATCGTCAACTTCTTCACCGCGAAGCGGCTGGCCTATGCCCTGCAGATGGCCGTCGTGCGGCACGAGCAGGCTTTCGGTCAGCTCGAGACCGACGTGCAGAAGCGGGTCGTCCATCAGCAGGCGGCCAAGGCCTGAGCATCAGACCGATGGGCATCCGGCACCGCGGCACCGCCCGCGGTGCCGGATGAATTCCCGCCACAGGGACGGCACGGCCGACCGCGACCATGACGAGTGTTGAAGAAGCAGAGGAGTTCGAGCGGGCCAAGCGTGAGATCCACGACTTCCTGGCGGCGCTCGAGCAGAAAGCCCACGGCGACACCGCCGCGGCCGAGTTTTTTGATTTTCTTCGCGGCGGCATGCACCGCCTGATGGAGTCGGTGGCCGAGGTGATCTGGTTGGTGGGCGACGGGGGGCAGGTCGAGCCGGTATGCCACTCCGGCACCGAACATCCCGCCATCTCCGGTTCCCAGGAAAACATCGACGCCCACAACTCGCTCGTGTCGGCGCTCTTCGGCGGCGAGGGTGCGCTGGTGCCTCCGGGGACGGGGCTGACGGCCCCGGACGGGAGCGAGCTGGCCTCGAATCAGAGCGGTCTGCTCGTGATCTCCGCACCGATCGATTCCACGGCCGGCCGGGCGGGGCTGATCGAGGTCTTTCATCATCCCAATCACGAGGACGTGCAGCGGGGGTATCTGCGATTCCTCGGTCAGGTGGCGGGGCTCGCGGCGGTCTACCTCGACCGGCAGCGGAGCGGGCAGCAGGTGGCGGCCCAGCGGCAGCAGCTCGTCGAGCTCGACGCCCAGCAGTCGGCGCTGTCGCAGGTGGAGAGGTTCAGCCGGGCCGTCCACGAGTCGCTCGACCCCGTGGCGACCGCGTTCGTGATGGCCAACGAGGCGCGGCGGATCATCGGCTGCGATCGGGTGAGCGTCTTGATCCGGCGTCGGGGACGGCTGCGGCTGGAGGCGGTGAGCGGCCAGGAATCGGTGGAACGACGGGCATCGGCCGTGCAGGCGATCGAGGGTCTGGCACGCGTCGTGGCCAAGGCGGGCGATCCCCTCTGGCATCCCGATGCCGCCGCGGAGGTCCTGCCGCAGATCGAAGAAGAGCTCGAACACTACATCGACGAGTCGCACGCCACGGCCCTGGCCATCATTCCGCTGGAGAAGCCGCGGCCGACGATGGTGATCAAGCCCGGCGGCGTCGATGCGGTGGCCGTCGCCAAGGCCGAGGCGGCCCCCGCGACCACTTCCGAACCGATCGGCGCGCTCGTCGCCGAGTGGTTCTCCTCCAACACGTTCGACGGCGGCAGGCGGGCGCGGGTCGAGTTGGTGGCCGAGCATGGCAAGGTGGCCCTCGCCAACGCGCTCACCCACACGCAACTCCCGCTCTATCCGCTGCTCTCCATGCTCGGGAAGTCGCGGGTGTTGACGACCGCCCGCAACCTACCGCGGACGGTCGCGGCGGCGATCGCGGCGCTGGCCACCCTGGGGGCGCTCGTCTTCGTGCCGGCCGAACTGCGGCTCGAAGGCAAGGGCACGCTCGAGCCGGTCCATCGGCGGGAGGTATTTTCGCAGATCGACGGCGTCGTGGAGAGGATCGAGCCCGGCATCGAGGGGGGAGTGGACGTCGAGGCCGGGCAGTTGCTCGCCTCGCTGCGAAATCGTGACCTGGAGGTGGCGATCGCCGACTTGCTCGGACGCAAGGCATCGACCGAGGAACAGCTCGTTTCGACCCGCCGGTCGCTTCTGGAGGACGACAAGATATCGGCCGACGAAAAGCTGCGGATGGCCGGGCGGCGGGCCCAGCTGGAACGGGAGGTCGAGAGCCTCTCCGCCCAGCTCGCGCTCTATGCCGAGAAGCGGAAGGAGTTGGAGGTCCGCAGCCCGATCTCGGGGGTGATCGTGACCTGGCAGGTTCGCGATCTGCTGCTCCTGCGGCCGGTCGAGAAGGGGCAGGTGCTGATGAGCGTGGCCGACAAGACGGGGCCCTGGGAACTCGAGATCAAGATGCCCGATGACCGCCTCGGGCATGTCAACCGCGCCGCGGCCGCGGCGCGGAAGTCCGGCAGCGAGCTGAGCGTTGACTACATCCTCGCCACCGATCCGGGCACGCGTCACCGGGGCCTGGTCAAGGAGATCCATGAGCAGGCGGAGGTCCGCGGCGAGGAGGGCAATACCGTCCTCGTCCGGGTCACGATCGACCCGACCCGGCACGAGAAGGAGGAACTCGGCGCGGGGGCGAGCGTGACGGCGCGGATCGCGTGCGGCAAGCGGTCGCTGGGGTATGTCTGGTTCCACGACGTGCTCTCTTTCATCCAGACACAGGTTCTGTTCCGGCTCTGGTGAGCCGACCGGCAGCGAGAAGGAGTTACCGACCGATGAGATTGCCCGTGTTGATCGCAGCGTTCGCCGCCGCCCTCTGCTTTGGCGGGCTCGAGGGAGCCGCGGAGCCGGGCGACGCGGGCCCTGTGCTCGAGCGTTGCCTCGTGTCGCTCGTCGACGAAGCCAAGCTCTCCGTGGGCGAGGCCGGGCTGCTGGTCGAGATTGCCGTCAAGGCCGGAGACCGGGTGACGGCGGGGCAGGTGATCGCGCGGATCAACGACGACCAGCCGCAGATGGACAAGCTCCGGGCCCAGGCCGAGCACGATCAGGCGATCGCCAAGGCCGGGAGCGACGTCGATGTGCGGTATTCGCAGAAGGCGCAGGCCGTGGCGCAGAAGGCCTCGGAGAAGGCCGAGCAGTCGCACAAGAACGTGCCCGGCTCGGTCACCGACGTCGAGCGGGACCGGCTGCGGCTCGAGTGGGAGAAGAGCGGTCTGCAGATCGAGCAGGCCCAGCTTGAGCGGACGCTCGCCGATCTCGCCGCGCGGGCGAAGGACGTGGAGGTGAGGACGGCCGACATCAACATCAAGCGGCGGCTCGTGACCGCCCCCCTCGACGGCGAAGTGGTGGACGTGCAGGGCAACCTGGGGGAGTGGATGCAGGTGGGCGCGCCGCTGGCCCACATCGTCCGCACCGACAAGCTCCGCGTGGAGGGCTATGTCGATGCCGCCAAATGGGATCCCGAACAGGTTCGCGGCAGGCCGGTCACCGTCGAGGTCACGCTCGCCAACGACCGCAAGGAACGGTTCGAGGGCCGGATCTCCTTCGTGAGTCCGCTCGTCGAGAGCGGGGGCGACTACCGGGTTTTTGCCGAGGTTCCCAACCGCCAGTCATCCGGCTCCGATGAGTGGCTGCTCCGCGCGGGCCAGACCGCCACGATGACGATCCATTCCGACAGGCCGGCCGGCCGCTGAGCGGCCTCCGGAAGCAGCGACCCATCCGTATGTCGACCGCCGACGCCTTCCGTTCGAGCACGACCCGTGGCGTCACCCTCCGCCGCCGCGGCGATCTCGTCGTCAACCGGCAGGTCTACCAGGGGCAGGCATGGTGGGTCGTGAAGGACCCGATCTCGCTGCACTACTTCCGTTTTCGGCCCGAGGAATACGCGCTGCTCGAGATGCTCGACGGCCGTACGAGCCTCGACGCGCTCAAGGAGCAGTTCGAGGCGAGATTTCCTCCGCGGCGGATCACGGTCGACGAACTGTCGCGATTCATCGCCACGTTGCACCGCAGCGGCCTCGTGATCGGCGATCGGCCGGGCCAGGGTCCGCAGCTCTTCGAGCGGCGGCGGCAGCGGATCTGGAAGCAGTGGATGGCGTGGCTCTCCAACATCATGTCGATGCGGTTTCGCGGCATCGATCCCGACCGGCTGCTCCAGCGGCTCGATCCCTGGTTCGGCTGGCTGTTTTCGCCCCCCGCGATCGCCGCGGCGGGCGTGTTCGTCACCAGCGCCCTCCTGCTCGTGCTGGTCAACTTCGACGTGTTCCGGGCGAAGCTGCCGGAGTTTCACCAGTTCTTTGCGGCCGGCAACTGGCTCTATCTCGCGATCGCGCTGGGGGTCACGAAGATTCTCCACGAGTTTGGCCACGGGCTCTCCTGCAAGCACTACGGGGGCGAGTGTCACGAGATGGGCGTGATGCTGCTCGTGTTCACCCCCTGTCTCTACTGCGACGTTTCGGACAGCTGGATGCTGCCCAACAAATGGAAGCGGGCCGCGATCGGGGCGGCGGGGATGTACGTCGAGGTGATCATCGCGTCGATTGCCACCTATCTCTGGTGGAACTCGCATCCGGGCGTGTTCAATCAGCTCTGCCTCGACGTGATGTTCGTCTCCAGCGTGTCGACGATCCTGTTCAACGCCAATCCGCTGCTGCGGTACGACGGCTACTACATCCTCTCCGACATCCTCGAGATCCCGAACCTCCGGCAGAAGGCCAACACGATCCTGCAGCGGGCCGCCTCGCGGTGGTGCCTGGGCATCAAGCAGCAGGACGATCCGTTCCTGCCGCAGCGAAAACTCGGCCTTTTCGCCCTCTATGCCATCGCCTCGAGCCTCTATGGCTGGGTGGTGACGGCGTCGATCTTTCTCTTCGTCTGGAATGTCTTCAAGCCCTACCGGCTCGAGGTGCTGGGGCAGGTCATGGCCATGGGCGCGGTGTGGGGGCTGCTGATCCGGCCGCTGCAGGGCATCATCGGTTTTTTCAGGATTCCCGGGAGGCGCGACGAGATGAAGTCATTGAACGTGCTCGCGACGGCGGCCGTGGCGGCGGGGGTGCTCGGGGGCATCGCGCTCATCCCCCTGCCGCAGCGGGTGTGGTGCGCCACGGAGCTGCGGCCCCGCGGCGAGGAGACGGTCTATGTGCCCGTCTCCGGCAGGCTCGTGAGCCTCGCGGTTGAGCCGGGCGAGGTGGTGCGCGAGGGCGACGAACTCGCCCGGCTCGTCAACGTCGACCTCGACCTGGAGATCGCCGATCTGGAGGGGAAGGCGGCGCAGTATGAAAGCCGGCTCAAGAGCCTGCAGCGGGAGCGGTTCAGCGATCCGGCGGCCGGTCTCGAGCTCGGCACGGTCGCGGAGTCGCTCGCGAGCGTCCGCGAGCAACTCGACCGCAAGCGGAAGGACCGTCAGGAGCTCCGGCTGGTGGCCCCGAGGGGTGGCGTCGTCCTGCCCCCGGCGAGCCTGAAGTCGCAGCCCGATGGGGCCGGCCGGCTGCCGACGTGGACGGGCAACGCTCTCGACGAGCGGAATCTCGGTGCGACCTTTCAGGAGGGGACGGTGCTCTGCATGGTGGGCGAACCCGAGCGGTTCGAGGCCGTGATGGTGGTCGATCAGACCGAGATGGAGTTCGTCGTCAAGGGTCAGCGGGTGGATCTCAAGCTCGGCGCGTTTCCTTGGCAGACGTTCACCGGCACCGTCGATCAGATCGCGGAGACCCACATCGAAGCGGGCTCGGAGCGGCTGTCGGTCAAGGCGGGGGGCCAGGTGCCGACGGAGACCGACCCCTCGGGCCGCGAGGTGCCGATCTCGACGAGCTACGAGGCCCTGATGACGCTCGATGACGCGGAGGCCGTGTTCATTCCCGGCATGCGGGGCACCGCCCGGATCCAGGTGGGCAGCCGCACGGTCGGCCAGTGGCTGCTGCGGCTCCTCTGGCAGACGTTCAACTTCCGGATGTGACGCTCCGTCGAACAGGTTTTGAGGAAGCCCCGAGTGCGAGGGGCGGGTCGCCGGATACAAGCATCATGCCGACGCTCGACCGGATCACGATCTACCCGGTGAAGAGTCTCGACGGCGTCGATGTCACCAAAGCGCGCGTCCTGCCGGGGGGCGGACTGGAAAACGACCGCCGCTGGCAGTTGGTCGACATGGAGGGGCGGGTTTTCAATGCCAAGCGATCGCCGCTCCTGCATGCCGTCCGGGCGGAGTACGACCTCGCCGATCCCGCCGGAACCGAGTCCATGGCGGGAGGAGGCCTGACGCGGCCCGGGGCCAACATGATCACGCTCGCGATCGATCCGGCGACGGTGGCGGCCCGGGCGATTCCCGGGGTCGAGCGGCTGGCGGGCCTCCCGGCCGACACGTTCCCGTTGGTGCCGGGGCCCGACGGCCCGTGTGGCTGGCTGGCGGAGGCCTTCGGGCTGCCTGTGCTGTTGCTGGAGCGGGCCGGCGGCGGGTTTCCGGACGACCGTGATGCCGCGGGGCCCACGGTGATTTCCACGGCGACGCTCGCCGAGGTGGCGAAATGGTTTCGCATCGACGTTGACGAGTGCCGCCGCCGGTTCCGGGCCAACCTCGAGTTCGGCGGCTGCCACGCTTTTTGGGAAGACTCGCTCGCGAGCCCGGCGCGGCCGGAGTTGCAGCCGTCGCTCGGCGATCTTCCCCCCGACCTGCCCGCCGACCCCTATGCCGATCTGCCCCCCCCGGAGCCCCGGGAGTTTGCGGTCGGCGAGGTGCGATTGCGGGCGACGAACGTCTGCCGCCGGTGCGTGGTGCCGAGCCGCGACAGCCGCACGGGGGCGGTCACGGGGCAGTTCCGCGACGTGTTCGAGGCCTGGCGGGGACGGACGCTCCCCGCCGACGTCGATGCTTCGTCCTGGGGGATGCTTTACAGGCTCGGGATCAATACCCGGTCGATCAACCTGGCGGAAAAACTGGCGGAAAAACTGGCGGTGGGCGATCGGCTTGGTGTCGTCGCCGCAGGTCACAGCGGCGGCAGCGGCACGTTGAGAGCCGGGTTGTAGTTCGGCGGCGGCGGGACGGTGGGCGTCGGGTTGTTCGGGAACGCCTCCAGCACGTTGGCGTCCGCGTTGAGCGCCTTGAGGTTATCGACGTCGCTCGCCTTGATCCACAGGTTCGCCGAACCCGGCCCGCCGCCACCCGGATCACCGTCGAAGAGCACGATGTCCTGATCGCTGCTCGCGGGCAGCTTGTTGCCGATGACGTTGGCGAAGATGGTGGCACCGTTCTCAGGGTCGGGCGTCGAGAGGACGATGCCGTTGCCCCGCGGTGTCGTCGAGATCAAGTTGTCGTTGATCGTGATGTTCAACTGGCCGATGTCCGAGGTGCCTTGAACGCCGATGTCAACTCCCGCGAACACGCTTTGCGAGACCTGCACGGTCGAGGCATCGAGTGCCGCGACACCCGCGAGTCCGGCATTGATGATCTCGGAACGCAGCAGGCTCAGCTGCCCGTTGCTCACGCGGACGGCCGCCCGGGATGTCGTGGCGATCCTGACATTCTCCGCCCGCACCCTGCTTTCGCCGAACATGTTTTCCGCGACGATCGCCGAACCGTCGGTGCCGCGAATCTCGGCGCCCGTGATGTTCACCTGGGGCTCGCCGAAGCCTGTCGGGGACGGGCTGACGACGAACGCGTCGCGGGTCAGACCCTGCATTTGCATGTTGGTGAAGTTGAGAGTGCTGCGTCCGGTGCCAGGCGCCGTGATCTCGACGCCCCGCTGGGAAGGGCCCGTTCCGATGATCCGGACGTCGTTGACCGACGCATATCCGTTCGTGGGCAGCCCGGATGGGCCGTCGGAGATGCCGTTGTAGGAGTCGCGGATCTCGACGTGATCGACGACCGAGTTGGTGACGTCACCAGCGGCGCTCGTGAGAATGATCGCGGTTCCCGCCGCATTGGTGACCACGGGGTAGGCCGAGCTCGGTCCCGAAGACGCCAGGCTGACCGGTCCAAGGCCCACCGTGTTCAGGCGAATGGCCGAGCCTTCTCCCACGAGGTACTGATTGTTGGCGCTGAAGTAGTACGAGCCGGCCACCGCGGAGTTGGGATAGCTCGGAGGCAGGCCCAGCGGATCGGGATTGAGCAGCGGATCGCTCGGGGGCACGGGAATCGAATACGGCGTCTGCTGGCTGATGCCCGCATGCAGGTAGACGACGTCGAATTCCCTGGTGGCGTTGTCCCTGCCGTCGGCGAGGGTCTTGTACGGGTTTTCGATCGTGCCGTCCCCGGCGCCCACGACGCCTTTCGAGTTGTCAACGTGGAGGATCCGCCAGGGCTGGCCGTTCGTCGGGTTGATGGCCTGCACGGGTGCTTGGTGGGCGCGGACGATGTGCTCGTTTCGCATCATCGGCTGCTCCATCTGATCGGGAACGTTCCGGCGGCGGCTGGCGCCCATTCGGTAGGTGAGGCGGGCAAAGCCCGTCCAGTCGAAGAAGCTGTCGTTGTTGGCCTGCAGCGAGAAATCCCAGTTCTCGAGGAAGGTCGTGTCGAGACGGGTGTAGACACCGCCGAAGGCCGGTACGGCGACGTCGCCACCGGTGTAGGAGTAGGCGGTGTTGCCCAGGGCGTAGCCGCCCACGCTGATCATTCCGGCCCAGTCGGAGAGGCCGGGGATGTAGGCGCCGACCTCGAGATCGGCACCGCCCAAGGCGGCGTTGAGGCCGTTGACGGCCAGCAGGGAGTTGCCGACGAACGGCCCCATGAGGGAGGCGGTCGAGCCGACGGGAATGTAGCCGTTGCTGCGGAGGTTGCCGAAATCGGTGAGCCATTCGCCCGACACGCCCACCTGCTGGTAGGTCTCGCCGCCGGCGAAGGTGTAGGTCCCCGGTCCACCGGTGGCGTGCGGATCGGTGATCACCGTGTCCGAGTATTGGTTTTGATCGCCGTCGTAGTCCCAGAAGACGCCGACGCCGAGCAGCGTGCCGCCGATGAACTGCTTGCGAACGAGGCCGACGTTGGAAAAGAAGCCTCCGTAGACGCTGAGGTGGCCGCGGAGGTCCGCCGCCCAAAGTCCTCCAAGACCATCCTGTGCGTAGGGAATGTAGCCACCGAGCGTCATGTAGCTGCCACGGTAACCCAGGCCGTTGTCCGCGGCGTTGATTCCGTAATAGAACCAGCCGGGGAGATCGCCATTCCCGATGGGAAGATTGTTGAGAATGCCCGTGGCCTGGGAAGGACCTGCAAGCGTTCCCTGGCCGTGAGACTCCCCGGAGAAGATCCCGGTGAGCCCGGCACACGCGCAGGCGATCCCCATGCCTCGTCGCCAGCCGTGCCTTCTCGTCCGGGATGGAAACGAGATCCGGGGATTCTTGCGTGGCTTCTGGGATGACTTCATGGTGGGGTTCGTCGCTCGCTTTCGAGTACGTTCGTGGTGCGGAGGCCCGCCCGCCAGTGCGATCAATCGTTGCAAGTGATCGTCTTTGACCCGCCGGCAACATGAGAATTACCGGCAAAGTCCCTGCGACGATTTCAGCCGACCGACAAGGCACCTCTTCCCGGTCCCCCGAGGCCGGCTGGCCGTTCTGGACGGCGGGCCCCCGATTTCGACCTGACTCGTCCCGGGAGGGAGAAAACGCCGAAGAAAAGAGGGTTCCCGGGGTGCGGTCGCGTCCCGATGCGTATGCTTGGCCCGGGGGATTACTCCGCCGCTTGAAAATGCGTAATTTGGTGGTGCCGGGGAGGGTGGCGAACCGGATCGCTGCGGCCAGCGTAGATACCGGAGTCCGCCTTACGAGAAAAAGGGGTTTGGCATGGCATCACGAAGAGCAACCCAGCGGCGTACCCGTCGGCGCGGCAACACCTCAGGCCGGTCCCTGGGGCCGGAGCGACTCGAGGCCCGTCAGGTGCTGTCCGGCAGTCCCGCGGTGGTCGAGCCATCGCTCGTGATCTGGAACGGCGAGGAAGTGAAGGCCGTTCGGGATAGTTTCGTCGTTCAGATGCCGGAATCGGGTGCGGGCGCCATTCGGACACTCGGCGGGCATTCGTTCGACCCGCCCCCCGTCTCGGCAGGATGGTCGATTCGCCCGCTCGGGATGGGTTACTTCTCCATCGAAACACCCGGATCCTCGGCCGCTGAAGTGAAGGCCTGGTCCGAGCGTGTGGGGGCCGTGGCGATCGCCCCGAATACGCTCCTCGAGAAGCAGGCGATTCCGCAGAGGCTGCCGAACGATCCCGGCTTCCTGAGCGGCCAGCAGTGGGGCCTGAACAACGTCGGCCGTCCGGACAACGAGCCGAACGACGCCGATGTTCCGTACGTGGCCGATTCTGACATCGACGCGCCGGAGGCCTGGCGCATCGATGCCGTCAACCAGAACACCGGCTCCAAGAACATCGTCGTGGCCGTGATGGATGACGGCATCGACTACACCCATCCCGATTTGCAGGCGAACCTCTGGCAGCGGCCGGCGAACGTCCCCGATTCCGTCTCGGGACGATTCGGCTTCGACGTGGCCAACAAGGACGTGGACGATCCCATCCGCGGGTACTATGCCACGATGCCCGCCGACCCGAACGACATTCACGGCACGGCCGTCGCCGGGATCATCGGTGCCAAGGGGAACAACAACCGCGGCTACACGGGCGTCAACTGGGACGTCAGCATGCTCTCCGCCAACATCTTCAGAAGCGCGGTCGGCGGAGCCCGCTACAGCACCAACGCGGACTTCGTCGAGGCGGCCAATCGCATCATCACCTTGCGGACGCAGTATGGCGTCAACATCGCCGTGGTGAACGCCAGTTGGATGTCGGTGAGCGGCCGCGACTCACCGTTTGGTGACGGATTGATGTCGGGGGCGGTGGAGAACCTCTACAAGGCGGGGATTCTCTTCGTCACGGCGGCGGGCAACGGCTATGACGCAGGCCAGGACTTTGTCGGTGACTTGAACGATGGCGATCTCGCGCACGGATGTCCGCAGGTCTGGCCCGGAAACTACTACGCCTCGAATCCCCAGGCTTGGGGAAACGTGATCTCGGTCGGGGCGAGCACCCCTGCCGACACGCTCGCCCGCTTTTCCAATTTCAGCACGACCAACGTTCATATCGCCGCGCCCGGCGTGAACATCTGGACCACCGTGCCTTTGAGATCCCGGGATCAAGGGGCCACCGACTACCGCTCGCACGAGTCGATCCAGAGCGACCCCCGTCTGGTATTCACGAGGTTCGACCCCTGGAGTCAGACACCGCAGGGCATCAACGGCGGCTATGCCCAGTTGTCGGGCACGTCGATGTCCACGGCCTTCGTGTCGGGGGTCGCGGCTCTCGCCGCCGCCGAATACATGCGGTGGACGGGCGAGTTGCCCAGTGCCGACTACCTGCGGCGGGCCGTCGTCAATCAGGCGGATGCCGTCGGGACGCTCACCTACACCGAGACGGCCGCCGCAAAACTGGACATCCTCGGCCGGATGACGCCGGATCCGGTGAACCACCCGTTGCATTCGATCGAGGGCAATCGCCGGCTCAATGCCTACAACTCCGTGAAATGGGTCCGTGAAAATCTTCCTCCGAAGGTGACCTTCGCCATCGCGAACGTGCTCGAGGGGGATGCGGGGACGACCGACGTGGTCCTGTCGGCCCGGCTGACGACCGCGGTCCAGGCACCGCTGACCATCGCCTACTGGACCGAGGGCGTCAGTAACGGGGCCACGGTCGGGATCGACTATGTGGGGATTTCACAACAGGCCCCGCGGACGTTCACGATTCCTGCGGGTGCAACCGCGGTGCCCGTGCGGCTGCCGGGGCTCGTCGTGGGCGACACGGTGTTCGAGCCAAACGAGCAGTTCAGGTTGAAGTTCAGGACGATGCCGAACTCAGAGGCGTGGCTCGGGTCAAAAGCCCTGGTGGTCACGATCATCAACGATGACTCCACGGCGGCATTTCCCGCCGCGACGCTCGACCCGCGGGAGCTGCGGATCGCCGAGGGAAATCTCGGCAGTGCGACACCGAAGATCGTTCAGATTCCGGTGAACCTCGACATCGCGCCGTCCCGCACCATCCTCGTGCCCTACGAGGTCACCAGCGTCGCCAACGCGGGGGTGCCACTGCCAGCCGGCAGCTCCCCGGCGACGGCGGCGGTCGACTATGTCGCCCTGGCGGGAACGCTCCGGTTCGAGGCCGGCCAGACGACGGCATCGATCCCGGTCAGGATCCTCGACGACAAACGGGCTGCGGGCACGGCCGGGGAAGCGAGGAACGAGTCCTTCGCCGTGCGGCTGCTGCAGCCGAATCCCGGCATCCTCAAGCAGGGGCGGTCGGTCAAGGTGATCACGATCGTGGACGACGACACGCCCACGCCGGTGACGCCGCCGGGGGCGCCCTTGTTGGTCCTTCAGCCCTTCGGAGTCTCTGTCGCCAGAGGAGCGGCCGCCCCGATCGACGTGTTGACCTCGTCTCCGGTCCCGCCCGGATACATGGTGTCGATCCTCTACCGGACGGTGACGGGTGGCAACAGTGGAGGCACTGGTGTCGCGGGCATCGATTTCAAGCAAGTCAGTTCGGGCAGGACGGTCATCGCCGCCGGGCAGTCATCGACCACGATCACGATCCCCACCTACTCCCGGCAGAACGCCGCCTATCCGCTCCGCTTCTTCGTCCAGATCACGGGGGCGATCTACACGAAGGTCGGTTCTGCCCTGCCTTCGGACTCGATCCGCTTGGACGTCAGCGGGCTCCAGCCGGTCGAGGTGTTGATCACGTGACCCGCGGGCTCAGTCCTCGATGCGGAAACGGCTGACCGTTTCCGTCATGCCTTCCACCGACTGCACCATGTGCAGCGAGGCCTGCTTGAATTCCCGCAAAGCCTCGGCCGCGGCCCGCGAGCCATCGGAGAGGGTGACGAGCGCGTCGGTGATCTGCTCCGCACCCGTCGCCTGGGCCTGCATGCCCTGCTTCACGTGCTCGAAGCGGCCGCTGAGCCCGTGCACCTTGTCGATCACGTCGGCAAACTGGCCGCTGATCCCGGTCACCCGGTCCACACCCGTCTTCACCTCGTCCGCGAACCGTTCCATCTCGGAAACGCCCGCGTTGACCGCCTCCTGCATCTGCTCCACGAGCCTCTCGATGTCGAGCGTGGCGACGGCGGTCTGATCGGCCAGCCGGCGGATCTCCCGGGCAACGACGATGAAGCCCTGGCCGTAGTCGCCCGCTTTTTCGGCCTCGATGGCTGCGTTGATCGAAAGGAGGTTGGTCTGATCGGCGACTTTCGTGATCGTCGTGATCACCATGTTGATGTCTTCGGCCCGCTGGCGGATCGTGGCCAGCCGCTGGGCAAACTCCGCCGTCGACTGCTCCAGGTGGGCCATCGTGTCGCCCACCTCCGCGAGGTTTTCCCGGCCGGCGTCGGCGACGTGGGCCGTTTCCACCGCCACGCCCGCCACCTCGCCCATGGTGCCCAGGAGTTCCTGGCCCGTGACGGCGATCTGGCGGCTGGCCACCGCCGCCTCGCTCGTGCTCGCGCCCAGCGAGGCGATCGCAGCCTCCTGCTGGCTGCCGGCGGCCGACAACTGGCGGGCCGTCGCGTTGAGGTCGATGCTCGCCCGCTTCACCTGCGAGACGATCGATTTGAGGCTGGCGGTCATGGCGCCGACATCTCGGAGCAACTGGCCGGTCTCATCGCTCCCCTGAAGGTCGATCGAGCCGCTGAGATCCCCCCGGGCCACGCGGCGGGAGGCTGCGACGGCCGCGGCAATGCGGCGGGTCATGGAGTTGGTGAGCCAGGCCATGAGACCGAGGACCCCCGCCAGCCCGGCGGCGGCGAGACCTGCCGAGGTGAGGAGCGGACCCTGCACGCGGTTCACGATTTCGGCCCGCGGTATCTGCATCACGACCATCCAGCCGCCCGTCGGCGCCGTCGCTGCGGCGTACAGACTCTCGACGGCGGTGAGCGGATCGCTCGTCGACACCACGCGATCGGCCGAGAGCGACCGGCGGAAGTCGCCGAGGATCGCCGCATAGGGCGTGTCTTCGATCGGCCTGGCCCGCAGGTCGGGCGTCTTGAGGGTGGTGGCGATGATCCGCGGCCCATTGGGGCCGGTCGCTTCCGTGCCGCGGCTGACGAGGAAAATCTCCGGACTCCAGCCCATGCGGGTCTGGGCTTGCTTGATCCCCTCCAACTCGGTGCCGATTCGGTCGAGGCCGCGATCGACGCCGGCCACCCCGCGGAACTCACCGTCCACGACGATCGGGAAAGTCTGCTCGACCATCAGTTGCCCCTCGTAGTCGTAGGGCTCGGTGACCATGCCCTTGTCGATCTGACGGGGATCGAGGAATCGCCGCCGGCAGCCTTCGTCGAAGAGACCCTCGAGGCCGGTGAGCGGCTTGAGCCGGATCTGGGAGGAATCGGTGCGATCGCGATACCAGTAGGGCAGGAAGCGGCCCCCCTTGCCGAGAGCCTCGGCGGGCACGTTCGGCGTGCCGCCGGCGCCGGGCGTGATGCCCTGCGCATCCCTGCCGTCGGCGTCAGGCTCGTAGCCGAAGTAGGCGCCCGTGAAGGCGGGGGCCGACTCGAGCACGTCGCGGGTGAAGCGGAGCGCATCGGATCGGCTCGAGAGCAGGCCGTTTTCGGCCGCCGTCGCCATCACCCGAGCCGTGGTGACCGCCTCGGTCGTGTCGCGATCGATGGTGGTCGCGATCGCCTGCACGCGATCGAGCAGGATCTCCTGACCGAACTCGAGCATCAGCGCCCGCATGCGGAGAAAGTTGATCACCATCACGGTTGCGAGGATTGCAGCCGCGGGCACGATGGCGAGCAGAAGGAGGCGAGCCCGCAGGCCGAGGGCCGGGAAAAACGGCATGGCACGAAATCCACGGAGGTGGGGTCGTTGGAAGCCTAGGTTACTTCCGGGTTGCCAGAGCGGGTTTGATCCCTGAAAATCCGCTACGATCGGCATGATCCGCCCGCCGTCCCGCCCCGCTCCGGCAATCCCCATGTGGCAACTCCAGGCCTACGACGCCATTCTCTTCGATTGCGACGGCACGCTCGCCGACACGATGCCCGCCCACTACCGGGCCTGGCTGGCCCTGGCACGCTCACATGGGCTGGAGCTTGACGAAGACCGCTTCTACGCCCTCGGCGGCCGCCCCACGCGGGACATCATCGCGACGCTCGCCCGGGAGGCGGGGATCGCCATCGACATCGAGCGGGCGGCGGAATTCAAGGAGACGTCGTTCCTCGAACAGCTCGCGCGGATCGAGGCGATCGGACCCGTGATCGACGTGGTCCATCGCCTGCGCGGCCGGGTGCCGATGGCGGTGGTCACCGGCGGCTTCCGCGCGGTCTGCGGCCGCATCCTCGACCACATCGGGCTCGGCGACGCCTTCGACACGATCGTGGCCAGCGAAGACACCGACCGCCACAAACCCGAGCCGGATCCGTTTCTGGAGGCCGCCCGCCGGCTGGGGGCCCGGCCCGAGCGGTGCGTGGTCTGGGAAGACAGTGATCTGGGGCTCGAGGCCGCGCGGCGGGGCGGCATGGAATGGATCGATGTGCGTGCCTTCCACCTCCCGGCCCGGGTGGGAAACGCATGACCACGGTCGTCTCGCTCCCCGACATTCGCGCCGCCCGGAACCGCATCGAGGGCCGCGTGCTCCGCTCGCCCTGTCCGCGGAGCATCCCGCTCTCCGAACTCGTCGGCGCCGAGGTCTTCTGCAAGCTCGACCTGCTCCAGCGGACCGGAAGCTTCAAGGAGCGCGGGGCCTGCAACGCGCTGCTGATGCTCGACGCCGCACGGCGGGCGCGGGGCGTGGTGGCGGCCTCGGCCGGCAACCATGGCCTGGGACTGGCCTATCACGGAAAACTCATCGGCATCCCGGTGACGGTCGTCATGCCCCGCTTCGCGCCGCTGGTGAAGGTGGCGACCTGCAGGCGGCTGGGAGCCCGGGTGATCCTCGAAGGCGACACGTTCGACGATGCCCGGCGGTACGCCCTCGATGTGGCGGCCCGTGACGGACTGACGCGAATCCACGGGTTCGACGACGCCCACGTGATCGCGGGGCAGGGGACCATGGGCCTCGAGATCCTCGAGGATGTTCCCGATGCCGACGCGGTCGTCGTGCCGACCGGCGGGGCGGGGCTTCTGGCCGGCGTGTCGATCGTGGCCAGGGCGCTGCGGCCAGGCATCCAGATCATCGCCGTGGAGACGGCGGCGGCGCCGAGCTTCAGCGCATCGCTCGCCGCCGGCCGGCCGACGCAGGTGCCGATCCGGCCGACGCTCGCCGACGGCCTCGCGGTCGGCCGGGTGGGCGATCTGTCGTTCGCCCTCGCGGCCCCGCTCGTCGATCGGGTGGTCACCGTTGACGAGGCCGAGATCTCGCTCGCCGTGCTGCGGTTGCTCGAACTCGAAAAAACCGTGGTCGAAGGGGCGGCGGCCGCGGCGCTGGCGGCTGTGGTCGGCGGCCGCTGTCCGGAACTGGCCGGCCGGAAGGTCGTGCTGCTGCTCTGCGGAGGCAACATCGATCTCACGACGCTCGACCGGGTGATCGACACGGGGCTCGTGACCGACGGACGCCGCTGGCGGTTCACCGCCCGGGTGAGCGACCGGCCGGGGGGCATCGCCAGACTCACGGCCGTCATCGCGGCGGCGGGGGCCAGCGTGCGGGAAATCGTGCACGACCGGTCGTTTTCAGGGGCCGACGTCTTTTCGACCGGCGTTGACGTGACGGTTGAAACGGCCGGCCACGACCACGTGGCGGCGTTGGCCGCGGCCCTTGCCGCGGACAACTTCGTGGTCCGGCCGATGACCGCCGTGGGCTGAGGCGGCTGCGGAACGGCCCCTCGACCCTGCGGGCCGTGCGGCCTGTGAGGCCCGCGGGATTTTCGTGCCGCCCGGGGTGGATTCCTGGTCGATCACCTCCCGGTGCGGACCTGGCCGGGATTCGCACGACGACAGGAGCGTCGGACATGATCACCCATCAACGCGGCCTGCTTGCGCGCACTGCGCGGGCAAAAGGTTCTCCGGGGGACGACCAGACTCGCGAACGCGAGCGGCTCCGCCGGGAACTCCTCCAGCGGATTCTTGACCGCGAGGTGCGGCGACAGGCCGTGCGAGGGATGAGGACCTGAGCCGCGACCGGCCGGGGAGAAAGGCAACCATGCGACAAGGCACTGGCAGCCCGCTCCCGGAACTGGATCACGCGAGCCACCGACCGGCCGTCTCCGCGGGGAGTCGCCGGGGGCGTCGTGGCTCTCCGACTCCTGTCCGGCGATCCGCGGTGATGGTCGTTTTTGGGATGTTTGTGGTCGCGTGCCCGTGCTCGGCCAGCGGCCAGAATCCGTTCTGGGGCTGGGGCCTGACCGGCAACCCGACCACCACGTGGTCGGCAGACAACCTCGCGGACTACATGCTCACCGGACAGACACCCCATCCGGCGGTGGCGCGGATCGTGGCTCCCGAGTCGTCGGGCGCGTCGCTGGGATCGGGCGTGCTCGTCGACGTCAACCGCTCGCAAGGGCTCGTGCTCACCAACTGGCACGTGGTTCGCGACAGCCGCTCGGCGGTGCTCGTGCAGTTCCCCGACGGCTTCCAGTCGGCCGGCACCGTCGTGCGGTGGGACGAGGCCTGGGATCTCGCGGCGATCGTCGTCTGGAGGCCCACGGCCACGCCGATCCCGGTGGCGGAGACACCGCCGCAGATCGGCGAACGACTCACGATCGCCGGCTTCGGCCGCGGCGTCTACCGCGAGCAGAGCGGCGAGTGCACGGAATATCTCTCGCCGGGCACCGGCTATGCGAAGGAGTTCGTCGAACTCAAGGCTGCGGCGCGGCAGGGCGATTCCGGCGGCCCGATCCTCAACGACCAGCGGCAGCTCGCGGGGGTGCTTTTTGGGCAGAACGACGGACGAACGATCGGCAGCTGTTCGACGCGGGTGCGGGCGTTTCTCGGATCGGTCGGCTCGCGGGGATTTACGCCGACGCCCCTCGCCGAGTCATCCGATGCGCGGGCGGTCGATCGGGGAATCGGCACCGCCAGAGCCCCCGATCGGATCGCCGCCATGCCCGTCTCGGACGCCATCCAGCGGTCCACCTTCGTGGCGGCCCCGGTCGCCCCCGCTTCGATGGTCGCCCCCGCTTCCATGGCCTCGTCCGGGATGGTCAACGTCCCGCCACCGCCGTGGCCGGTGCAGCCCGCCTCCCAGGAGGCGTCTCCGCTGGCGGGCCTCGGCCTGCCAGCGTGGTTGCCCGATCCCTATCTGAATCGCGGCACGTTGCTCTCCGCGGCGGGCGGGCTCGCGCTCGCCTTCCTCGGTCTCAAGATCATCTTCGGCCGGCGGGGGTGAAGCCCGTCGCCGTCTGGGTCACTTCTTCGGTGTCTTGGCGACGGTGGCCTTCTTGATGACGACCGCCTCGACGGGGCGATCGCCGCCGCCGGTGCGGACACCGCCGATCGCCTTCACGACATCGAGGCTGGCCGCGTCGGCGGTCCGGCCGAACGCCGTGTACTGGTTGTCGAGGTGCGGCACCCGCTCGAGGCAGATGAAGAACTGGCTCCCCGCCGAGTTGGGATCGCTCGTGCGGGCCATCGAGAGCACGCCCGGCTCGTGGGGAGTCTTGTTGAACTCCGCGGGAATCTTGTAGCCCGGGCCACCGGTGCCGGTGCCCTCGGGGCAGCCGCCCTGGATCATGAACCCTTTGATGATCCGGTGGAAGCAGCCGCCGTCGTAATAGCCGCTCTCGGCGAGGGCGACCATGTTGCGGACGTGGCCGGGTGCGACACCCGAATCGAGCGCGAGGCGGATCTGACCGAGCGTGGTGTCGAGAACGACTTCGTAGTCGAAGCCATCGAGGTCGAGGGCCTTGGCGGCGGCTTGCAGTTCGGCGGCGGAGGGCTTGGCCATGGTGGGCTCCAGAGGAAAAAGAGGGAGGGAATGCCGGGCCGTTTGCCGGTCCGCCGCGGCCCGTCGATACTCTGTCGTGATGGACCCACATCCCGCAGGACGTGCCGCCGACCAGGACCTCTCGGGCCGAAGCCTCGGAGGATACCGGCTCGTCCACCGGCTGGGTAGTGGCGCGATGGGAGACGTCTATCTGGCCGAGCAGACCTCGCTGGGCCGGCAGGTGGCCGTGAAGGTGCTCCGTGTGGAGGCCACGCGGCGGCCCGAGGCGGTCGGGAGGTTCGAGCAGGAGGCCCGTGCGGCGGCGGCCCTCGTTCACGGCAACATCGTTCAGATCCACGAGGTGGCCTGCGTCGATGGCATTCACTATCTCGCGGAGGAGTATGTCGCGGGGCCGTCGCTCAAGGCATGGCTCGCCGCCCGTGGAACGCTCGATGTGCGGCAGGCCGTCTGGATTCTGACGCAGGTGGGATCGGCACTGGCCCGTGCGGCGGAGCAGGGGATCGTGCACCGCGACATCAAGCCCGAGAATCTCCTGCTCACTCCCGCCGGCGAGGTAAAGGTGGCCGATTTCGGGTTGGCCCGCGTGCTCTCGGAAAACCTCGACCTCACTCAGGACGGCATGACGCTCGGCACGCCGCTCTACATGAGCCCGGAGCAGGGGGAGGGGAGGGCGGTGGATGCCCGCAGCGATCTCTACTCACTCGGGGCGACGGTCTACCATCTGCTCGCCGGTCGGCCTCCCTACGCGGGGACATCGGCCGTGGCCGTGGTGATGGCTCATATCAAGGAGCCGCTTGTCGCTCTGGCGACCGTGCGCCCGGATCTTCCGGCCACGCTCTGCGGGATCGTCGACCGCCTGCTCGCCAAGGATCCCGCGCACCGCTTTCAGACGCCGCAGGGGCTTCTGGAAGCCCTCCATCCGATGGAGCGTGACACGGCCCTCTCCCGGACGATGCCCTCGCCGCTGGCTTGGACGGAAAGCGATCCCTGGCACGGGGTCGGGGCTGACGGGGTGTCGGCGGCACCGCGGACATCGACTCCGGGCGGGAGGGCCGGGATGGCGACGAATGTCGCGGCTGGAGCCCGCGTGACGAGCGACCGCCTTCGCGATGCGACCGTTCACCTTCGTGTGGCGGCGATCCGCGAGGAGGCGAGGCGTGAGCTTGCACGGCGGACGTGGCTGGTGACGGCGATTGCGTCGCTCGTCGCGCTGGCCGTCGGGTTCGGCATTGGCCGGACCCGGCAGAGGCGATCCCAGCTCTTCGGCGGCAGGCGGTGAGGGGCCCTTTTTTCCCTGCGGAGATGAGGTGGCGCGGCCCGGATCGGGGCGGTTCAAGTCTGCTTGACACCCCGACCGACACTGCTAGAACGGAAAAGTCCTGCCCCCATCGTCTAGAGGCCCAGGACGTCGGGTTCTCAGCCCGAAAACCGGGGTTCGACTCCCCGTGGGGGTATCGAGAAGGCCGTGATCCTCGTAACTCTCGGGGATTACGGCCTTCTTCGTTTCGGCTGACGGCTCCAGTCGGCCCGTGTCCGGCACTGACTGGGCCGGGATAACCTGCCCCTACTGATCGAACCAGTTTCTATCACCAGGGTTGCCCTGCCAAGGGATCGCCCCTGTCCGCTTGCTGAGGCGTAGCCGAGGCAAGC
>SXHR01000248.1:0-5339 GCA_005773625.1 Planctomycetaceae bacterium | reverse complement strand
CGAGATCGAAAAGAAGGGCACGCCCGCCTCGCCCGCCACGGCCCGGGCCAGGAGGGTTTTGCCGGTGCCCGGGGGCCCCATCAGGAGCACGCCCTTGGGCACCCGGCCTCCGAGTCGCTGAAACTTCTTGGGGTCTTTGAGAAACTCGACGATCTCCTGGAGGTCGGCCTTCACCTGCTCGAGGCCGGCCACGTCGGCGAACGTGATCTGCTTGTCGGTGGCGGCATAGCGCTTGGCCGGCGACTTGGCGAAGCCGCCGAGGAAGCCGGTGTTGCCCATCGGGTCGCGGGCGCGGCGGAGCGTCATCCAGAATCCCGCCATCAGGAGCAGCGGCACGAGCATGTAGAGGCCCATCAGGAAGCCCGTGCCATCGGTGGGCGTGCGGGTCTCCTTGCGGATTTCGTCGTGCTCCTGCATGAGCTTGTCGAAGCCCTCCCGCAGGTAGGGATTGAGATCGAGCGAGAAGGTCTTCTGCGGCTTGTTGCCGGCGCTGCCGTCGCTCGGAAGTTCCTTGACGAACTCGCCCTCGAGGTGGTCGCCCGAGAGAACCACGCTGGCGACGTTCCGCTCCTTGATCTGCTTGACGAAGTCGTCGTAGCGGAGGGCGTCGCGGGTCTGGGTCGCGTTGCCGGTGAGGAGCGTCGCAAACGCCACGGCCGCGAGGATCAGGAGAATCACCATCGGCAGGCCCATGGGGCGTCCGAGCACGGGGGGAATGTTCGACGGTCCCTTGGGACGCGGGGCGGAATCCATGGCCGCGGAGTTCTCCGGGGGTGATAACGGCAGACGCGGTAGTCTAATGTATGCACTGCCGGGGCACATGGGCCGCGGTGGCACACGGACGGCCGGCATCGGGAAAGTGCGACACGTGACACAGAACGACCTTTCCGCCGGACGGATCGTCAAACGCGGCGTGGTGGCGGTGGCGCGGCGCGAGGGGCTGTTTCTGGCGATCAGGCGGGGAAAGTCCGTGGCGGCCGGTGGCCAGGTCTGTTTTCCGGGCGGCCACATCGAGCCGGGCGAGGCGGAGCACGCGGCCGTCGTTCGTGAGTGCCGCGAGGAGCTCGCGGCGGCGGTCGAGCCGGCCCGCTGTGTTCATCGCAGCGTCACCTCGTGGGGCACGGGGCTGGCGTGGTGGACGGTGACGCTCGCCGACGGGGATCTCGTGCCGCATCCGGTCGAGGTGGACGAGATTCTCTGGATGTCGCTCGACGAGATGCTCGCCGAGCCGACGCTCCTCTCCGGGAACCGCGACTTTCTCGAAGCCGTGGTCGCCGGCCGCGTGCGGCTCTGACTTTCCGTGGACAGAGTCATCCATGACCTGTGTCCACTGGATCGACCGGTGGAAACGCCGAGGCTTTCCACGGCCGATGGTCCTCGCATCCTGCTCGGGCAGACTTGGTGCACAGTCTGGCCGCCCTTCAGGGGGTCGGCGGCATGGGAGCCACCGGTGGTTCCGGAAGAGTCTCGTCGTCCTTTCTGAAGATCACGCCCTGCGGCTGCTGGGGCGGCGGCAGGTCTTGAGGAGAGGCCGCCGACTCGAGCAGATTCCGGAAGCGATTCGGCGCCGGGGGCACGTCGCCGCGGGCCGCCGCCTGCTGCACCGCCGGATCGAATCGCCAGCGGCTTTCGGCCGCGCGGACGGCCGCAAACCATGATTCGATCGTGATCCGCTCGGTCTTCGAGAGGGGCGCGGCGGCGAGCCGGCTCTTCGGCGGCGTGGAGGGATGCCTGCCGGCGAGCATGGTGATGAGTTGCTGCGGGTCGCGTTCGGTGCCGACCGCCTCGAGGAATGCGTCGAGGTTGGCGAGCGTGTGGGTGCGATCGGGGCGGCCGGCGGGTGCGCGTTCGAACGTGGGCGAGTGCCCGGCCGGGCCGCCGTGGCAGGCGCCGGCAGCGCATTTGTTCATGATCAACGGCTGCACCTGCCGGGTGAACCGGCTGACCACCTCGGGGGGCATCTCGTCCGGCCACGCGGGCATGGCACCGGCGGCGGCGATGATCGCGGCGGGGATGAAGCAGATGAGACCGCGACGGCGCATGGTGGCGACGGCTCCGCGGGAAGGGGGGGCGGGCGTGGGGCGGGGAGGGTAGAGTGCCCCGGCACGTGGTTCAAGCAGAGTTCGCTTGTGGCCGATCCGGCCCAATCCCTACACTCGCGGCCCCGCCGGCAACGCCGCGGGACCACCCCGGTGAAAACACCCCCCGCGCCCACCAGAGGATCCCATGGAACGCACCTTCGTCATGTTCAAGCCCGACTGCCTCGAGCGCGGCCTCGTGGGCCGGATCCTCACGAGGTTTGAGGAGAAGGGCCTGCGGCTCGTGGCGATGAAGATGCTGCGGATCACACCCGCGCTTGCCAAGCAGCACTACGCCGAGCATGTCGAGAAACCGTTCTATCCGGGGCTCGAGGAGTTCATCACCGCGTCGCCGGTGGTGGGCACGATCTTCGAGGGGCCGGAGGTGGTTCGCGTGGTCCGCGAGATGCTCGGTGCCACGAGTGGATTGAAGGCGGCGGCGGGCACGATCCGCGGCGACTATTCGTCGAGCCGGCAGATGAATCTCGTGCACGCGTCCGATTCGCCGGAGTCGGCGGCCCGAGAGATCGGCATCTACTTCAGGGCCGACGAGATCCAGGCGTGGGATCCGTCGCTGGCGTGCTGGTATCAGGCCCCGGGCGAGGCCTGACCGCGGTCGGCCGCCTGTCAGGGGCGATCGACGCGCGCAGGAAGACTCTCGGCAGTTCGCTTATCCGCCCGAGCCGCGCTCCTGCTGCAGGTTGCCGGACTGCTGCAGCAGGTTCACCTTCTGCCAGATCTTCTGGCACAGGCCCGTTGTCAGGTCCTCGATTTCCCCCACCGCCTCGAGGACGTACGGGTCATCGAATCGCTGCACATAGATCGCGGCCACCTTGCCGGTCAGCGAAAGCAGTTCGGAGCAGTAATCGAGATAGCGGTTGAGTTGGAAGGCGGTCATCGTCTCGCGGGGCGATGCCATCGTGCTGGAGTAGCGGTCGAGCAGGCGTTCGGGATCCTTCGTCAGTTGATGCATGTCGATCACGTGGGCCACGCTCCGCAATTCGTGCAGCGCTTGAAGCGCCCGCGATCGCTTCAGCCGACGCTCCCAGCCGATGAGAAACACGAGGCCGGCGCCGATCAGCACCGCCTCGTTGAGGCCGGCCTCGGAGATCTGGATGACATCCGTGATCTCAACGCGGCCCCAACGCAGCCCGGTGGCAGCCACCGTCAAACAGATGGCGGCCGCGAGAAGGGCGACGAGGAGCCACGTCAGGGTGCGGATGAGCACGATCGGCCGCGCGAACTCAGCCGCCCGCTGGGCAGCGGCCCGACTCGTGACCAGGAGTTGATCACAGATTCGGCCGAGACCGGAACCAGGGAAGCGGGCTTCGATTCGGTCTTTGAGCTTGGCGATCGTCTCGACGACGCGCGGCGGTTCCAGCACGAGTTGTGGCATTCGGCAGCCCTTTTTCAAGACGGCGAGAGCATACCCTGGCCGCTGCAGGGACGGGACTCAACCTCTGAACAGAGGCCGAACTTGGAGCGAAAGGATAGGTCGCTGGGTCACGGGCAACGCGTCGCGGCGGTCAGCCGCGGAGGCTGTCCGCGGGGGTGTCGGCGGCGAGGCGGTCGATCATGTCGCGACAGGCGCGATCGACGGCGGTCTGCCACTGCCCGTCGGCGAGTCCCGCATTCATCTCGGGGCGGGCATGCGCGAAAATCACGTCGCGGGCGCTGACGATGATCGCGCCCATGCCGTCGGCGTGAAACGCGCTCCGGACGTCCGATGCGCGGCCGCCTTGGCGTCCGCAGCCCGGCACGAGGAGCCATGTGTGGGGCATGGCGGCGCGGAGGTCGTCGAGTTGTTTGGGCCACGTGGCCCCCACCACGGCCCCTACCGCGCCGAATCGTCCACCTGAGGCGGTGCGGACCGCGAGCTGCTCCACGCCGGCGGCGACGTGTTCGTAGTTGGTCTTGCCGTCGCAGCGGAGGTCCTGGAAATCCTTGCTGCCGGGGTTCGACGTCTTGACGAGCACGAAGATTCCGGCACCGCGGGCGTCGGCGGTCTTGACGAAGGGCTCGACGGAGTCGAGGCCGAGGTAGGGGTTCACGGTGAGCGCGTCGGCGGCCCATGGTCCGGCAAGCCAACCTTCGGCGTAGGCCTCGGCGGTGGAGCCGATGTCGCCGCGCTTGCCGTCGGCGAGTACGAGCAGGTTCCTGGTCCGCGCGTATGCGATCACGTCGGCGAGCGCCGTCATGCCGTGCGGGCCGATCGCCTCGAAGCAGGCGAGCTGCGGCTTGACGATCGGCACGATCGGCGCGACCACGTCGATCACGTCGCGACAGAATCGCGCGAAGATGTCGGCGAGGGCCTTGGGGTCGGAGGCGGCCGCGGCGGCGAGTGCCGGCGGCAGCGATTCCCGGCGCGGGTCGAGGCCGATGCAGGAGGGAGTGCGTCGGTCCTTGATCGCGGTGGCGAGGCGGTCGGCAAAGCGGCCGTGCGGAGGTGTCGGGTGGGAGGGCGTGGTCGTGGTGGTCATGTTGATTGGTCTCCGCTGGGGCGGTCAGGGCAGGCGGACTGGCCGAGCACGCCTGGGGAAAGTCGAACGCCGCCGGGTTGCGGCGGGTGTCGATCCGGGAACCCCCCGGCGTTTCATTCGGTCGATTTCCTGGAAAAAGGCGGGGGTGGCTGTTCCACGGACGGCTAGTGTGTCAGTCGGGCCGGGCGTTGACGAGTGGCGGCGGGGAACGGGCTCTTTTTCGGGCCCGGTTCGGGAATGGTCTTCGGGCGGTCCGTCGCCGTAGGGTTGTTCGAGGTCGCAGGAACTCACGGCATGCGACCGTGGCCGGCTGGGATGCCATCCTGAATCGTCTGTGGAGGTGTGTGATGGGACACGTCGATCCGAATCGGCTGGGGATCGTGGCGGCGGTGTTGTTGACCGCGTGGCACGGGGTCTGGATGACGCTCGTGGCGGCGGGCGTGGCCCAGCGGGTGGCCGACTTCGTGTTGCGGATGCATGCGATGAAGTCGGACGTGGTGGTCGAGCCGTTCGATGCGGGGATGGCGGGCCTGCTGCTCGTGGCGACGGCGGCTCTGGGCTACATCGGCGGGGTGACGGCGGCGGCGCTCTGGAACTGCCTGGGCGGGGTGTGCATGCGGGGAAAAGCGGGGACGTCGGCCCGCGTTTGACGCGCGCCGGCAACTCGTGTTGAAGCCAGCGGGGTGTTGTGCCATAGTGTGCCGGTCGTGGAGCAGCCGTGCCGGTTGGCGTGGTTGTTTCGCGGCGGATTCGGGGCGTGGCGCAGTCTGGCTAGCGCGCT
>SXHR01000247.1:0-16466 GCA_005773625.1 Planctomycetaceae bacterium | reverse complement strand
GTCGTCCTCTTCGTCCTCGTCTGCTTCGTCCTCGTCATCCTCGTCTTCGACTTCTTCCCACTCCTCGTCGTCCTCTTCGTCGTCGTCCTCGTCCTCGTCGCCATCGTCTTCTTCGTCGTCGTCCTCGTCGTCAAGATCCTCGTCGTCGTCGTCGAACTCCTCGTCGTCCTCGTCTTCACTCCGGATCACCGAACCGCCGGGCAGCGATGTCCGGCCGCCGGCGACCGCAGTAGCGGCAACGGGATCGCCGGATGTCGAACCGTCCTCGAAGAGATCCTCCGCGGCAAGCAACTCGGGCAACTCTTTCCACGAGAAGACATCCGCGTCACAAACGTCTCGATGCTCTCGGCCACTTGCGGCAATCGTCACGGCGAAAACCTCCTGGATCGGTTCGGCATCAACTCCACGGCTCATTCTCTACCCGATCGAATACCCATCGTCCAATCGGCCGTCAGAAATGCACGGCGGATCGGTCGGGGGCAGCCCAGCCGGAAAAGGTGAGGCTGACAGTGTGTCGCCGACCCCCGGACCGTGCAAGTCGCCGGAGTCAGGATCCGGCACAAAAATCCGGCCCGTCGCCGCCCGCCGCCTCCGGGTCGGTGGGGCCAGGCTCGTCGTGCGGTCCCGTCGGCGGCAGGTCTTCAATCCTTGCGAGCCCAAAAGCCGCCAAAAAGCGTCTCGTGGTCACGTAGACATTGGGCCGGCCAAGTTCCTCGGCCCGGCCTCCCACCGCCACCAAATCGCGTTCCAGCAGCTGCCGGAGCATTTCCTCGCTGCCGACGCCCCGAATCGCCTCGATTTCGGCCCGCGTCACGGGCTGCCGGTAGGCGACGATGGCGAGGGTTTCCATGGCCGCCCCGGAAAGCCGCCCACCGGAGGGCTGATCGAGCAGTCGTCGCACCCAAGGCCCGAAAGTTCCGCGGCTCAGGAGCTGGTAGCCGCCCGCGATCTGCTCGACGCGAAACGCCGCCTCCGAGGCATCCTGGAGCCGCCTGAGTTCCTTGACGAGCGACCGTGCCCGGGTGCCGTCCGAAAGCCTGGCGAGCTTTGCGATCCGCCGCGTGCTGAGCGGCTCGCGGGCCAGAAACAGCGCTGCCTCCACCCGGGCGAGTTCTTCCGATCGGACGTGCCGCCCCTGCTCGACGGCCGGCACGACGACGCTTGCGGGTGACTCCCCGGGCACGCGCAAAAACTCCCGCGTGAGCAAAAACCGTGCGAACCGCCGCGGCACGGCCTCCTTCGGCCACGATCCGTTTTCCGACGCGAGCGGATGGCCAAGCCCCCTGCCGCGGGACAAGGCATTCGCGAGGCTTCCCGATGGCTTGCTCTGGCGGCGCATCTCGAAATACCGGGCGGCAGGATCCGACCAGGTCTCAGAACCGGCGACGTTCGGCCGCCGTGGGTCCGGGCGGACCGCGGAGGGCCATTCTCTGCTTCCAGGCGGCCACGTCCGCCACCAACGTGCGGGTGGCTTCGTCGGCACCGGATCCCGACGCCTGAAACACCCGCATCAACTGGCCCGATGAATCGAGCGGCACGCGACAGGACGCCACGTGGGTGCCACCGAAACCCTGCATCGGCCGGCAGTCAAAGGCCATGCCCCCGAGGTCCTGGAGCCGTTGCTCCAGATCGAGCCGCAGCGCACTCGGCGGACCGGCCGACGGTTCCTCGACAGCGGCATCCTGCACCACCGTTGGCGGTGATTCTGCGGGCGGAACGACCGCCTCGGCGGATGCCGGCGGGGACGGCTCGCGGGAAGCGGCCACCGCCGGCCGCTGCCAACGGGCCAGGCCACTCATGACCGCCTCCCGCACCGCCTGCCGCACCGTCGCCGGAATGCGATGGGAAAACATCGCAAACGCTGGCACGACGAGCAGGCAGGCGACGAGCAGGGCGGAACGGATCTTCATGCAGCAATACACCAGAGCGGGCGGGGAAGACTAGCGGCCCGATCCCCAAGCCACAATCGGGATTACCCCGCCACGAAAGCACGCCCCCTGGCCAGCCTGCCTAGTTTGCGGCCGCCGCCACCGGGCCCACGACCACCCGCCGCGGCTCCGGCCCATCGACGGGCGTGGACGGGTCGAAGTGGGGCACGCCCTCCTGATACTCCACCGCCGTCGCCCGTCGTCCCTCCGCGATCAACTCGCGGATGAACCGGGTCGCCAGCATCTTCTCGAGCCGCGGCCGGGCCGCTCCGATCCCGACCCGGCCCGGTTCGATCGCGGTGACCTTCACGATGTGGATGCCGAACGGCGTGACGAACGGCCGCGAGACTTCCCCTTTGGCGATCGCGAATGCCGGCTTCGCGAAGGCTTCGATCAATGGCCCATCGCGACCGATCCATCCGAGATCGCCCCCGCGACTTCGGCTCGGACCGGCCGAATACCGGCGGGCCGCCTCCTCGAACGTCGTCCGGCCCTGCAGCACTTCACGACGAATGTCTGCGGCCTGTTTGATCCGCCGCTCCAGGCCGTCGTCGCCGATGACGTCCGGCCGCAGCACCACATGGCTCACCCTGAGCTGGGTGCCATCGACCTCCCGGTGGTCCTTCGCGTAGGCCGCCTCGATCGCCTCGGGCGTCAATCGTTGCCGCACGTACTTCTCGAGACCGATCTCGACGGCGATCTGCTGGCGGAGCATCGACTCATCCCGGCCAGACCGCGCCAGAAAATCCTCGAACGTCAGCGGCTTGCCGACAAACTGGGTCTTGAGTCGCTGCAAACCCCTGTCGACCTCCGAGTCGGCGACCGCGACGAGCTGCCGGGAGAGTTCGCGCCGCAGGATTGCCTCGTCGACGAGCTGCTCGACCACGGCGGCTTCCAACTGCAGCCGCGATTCGCCCCCCCCGAAGACGGCCGGGCTGACGCGACGCAGGACGGCGTCGATCGTTCCGCGGGCGATCGTCGTCGTGCCCACACGCACCGCCACGTCCGTTTCGTCCGCCGCGGCCGGGGCTCCCGGAAGGCCTGCCAGCACGCCGGCGGCCAGCACCAGAATGACCCGCCGGGGCCACCTCGATGCCGCGGCCATGATTCCGACACGGTCGCTGAATGACGGCGTCACTGCGAATGCCCCCTCTCGGCAACTGGCACGATCCGATCGCGTGGTCCCCGTCTCAGCATACGCGACCCTTTCGGTCTCCAGAAGCAGGCCCCGCACAACTGGCGGAACGGGGTGGGGCGGTCCACAATACCGGGACTCTTTCCCCGGCGGCACCACTGCCGCCGCGGCCCAACCGCGGAGGCCGACGCCGCCATGCCGAAAATCGCGATCAGCCTGTGTGGCGAGGGCCGGGGGCACGCCACCCGCGTCGGCTCGCTCGTCGAACGGCTCGGAGACGACCACGACATCCTGATCTGGACCTCCGCAGACGCGCTCGACTTCCTCAGATCGCGGTTCGCGGACCGTTCTCCCCGGGTCAGGGTGGAGGAGATTCCCGGTGTGATCTTCGAGTACAGCGGCGGCCGGCTCGACGTGATGAAGTCGATCGCGGCCGGCCTCGACTATCAGGCCCGGCAGCTCGGCCCGCTCGTCGATCGCATGATGCGGGAACTCGACGCCTTCGGGGCCGACCTCGCGATCACCGATTTTGAGCCGGCCCTGCCGCGGGCCGCGGGCCGCATGGGCATCCCGCTGGTGAGCGTGGACCACCAGCACTTCCTGCTGGCCTACGACCTCGACGCCCTGCCCTGGACGCTGCAGTGGAATGCCTGGTTCATGAGCCATGCCGTCTGGATGTACGTCATGGAGGCGGCCGACACGGTGGTTTCGGCATTCTTTCGTCCGCCACTCCGCCGGGGCTGGGAGCACGTGGTGCAGGTGGGCCCGCTGCTGCGCCGCGAGATCGTGGAGGCGGTGCCTCGCGACGAAGGCTTCCTCCTGAGCTACCTGCGGCGTCACACCCCGTTTTCGGCGATCGAGGCGCTGGCCGACTGCGGCCGACCCGTGCGGGTCTACGGACTCGGCCACCGCGAGCACGTGGGCAACGTGTCGTTCCACGCCCTCGACGAGCGGCGATTCGTGGAGGATCTCGCCGCGTGCCACGGACTGGTGTCGGCCGCCGGCAACCAACTCATCGGCGAGGCCCTTCATCTGGGCAAGCCGCTCCTCGCGCTGCCCGAGCGGGCCCATGCGGAGCAGCTCATGAACAGCCACTTCCTCCGGTCGATGGGCTGCGGTGAGTTCTGCCCGCTCGAGGAGGTCGATCCCGGGCGGGTGCGGGCGTTTCTGGAGGGCATCCCCGGCTACCGTCCCGCGCTGGCGGCCGTTGCGGGACGGCTGAGCGGAACCGACGACGTGCTTCGCGTGCTGCAACACCGGCTCGGCCAACGGCCGGTGGCCCGCGCGAGCTGACTTCAGCCCCCGGCCAGCGCGTGGACAATCGCCGGGATGATCGCCCGCATGGCGCGGCCTCGATGGCTGATCACCGCCTTGACGACCGGCGGCAGTTCGCCGAACGTGCGATGGTATTCGGAAACGACGAACAGCGGGTCGTAGCCGAAGCCGCCGGCACCCGTCGGTGATTCGGCGATCACGCCGCCGCACACCCCCTCCGACACGGCGACGATGCGGCCGGACGGGTCGGCAAACGCCGCATGGCAGGCGTAGTGGGCGGCACGATCGCGGCCGACCAGGCCGGCAAGCCTCGCGAGCAACAGGTCGCTGTTGCGGGCATCGACGGCTTCACGGTCGGCCCCCGCCGCCGGCCCGGAGAACCGCGCCGAATGGATGCCCGGTGCGCCACCGAGCGCCGGCACCACCAGGCCGCTGTCCTCCGCCAAAACCCAGCTCCGCAACGCCCGTGCCTGGGCCTGCGCCTTGAGCGCCGCGTTTTCCGCGAAGGTGTCGCCGGTCTCCGCGACATCCACCGCGCCGGCGAGCCCCGCCAGCGAAACACAGCCCACCCCGAACGGCTCGAGAAGTTCGAGCAGCTCCCGCACTTTTCCCTGGTTGGTCGTGCCCAGGATGAGCGTCGCGGTCATCGTCGCCCCGTCGGCGGCCGCGGCACGTCGATCGGCTTGGGCTGCACATCGAGCATGATGCCGTCGAACGAACGCGGCATGATCTGACCTCGGGCGAGGGCCGCCGGATCGGGCCCCAGCGCCGTGACGATCCTCGCGATCTCCGGGTGCGGGGCCTGGCGGCCGCCGGGGCCGGGGACGACGAGCTGGTCGATGCTGCCCACGCAGACGACGCTCGAATCGCGGTCATGAAACTCCCAGGCTGGCCAGCCGTTTTTCCGCAGGGCCTCGGTGAGCCGGTGGGCCTTGTCGGCGGCCTCCACCAGACGGCTCTCCTGCTGCATGCCACGCACGTGCGGATCCTTCCAGCCGTTGCCCTTGAGCACCTCGACGAATCGATTCACATCGACGAGCCCGCCGGCCCCCGTCTCCTCGTCGATGGTGCCGGCCGACGTGTTGAACGTTCCGGCGCCGGTGAACGTCGCCACCCGAACGGTGTAGCGGCCCGGGCAGTCGAGCAGGCCGTGGGTGACGTCGGCGTTCATCTCCATCACGAAGTCGTCGACCTGCTGCCGCGAGAAATAGTCGGCCGGCAAGAGCGGATTGGGAATGAGCAGGGCGGCGTGCAGCGGCGGCTTCGAACTGGTGGCGGCCCCGCGCACGTGATCGCTGTTGGCCTGGAGGAACTCGCTCTCCAGCCGGTTCTTTGCCGAGGCATCGAACGACTTCGGCCGCAGCGCCTTCACCTTCTGCAGCACCTTCTGACCCCGGGGGTCTTCGAACGAGGCGAAATCGCCGACCAACACGGCAACCTCGATGACATGGCCCCCGTTGGCATACCGCATCCGCTTCGGGGTGCCGTCGGGATTGAGGCCCATGCCACGTTGCTCGCCCGTGTAATCGAACGCTTTCTCGTGGGTGAAGGCCTGGAGCCGATGCGTGCCCCGCAACTCCTGGACGAGCTTCCGGGCGTCTTCGCGGGCACCCTCGCCGCGGTAGGTGGTCGCCAGCACCAGCCAGGGACCGTCCTTCTCGGCCAGCGGATACATCGCCTTGGAATCGACGGCGGTGGACGAAAACCAGCCCGTTGGCAGCCAACCGTTCTGAGCCACGGCGGGCGGCGCGGAGCCGCAGGCCACGAGAGTCGCGAGCACGAAGGCCCGATGGCTGGGGACGGCGGCGGAACGCATCACGTGGTGGACTCCTCTTCCGGGCATCGTCGAAGGGCGGTCTGGCGGCATCCGGGGGGCCGACGGTAGCAGGCGGTCCGATCCGGTGCCAGACTGGATGGGCCCCGGGAAACATGGGGTGTTCCGGTGAATGACGGGCTCTGCCCGCAGTGGAGGAATCGATGGCCAGAGGCCGGGCGGTGTCGATCCTGACGGCGGTCGTCGTCGCGGCCTGGCTCGCCACGGTGTGCGGCCCCCCCGCGGCGTTTCTCGCCTGGCGGCAGCAGCGGCTGTTGGTCGTCGGCAGCCCGGAGGCCCAGGCCGGCTGGGACGCCTTTCGCGCCGACATGCGGCAGCAGTCCGGACGCGACGGTCCCGTGCAGCGGAAAGTGCCGAAGAGCTCCGAGCCGCCGGAGCTGGTCTGGCTGCGGGATTACGCGTTGCTCGCGGTGATCGCCTGGGTGGCGCTCGTCGGCGTGCTCGGCGGGTTTTTGGCGGTGCTCGTCATCGGCGTCGCGCGGGGAGCCCCGCGGACCGGCTCACCGGCCGAGAATGAGGCGGCCCGTCAACGCAACGACGAGAAACAGCACCAGCGTGATGCCCAGAACGCCGACGAACGAAATCACGGCTGACTCCCTGATCCGGAAGGGGTCGGGCGGGACCTCTTCCCGCTCTCGGGAATGATCGTAGAGGGACGGGGCTGGGCGGACAAGACGACCCGTCGCCTCCGCTCACGAACCCAAGTCGCGCCGGAAGACGTCCTCGGCGATCGTCAGCCGGCCGGTGCGACCGACGTCGTCAAGCGTGCGCCGCTGACCGCCGGCGTGCCACGGCGTGACGTCCGACAGCTCCGGCATGATCTCGAGAATCTGGTCGATCAGCATCGTCACCATCTGACTCACCGGCTGCCCCTCGGTCCGCTCGCGGATCGCGGCGGCGGTCTTCATGAGCTTCACCATCCGAGACCGCTCGAGCACCGGGCCCGACAACTGATCGTCCCCCTCGACGAGCAGTTCCGCGACCGGCACCTCGAGCACCTGCTGCCAGCGGTGGAGATCGGAGAGCCGCAGATCGCATTCGGGCAGCTCCTGGTGCCGCACCACCGGCAGCGACATCCCGAGCCGCCGCGCGACGTTGCGGAGCGTCACCCCCTGGCGCCGCCGCACTTCGGCGATGCGATGCAGCGGCGTCTGCTTCGCCAGCGACGCCCCCCGCGCGTCCGGCGCCGGTTCGGCGACGAACTCCGCGTCGAACTCCGCCCGGGCGACGTCGGAGTGCTCGGTGTCTGCGACCGCCCGCGGATCGCTGTAGCCGGTTTCGGAGTCGTCGAAGTCGTTGCGGCAAACCCGATCGCAGTCAACGGTCGCCATAAGAATCCCTCCAAGCGTGGTGCCCATGCCCGCGACGTCGAGGGGTGGCCGAGCGTTCGAACCTGCCCGTCGTCGTGGTGCTTGGAGATACGCGGCTCACGGCCAAAGCGTTCGCCGGGCCGAAAAGTTTTTCCCGAAAAAGGCGGAGGGGCCGGCCGCGGCCGCTCGTGGTAGCCTGTTTTGCATGGTGCCGATCCGCACACGTGGTGCCGGGCCGGACGAACCGACTCCCGCCGCCGCCGTCATGACCAGCGATCCATTGCCCGAACTCCGCGGCTCTGCCGAACTCCGCACCGCCGCGGCGTGGGCCGATCTCCCGGGCCGCGGCGTGCTTCTCGCGACCGGCTCGGATGCCGTCCGGTTCACCGACAAGTTCACCACGGCCGCCCTCGCGCGACTCGAGGCAGGGCAGGGGACCGAGGGCTTCTTCACCGACTCGCGAGGCTGGGTGATCGCGCTGGCCGGCCTCCTGCGGACCGACGTCGGTCTGTGGATCGACGTCGCCGCCGGGACCGCGGAACGGCTCCTCGACCATCTGGAGCACTACCACATCCGCGAGGACGTGAACTTCACCGACGCCTCGGCCGACCGGGCGAGCCTGCTCGTCGCCGGCCCGCGGGCGACGCACTGGCTCACCGCCCGCGCCGGGGCCGTCCCGGCCCGGCTCTTCGATCACGTCGATACCCGGCTCGGCGGAGTCGCCATCCGGCTCGCCCGGATCGACTGGTGCGGCCCCGACTGTTTTCTGGTGCAACTCGACGTCGGCGATCAGGATCGCCTGCGGGGCTGGCTCGAAAGCGAGGGTCTGCCCCGGGCCGATGCGGCCGCCGTCGAGTGCCTGCGGATCGAGAACCGCCATCCGCTCCCCGCCGACATCCCGGAGAAGACCCTGCCGCAGGAACTCGATCGCACGGCGCGGGCGATCTCGTTCACGAAGGGCTGCTATCTCGGCCAGGAAACGGTGGCCCGGCTCGACGCTGTCGGCCATGTGAACCGCACGCTCGCGGTCGTCGCGATCGATGGACCGCCGCCGCCGGCCGGCACGGCGGTGGTCTGCGGGGAAGCGGTTGTCGGGATTCTCACGTCGTCGTGTCAGTCAGCCACCGGCAGCGGTTCGATCGGGCTCGCGATCGTGCACCGTAAGCCGCTCGCCGGGCCGCGTGCGGCGCAGGGCCGCGCGGCCCGGCTGGTTGTCCACGCGGCGGCGCATGCCGCGGATGCCAAGGAGGGCCCTTGATGGCCGATGCGATCGAACCGGACGAACTCCTCCTCGAGACCCGCCGTTTCAGGGTCGTAAGACGGCGGGAGCGGTGTGTTGACGGCACCTCGCGCAGCCGTGAGGTGGTGGTCCATCCCGGCAGCGTGGTCGTGGTGCCGATGGTGTCGCCAGACCGGGTCTGCCTCATCGAGGTCGTCCGCACGGCGGTCGGCACGACGCTCCTGGAACTGCCGGCGGGGACTCTCGACCGCGAGGAATCGCTCGCCGAGGCGGCCCACCGCGAACTGACCGAGGAGACGGGCTACCGTGCCGGTCGGATCGAGCCGGCGGGCTCGTTCTGGATGTCACCGGGCATCCTTCACGAACGGATGCACCTGTTCGTGGCCGAGGATCTCGTGGCCGGGCCGCAGGCCCTCGAACCCGGGGAGCAGATCACGACGCGGGTCGTCGAGTGGGACGAGGCGGTGGCCATGTGCGGCGACGGCCGGATCGACGACGCCAAGACGATCGCCGCAGTTCTCCTCGTCGACGCCCGCCGCCGCGGACTCTCCGGCGGCCGTTCGAACGGGCGATAGACCGTGACGGTGCCGCCCTTGCCGGCCAGCGAAGGCATGGATGCAAAAGCGCAGCCGGCATCGAACGAACGGAGCCCAGGAGGGGCGGAGTGAGCGTCCGGCGACGGGGCATGGGCAGCCCCTCCCTCACCAGACGCCGCGGAAACCTCCGGCAACCGCCGCGGCCTGCTACCGCACCGTCGCGTCGGCAGCGGATCTCGCCCGGCGCGAGCGGTCGATCAGGAGCAGCGCACCGCCGACCATCCCGGTGAGCACGGTGCTCAGCCCCCAGAGCAGGGCGACCCCGAAGCCCTGGGTTCCGGGCACGCCCTGCTCGGCGAGGAGAAACGTCATGGTGTTCTCGCGCACGCCGAACCCGCCGATGCTGATCGGCAGCACCATCGCGAGGGCGACCAGCGGAACGACCGAAAACCAGAGCGACAACGGCTGTTCGACGCCGAGCGCGCGGCCGCTGAAAGCCACCGCCACGGCGCCCCCCATCTGCACGACGAAACTCCAGGCGATGGCCTTCGCGATCAGGCTCGGCTGCTGCTGGAAGGGCAGGAGCCGCGCCAGAAAACCGCGGGCCGGATTGTGCTCGGGAAAGAGCGCGATCAGGCGGTCGAGAAACGAGACGCCCGCGAGAAACACCGCGAGCGCCGCGGCCAGCAGCACCGTCGCAACCGCCAGCGTTGCCGTCAGGCCGAGCGAATATTTCCGCGCCGCGAGGGCGGCCCCCCCGAGCACCGCCAGCGCGGAAAGACCCGTGAGCCGGTCGGCGACGACGGAGCAGCCGGCCAGCAGTCGCCGCGGCGTCGTGTCGCCGATGCGGTAGGCCTTGACCACGTCGCCCCCGATCGACGACGGCAGGCAGAGATTGAAAAACATCCCCTCGAAGAACTGACGCACGAAGAACCGCCGCGGGAAGTCGAAGCCCAGCGGTCGAGCCAGTTCAGCCCAACGGACACCCGCCACCACCTGCACGAGCAGGCCGGTGACGAGTCCGACGGCCCACCATGACCAGTCGGCCTTGGCCATGACCGTCCACATTCCTTCCTTGACACTTCCATCGACATCCGTGTCGTGCCATTCGATGCCCCTGAGTGCGTAGGCCATCAGGGCGGTGGTCGCCGCGAGTCGCAGGACCATGGTCAGCCACGGAGGCAGCGCGAGGGGTTTCGCGGTGACAGGATTGGGTTCGGTCGCTTCCATGAACCTCGAGTCGCACGCCGCCTGGACGTTCGTCCGCCGGACGCCGGCAGTGGATGAATCCCGGCGTCGTGGCGGGTACCCTACACGAAATCTCCGCCTCCGGCCCACCGGTCCCCGTCCACCATGCCGCCAACCGTCCCCTGGATCGTCGGTTTTTCGGGAGCCGAGGTCGCCGTCGTCGCGCTGGCGTTTGCGTTGGGGGCCGCGGCGGGAAGCTTCATCAACGTGCTGGTCCACCGCCTGCCACGCGGTGAATCGCCGATCGGCGGACGGTCGCATTGCCCGCACTGCGGTTCCGCGATTCGGGCCCGCGACAACCTGCCCGTGCTGGGCTGGCTGCTGCTTTGCGGACGCTGCCGTGACTGCGGGGGGGCGATCTCGCCGCGCTATCCGCTGGTCGAGGCGATGTGCGGCACGCTCACCGCCGCGGTCGCGGCGGCCGAAATCGGCGGGGGTGGCCGCTGGCTGCCGCTGCTCGCCGACGGCTCCCACCGTGGCATCGATCGTCTCCTGCTCCTCGGGGATTGGTCGCTGTTGGGGTCCTGCGTTCTGCACGCGTCGATCCTGCTGACGATCGTCGCCTGGAGCATGGTCGCCGGCGAAACTGGAAAACACGCCTGCCCGGGCGCGGCGGTGGCGCTCGCCGGCGTGATGGCCGTCGTGCTCGCGATGCCCCCGGCGGGACCGATCGGGCTTTTGCCCGCCGGTGGTTCATGGCCGCCGTCACCTCCCCGGCTGGCGACGCTCATGGCCTCGCTCGCCGGCGCGGCCCTCGGTGCGGTCGCCGGGCGACTCACCCGCGGTGCCGCCGACGGCTGTTGCCTTGCGCTGGTGGGCGCGGCGCTCGGTTGGCAGGCCGTGACGGTCGTAACGATCATGACGCTCGTGATCCGAGCCACGAACCGCATGCTGTCGGCGGCCTTCGGCCCGGTGTCGAGCGGGGGAACGGGGCCAACCGCGGGGATTTCCGCGATCGTTGCGGCGGCGGCGGCGCAGATCGTCGGCTGGGGGCCGATCCTGGCGGCGTGGAGGCACGCGATGCGGCTCATTGCGGGCTCATGATCCGCCCGGTTTCGCCCGACGCATGAAATCGCTTTCCGCCCGGTGTATGATTTGGGAACCCCGGGGTCGGATTTTTCAGCATGGCTTTTCCCTCTCCCATCGTGCCGGTGGATCGCGGGCCGCCCGCCCAGGGCGGTGGCGTCGCATCGCCGACCGCCGTTGCTTCGGCTGTCTCCGATCCGGCGTCTGGCTCCGTCCCGGCAGCAGGTTCCGACGAAGGATTGCTCGAGGGGGCGCGGCGCCGGGCGCAGGCGTTTGCGGCCGACATGAAATCGCCCGACCAGCGGATGCCGTGGATCGTCATCGCGGTGCTCTGCGGGTTGCTGATGTACAGCTACTGGCCGGGCCTGATGAGGGCCCGATCGAGCTGGGACAACCCGCAATACCAGCACGGCTGGATCGTGCCGGTCTTCGCCGTGATCATGCTTTTCTGGTGGCGGATGCCGGTCACCACGGTGACCAACTCGGCGCGTGCCGTCGGAGCCGTCCTGCTGACGGTGACTTTTGCCCTCCGGCTCTGGTGCGCCAACTACCGGATCGTCACCATCGACATGTACACGTTCGTCCCGGCGCTCCTGGGCGTCTTTCTGCTCGCCGGGGGATGGAGCATGCTTCGCTGGTCGTGGGCCCCGATCGCCACGTTGATCTTCATGTATCCGCTGCCCGACGAGGCGACCCGCTACCTGCTCGGCCCGTTACAGACCGTGGCCACGGTCCTCAGCACCTACGCCCTGCAGACGATCGGCCTCGACGCTTACCGCGATGGCAATCGGATCATTCTCGGTGACGGACAGGTGCTCGGCGTGGTAGATGCCTGCAGCGGGCTGAAAATGCTGACGATTTTCATCTGGCTCGCGGTGATGCTGATGCTGGTCGGCGGCCTGGAATGGTGGGAAAATCTCGTGATTGCGGCGAGCGCGATTCCCATCGCGCTGGTGTGCAATGCGTTTCGCATCACCACGGTGGGCGTGATGTACAACTTCAACTCGACCCTGGCCGAAGGCTTTCATGACAGCCTCCCGGCGGCCATGCTGATGATGATCATGGCCGTGGGCTTCCTCGTGCTGGAAATGAAGGTGCTGTCCTACCTGGTGATCACCGAAGACACCGCCCCCATGGCGCTACGGGGCGCTGGGCAAGGGGTGAATGCCCCGAACCCGACCGGGAAACAGGGCGTATTTCCGATGATTCCCGGGGTCAATCCGGGACAAAAACGTCCCGGCCCGTTGGTGGCGGAATCTGACTGAAAAATGTTCTAAACTGAAGTTTTCGTCAGGAGCGTCTCCGCCCGTTGCCGGCGGCGGTTGAATCCTTCGCTGCGGCGGCCTTGGAAACGTGGAATCACGAAGCACATGAGCGACCAGTTCTCATCCATGGAGGGATCTTCTTCGGCCACGGCCGCGTTGCCGCAGGCCGGCGGCATGCTCGCGCCGCTCCGGGATTCCTCGCTCGCTCCGCTCGGCTCAGCGTCGCCACCCCCCTCCTACGGATCTTCCGGCGATCCGCTCGCGGGGGGCATCGATTACCGCCGCGCCTGGCACGCTTTCCGCCGTCGCTGGCTGCCAGCCACGGCGCTCGGTCTCCTGTTGGCCACCGCTGGCGCGGCGCTGATGTGGATCTTCCTGCCCCGCGGGTTCGAGGCCGTTGCCTGGCTCCGCGTTCGCGACAAGTCGGGCATGTTCGCGGGGGGAGGCCGCGACAACGCCGAATATGAGGCGTACCGCAAGACCCAGGTGGCGCTCATCAAGAGCCCGTTCGTGCTGCAATCGGCCCTTCGCCAGCCCCGGATCGCGAACCTCGCCACCCTCGCCGACGAGGAGGATCCGGTCGGCTACCTGATGCGGAACATCCAGGTGTCGGCACCGATGGAATCGGAAGTCGTGCAGGTGCGGCTCCGCGGAGAGGATGCCCGCGAAGTCATGATGATCGTCAACGCGGTGACGACGGCCTTTCTGAACGACGTCGTCAACAAGGAAAAGACGGAGCGGATCCAGCGTCGCGACTCACTGGAGCGGAAATACAAGGAAAACATGGCCGAGGTGCGGAGCAGCCTCGACACCTACAACAACCTCGCCAAGTCGCTGGGCACCTCCGACAGTTCCGAGGTCGCCACCCAACGCAGCCTCCTGCTCGATCACCTCGGCACCATCCGCGCACAGATCAATCAGTCGCAGCGGGATCTTGCCCTCATCGACGCCGAACTGGCCATCAACGATGCCAAGGAGCGGGGCGAAATCTCGCTCGAGCAATCCGTGCCCGAGGAGACCATCGATGCGTTGCTCCAGCGGGATCCGCAGTTTGCCGAACTTCTCGGGCGGCTGTCGGCGATCGAGGAATCGATCGCCTATCAGGCCGAGCGGAGCGCCCGCGGCAGCAGCGATCCGGCGGTGAAGCGGCTGGAATCGATGCGGGAAACGATGCAGCAGCGGCTCGAGAACCGCAAGGAGGAACTCCGTCCCCAGATCGTCGCCCAGCTCGCGGTCGAATCGACGAGCCGGCGAACCGGGGGCGCGGCCGAGAGCCCCGTGGTGCTGAAGATGCGGCGGACACTGCTCGCCAACCAGCTCGAAGTGGCCACGAAGGATTTCGACCGCATCGCCACCGAGGTGAAAAGCCTGGGATCGGCCAACGCCGACCTGATGGCCCGCAAGCAGGAAATCGAGCAGTTGATGAAGGTCACCGACCAGATGGGGATACAGCTCAACGCCACCGAGATCGACGTCAGCATGCCCAACCGCGTCGAACTCATCGAGGAGGCGAGCGTACCCGAGGGGAGTGACGAGCTCTTTCGCACGATGCTCACCCTGCTGGCCGCGGGTGCGGGGCTCGTGCTCGGCGGCGGCGCCGTCGTGGTCTTCGAGTATCTGCGGGATCGGATGAGCACCGCCGAGGAGGTGCCGCAACGGCTCGGCCTGCGGGTGATCGGGACCGTGCCCCGCATCTCACGATCACGAAAGCGACCCAACCACGGCCACGTGGCCGAGTGCGTCGATGGCATCCGGGCCGTCATCACCCAGACGGGACGCGAGGCCCCGAAGGTGCTTCTGGTGACCAGTGCCGCGGAGCACGAGGGCAAGACCACTTTCGCCGCGCAGCTGGCCGCCAGCCTGGCGCGGTCGGGCAAACGGGCCCTGCTGCTCGACGGCGATCTGCGGCATCCCAACGTTCACCTGGCCCTCGGCCTCGATCTCCGGTCGGGTTTTCCCGAGCTGCTCCGCGGCGAGATCGGCCACGACGAGGCCGTGCAGCCCACGAGCATCGACGGCCTGTTCGCCGTTACCGGGGGCACCTGTGACTACGCCGCCATCACCTCCCTGTCGCGACCGGAGACGGCCGCCGCCATCAAGCACTACAGGGATTCGTTCGACCATGTCGTCATTGACGCCGGCCCCGTGCTGGCCTTTGCCGACGTGCTGCTCCTCGGCCAGCTCAGCGACCTGGCGATCGTCGCCACGATGCGCGATGTGAGCCGCGTGCCGCTCGTGAACAGTGCCGTGGAACGGCTGCGGTCGGTCGGGATTCGGGTGCTCGGCACGGTCGTCAATGGCGTGGTTGCGGCGGCGCCGCGCCGGCTTTACTCATCGCCCATTCCGGCCTGAGCGGGCCGGTCGATGCCTGCCTGATCGCCGGGGAGAGGACTCGTCATGAAATCATCGGCGTCTGGGCCGCTCACGCTCGTCGGTGCCGCGATGCTCGTGGTGGGCGTGACGGTGGTGCATGGCATGTGGACGGAGCGGTGGAAGGCCCGCGGCGTCAGCCAGGAACTGGAGCAGGCCGCCGCGCTGCTCGAGCGGGCGTTTCCCGAGAGCTTCGGCGAGTGGCGGTTGGAGCGGGAACTCGAGGGGGATCCGAAGGAACTGGAGCGTGCGGGGGCCGTGGGACACATCTCCCGGCTTTATCGCAACAGCCGCAGCAAGGCCCGGGTCTCGGCGTTCGTGGTCTGTGCGCGGCCCCACGATGCTTCGGGCCACACGCCCGACCGCTGCTATCCCGGCGCCGGATTCGAGGTCGGCGAAGCGGAGCATCGGCAGACGATTCCGCTGTCGGACGGCCGGTCGGCGGAGGCGTTTACGGGCACCTTTCGCAAGAGCGGGCAGATGCTCCGCATCTTCTGGACGTACGGCATGCGCGATAAGGCCAGCATCGCAAAGGAGGACATCTCCGGGAGCCGGACGTGGGTCGCGCCGCACCTGGCCCGCATCGCGCTGGATAGCGAACCGGCCGTCTACAAACTCTACGCGATCGTCGATGAGACGCGGTTGACCGCCGCACAGTCGATGGTGGAGTGCGAGAACTTTCTCTCGAACCTTCTGCCCGCATTCGATGCCGCCCTGGCCGTGAAGACCGCCGTGACGGACCCGGCGGCCGAAGGCACCGGCCCCGCCGCGGAAGACTCGGCATCCTCCCCCCCAAAAGCGGTCGAGGCGGCGGAATGACGCCGGAGCCCTGTCAGGCCCGGGCCTGACGCAACGACATTGGTGCGGTCGGGCGGATCGGATAGCGTCTTTACTCGGTGGGAACGCCGCCAATGGGCGGCCGGAAAAAAGGGAAAGGAAGAGTGGTCATGTCGGGCGATGCAAAGCGGGCATTGGTGACGGGGATCACGGGGCAGGACGGCTCCTACCTGGCGGAGTTTCTGCTCGACCGGGGCTACGAGGTCCACGGGCTCGTGCGCCGTTCGAGCACGTTCGGCACCCAGCGGATCGAGCATCTCTACCGCGACATCCACGAGATGGAGCGACCGCTGGTCCTGCATCACGGCGACATGGCCGACGGCAATGGTCTGTCGCGCCTGATTCGTGAGATTCGCCCCACCGAGGTCTACAACCTTGCGGCCCAGAGCCACGTGCGCGTGAGCTTTGACCAGCCGACCTACACGGCCGACGTCACGGCGGTCGGCACGCTGCGGCTGCTGG
>SXHR01000023.1:0-4914 GCA_005773625.1 Planctomycetaceae bacterium | reverse complement strand
GAGAGGAGCGGAATGAAGGATTTCCCGCTGAGACCCGCGCCGACCAGCAGCCTGTCCATCAGGAAGGCGGCCCGCGAGAGGTAGCCGCAACCCTCCAGGATGGCGATGAACAGGAACAACAGCGCGATCTGCGGCACGAACACGACGCTCCCCGCGACGCCCGCCAGGACTCCGTCGATCAGGAGGGAGCGGACGGGCCCCGGCGGAAGCAGCCCGGCGAGAAAGGTCGAAAGCCCGTCCATGCCCGCCGAGATCAGGTCCATCAGCGGGGCCGCCAACCAGAAGATCGACGCGAACATCGCGAGCATCACGGCGGCAAAAAAGAGCGTGCCCCAGAGGCGGTGGGTGAGCAGGGCGTCGATCCGGTCTTCGGTCAGCCGCAGGCCGGTCCGCGGCGCGGCAGAGACGCCCTCGAGCAGTCTGCCGATCGCCGCGTAGCGGGCGATCGCGTCGGTGGCCGCGGGTGATCGGGCGATGTCCCCGGCCGGCGTCGCGGCGGGCCCGCTCAAGTGCAGCGGCCGTGGCGGCGGTGCGGCGACCGCATCGAGGATCCGATCCCGCACCGTCCCGATGCCCTCGCCCGTCGGCGCCGCCACGCGAATGACCGGACAGCCGAGCCTGCGGCCCAGCTCGTCGACGTCGGTCTGGATCCCGCGGCGATCGGCGACATCGGAGAGCGTCAGTGCGATGACGACGGGCAGGCCGACCTCGAGCGACTGTGTGGCGAGGTAGAGATTGCGTTCGAGGTTCGTCGCATCGACGACCACCACGAGGCAGTCGGGCCGTGGCACGCCGCTGATGCGGCCGTGCAGGACATCGACCGTGACACGCTCGTCGGGGCTCTGGGGGGTGAGGCTGTAGGTGCCCGGCAGGTCCACGAGGTCGATCTGTCGGCCGCGGTGCACGAAGCGGCCGACCTTCTCCTCGACCGTGACGCCCGGATAGTTGCCCACCCGCGTGGGGATCCCCGCCAGCGAGGTGAAAAGAGTGCTTTTGCCGACGTTGGGATTGCCGAGCAATGCCACGGTGAGAGGGCTGATCGTCATCCGTCGTTCAGCGGTTGCCTGTTCAGCGGTTGCCGATCGAGACCCGGGCAGCCTCTTGCCGCCGGATCGAAAGGCGATACCCGCGGACCTCGAGTTCGAGCGGGTCGCCGAACGGCGCACGGCCCACCAGCCGAATCTCGATCCCGGGGGTCAGCCCCATTTCCAGAAGGCGGATCGACACGGGATCGGCTCCGTTGACGTCGTGAACGCGGACCGTGCTGCCTACGGGGACGTCGTCGAGCGAAACCATGGTGAAGCTGCCGTGCCGGGGGTTTTCTGGAAAAGTTGAGAACGAATCTCAACTCCGACACCAGTGTAGAACAGCACCGTCGTCGGGGCAACAACCGTATCGATCAGGGCTTCGGATTTTGATGAATCGAACCGGGCTGTTTGTCGTCGGCACCGACACCGGCGTCGGGAAAACCCATGTCGCCGCGGCCCTGGCCCGGACGCTGACGGCCTCGGGGCGGCGGGTGGGGGTCTACAAGCCCGTCGCCAGCGGCTGCCCGGCCGCCTCGGACGAGGCAAGCGATGCCTGGCAGCTGTGGAATGCCGCGGGAAGGCCGCTCACGCCCGAGGACGTCTGCCCGCAGGTGTTCTTGGCTCCGATCGCCCCCCATCGCCGCAGCCGCCACGCCGGCCGGCAGGTGGATGAGCGACTGCTCCGCAGCGGGCTCGACCGATGGCTTGTTGCAGCCGACGTCGTCATCGTCGAGGGAGCGGGGGGGCTCTTCTCGCCCGTGGGCGACGCCACGCTCGTGAGCGACCTTGCCCGCGAATTCCGCCTCCCGCTCGTGATCGTGGACGCCGCGCGGCTCGGGGCGGTCGGACGGTCGCTGGCGACCTGTCGGGCCGCGGAGGCCGAGGGCCTCGAAGTGGCCGCGGTGGTGCTCTCCCATACGACACCACCAACAGGCGCCGCCGCCGACCCGGCGAGCGAAGTTGCGATCGCCCGCGACAGCGGGGCCGACCTCGCCAGCCGGCTGCCGACGATCCCCATCGTCATCCTCGAGCACGCCGCCACACGCCTGCCGCCGGGCATCGACTGGGCTGCCGTCGCCCGCTGCTAGCCCGTGGCTGCCCGCAGTCGCCGCGCCGCGTCGTCGGCTCGGATGGTCGTGATGTGGCAGCCTGTGCCGAGTTCGAAGCCGGCCAGCTCCGTGAGTCGTGGCAGGATCTCCAAATGCCAGTGCCACGCAGCCGCGCCGTCTTTGGCGCTGATCGCGTGGTCGAACGGCGCCTGGTGCAGCCACCAGTTGTAGTCACAGCCCGGCGCCAGCCGTTCGAGACGACCGATGATGTCGCGGGTCAGGTCGGCGACCGCCAGCACGCGGGCCGCCGATGTGGCATGGAAGTGCCGCTCCGGTTCCGCGACCACGATCCAGGTCTCGAAGGGCTGCCGGGGGGCAGGGGGCACCAGCGCGACGAGATCGCCCGCGGTCGCAATGATCCGACCCGCCGTCCGCGCTTCGGCGAGCAGGCCCCCGAAGGGATCGCGATGTGCCGCGAGCATCGTCAGCTCGGTCCCGATTGTCGGCGGGACGACGTCAACGCCAACCAGCTGACTGTGGACATGCTCGAGCGAGGCTCCGGCCCCGGGACCCGAGTTTTTGAAAACGGTGGCCCAGGCGATACCGGGCTGCTCGGCGAGCATCGCCAGCCGTCGCTGACAGATCGTCCAGACATCCCGCCACGCGTCGGGTGCGAGGGCGAGGATCGAACGATCGTGACGTGGGGATTCGATGACCACGTCGTGGGTGCCGTGGGCCGCGCGGCCGCCATTCGCCACGACCGACCCCGACGGATCCGCGGCAGGGTGGTGGGTCGTGATGGGATAGCGGTTGGGAACGATCCGTGCCTGCCAGGCGGCGGATGTGTCGGCGGGGGCCCGGACGAGGTCCGGCGGCGTGTGCGACTCGTTGCCCGCGCAGAAAGGACACCATGCCGCGGGTTGATCGGCCCCGCCGAGCGACCGTGCGAGTTGGTGGTCGTCGGGCTTGCCACCTCGCTGGGGCGCCACGAAGACGGGGCGGCCCGACAGGGGGTCGTGGCAGATGCGCGGCGTGGAATCGGTGCGTTGGTCCGGAGGCATGGCCCGCCTAGTATGACCGCCCAGGCCGCGGAGCGCTCCGCGGCGCGTCGTGTTGAAGGGGCGGTGCGGCACCCGTACACTCGGACCGCAACGGCCAGCGTTGAAATGTGGCGAAAATACCCGTCGGTCCTGTCGATTCCCGTGGAGATCAGAGGCATGCTCACTGTCGGCGATTCTTTCCCCCAGTTTTCCTGCCAGGCCTGCAGCGGCACCGGCAAGGACGACATGAAACTGTTGACCAACGCCGACTATGCCGGCAAGTGGGTGGTCTATTTCTTCTATCCGAAGGACTTCACGTTCGTCTGTCCGACGGAACTCGCCGAGTTCAACAAGCAGCTCAAGGCCTTTGCCGACCGTGACACGAGCGTCGTCGGTGGCAGCACCGACAACGAGTGGTCGCACCTCGCCTGGCGGCGAAGCCATGCCGACCTCACGAATCTCGGATATCCCCTGATCGCCGCCCAGAAACTCGCCCCCGAGCTCGGCATCCTCGAGAAGACCGAGGGCTACTGCCTGCGGGCGACGTTCATCGTCGATCCGCATGGCGTGATCCAGTGGGTGGACGTCAACCAGGGCCGCGTGGGCCGCAACGTCGCCGAGGTGATTCGGGTTCTCGACGCGCTGCAGAGTGACGAACTCTGCCCCTGTAATTGGAAGAAGGGCGACCCCTACGTGAAGGTCGGCTGACGTGGCCCCCTCCGAGTGTCCGCCTGCACCGCCGCGATCGTGGCTCCGCAAGTTTGGGGATGCGTTTCGCGGCCTCTTCCATGCCGTCACCAGCGAGTCGAGTTTCGCGGCCCACCTGCCGGTGGCGGCCGTGGCGGTCGGCTGCTCCGCCTGGTTTGGCATCAGCCCCGTGGAATGGTGCCTGGTGACGCTCGCGATCGGGGCCGTCGTGGCGGCCGAGGTCTTCAACACCTCGATCGAATCGCTGGCCAAGGCGATGGAGACAGGCCCCGACCCGCGGATCCGCGACGCCCTCGACACCGCCAGCGCGGCGGTGCTCGTGACGGTGGCCGGGGCGATCGTCGTGGGCCTCGTGATCTTCGTGCCCCACGTCTGGGCGGCCATCGACTGACGCCGCCGCGGGGCCGGCCAGGGGGTTTTTGGCCGCGATTGCGATTGACCGTGGCCCAGGCGCGGCCCTAGCGTGTTTCGCGATCGCGGGCATGGAGCGGCACGGCCGATCCTGCGGCCGTGAACCTTCTGGAGAAAAACGCATGATCGGAAAACTACTCGCCGAGGCGATCGGCACGTTTTGGCTTGTGCTCGGGGGCTGCGGCAGCGCCGTCCTCGCCGCCGCCTACCCTGACCTCGGCATCGGCTTCGTCGGCGTGTCGCTGGCCTTCGGCCTGACCGTGCTCTCGATGGCCACGGCCATCGGGCACATCTCGGGCTGCCACTTGAACCCGGCGGTGACGGCCGGCCTCGTGGCCAGCGGTCGCCTGCCCGCCAAAGACCTGATTCCCTACTGGGTCGCACAGGTGGCCGGCGGCATCGCCGGTGCCGGCATCCTCTATCTCGTCGCCAAGGGCCTGCCGGGGTTTGATCCGCTCGCCGGCGGCTTCGCCTCGAACGGCTACGGCGACCATTCGCCCGCGGCGAGCCTCGGTGGCGGCGGCTACACGTGGCAGAGTTGCTTCATCATCGAGGCGGTGCTGACGGCCGTGTTTCTCTTCGTGATCCACGGTGCGACCGACAAGAAAGCCGGCAGCATGGTCGCTCCGATCGCGATCGGTCTGTGCCTGACGCTCATCCACCTGGTGACGATCCCCG
>SXHR01000246.1:0-3750 GCA_005773625.1 Planctomycetaceae bacterium | reverse complement strand
GTGAACCACAGCCTGCCGGAGCCGAGCACGGGATTGTGGCCACCGCCCCCGTCGCCGATCCGCCGGCGCCGACCACAACCGACATCGTGGCGACCACCACCGACGTCGTGGCAACCGATGCCAGCGTCGCCGTTCGTTCCGACATGGGTCCCGCACCCGCCGAGCCGACTCCTGAAATGCCGGAGGCGACGGCTCCCCAGCTCGCCGAACAGGTCGCTCCCCACGGCATGCCGGCGGCTGCGATCGCCGAGCAGGCCGTGGCCCCGACCAACCTCGTCGCCCCGTCACCCGAGGCGAGCGGCGTCCCCGTTCCCGTCACGCAGCGGCCCACGCCCATCTCGACGAACACCCCCGAGATGAATGAGGCGGTCGTGACCGACATCGCCTCGATGCCCTCGGTGATGGCCCCTGCCGGGAAGGCCGTCGAAGCTGCGGACCGACCGAACATGAGTGGCTCCACCCGCTATCTCGTGGTGCCGGAGCGGATTGCCATGCAGGCCGACACTTCGTTCGCGACCCCTCAGCCGCAACCCCCCGGGCCACCCGCCATCAGCCGACCGGCGGCGGAAGCCTCGAGGCAGCAGCGGGCCGCACAGCCCACGGGGAACGCTGCCAACTCGGCCGGACGCCGCAGCCCCCAGCAGCGGCCTTCACAGCCACGCGTCCAACAACAGCAACAGCCGCGCGTCCAGCAACAGCCGCGCGGACAGCAACAGCAACCGCAACAGTCAAAGCCCGCGGTTGCCGCGCCCGAGCGGACGTGGAATCGCATGTTTCCGAGCGTCGCCGCCGGCATCGACGCGATGAGCAGTCCGTGGCAGAAGTCCCGCTCCGGCTCGAACCAGCCGTCGAACGGCACGCCCCCACCGGCCCGCCGCTAGCAGGCTCAGGCTCGAGTCAACCGCCGCCGGAGCGGCCACGCGATGCGGCTCCAGACCGCGACGCGTTGCTTTGGATTGCCACCAGCCGCCTGGAACTGGCCGCCGAACTCATCCGAGACCCACCGCCCACGTCAGTTGGACGACGGTGCGATCACCTTGTACCTGCCCCCCGACTCGGCGGCCAATCGGGCCAGTCGCGGCGAGCGGCGTCCCTCGTCGCCGCCAAACTGCACGACCATGCACCTCGTGCGGCCGAGCGACCGGGAGAGATGGCGGAGTTCCTCCTCGCTCAAGTCGTCGCTTTCGTCGGCGTCCGTGAGCAGAAAGATCGCGTCGGGGGCGAGCCTGATCGCGGCGGCGACAGCCTCATAATGCCGCGTGCCCCCTGCCGCTTCGACCGACTCCACGAACCGCCGTAGCTCCCGCCTGGTGTCGTCGTCGGCGAAGACGGGCCGCCCTCGTTGCCCCGATGGCGTGAACATGGAAAGCCTCTCGTTGTAGAAGATCACGTGAAACTGTCTCGAATCGCCGAGCGCGTCGATGCTCGCGAGCAGTTCCCGGCGGGCCTCGTCCAGCGGCCGGCCGGCGGGCTCGCCCATGCTGGCCGACCGGTCAAAGACATACACGAAGCGGTTGCCCGTGGCCTCCAGCCCGAAGATGCCGGTCCGGCCCTGTCCCGGGGAGGGGGGCTCGGCGGGGCAGCGGATGGCAGCGGCCTGCATCAACAAAGCCGCGGTGATCACGCTGGCGATCAGGAGGGGGCGGTTCATGGCTTCACCGCGGCCTTGCCGGCACGGTTTTCGACGGGGCTCGCCGGGCCCATCCACTTCGGCTTCACGTGCGGTTCCCCGTCGGCCGGCCACGCGCCGCGAGCACGGCACCGCAGACGAGGGCGACGGCCGCGCCCAGACCGGCCACACCCCAAAGCACCTTCGAAAGGCCGGCGGCCATCTGGGAAAAGTTCTCCAGGCGGATCTCTTCCTCGGTCGGCGGCCGCTGCACGCCTGATCTGGAGAGCAACTGCCAGGCGGTATGGACATCGACGATGGGGGCGGCCCGCACGGCGGTGCGGATCATGTCGTCATCCAGCGGCTGGGAGAATATCCCGCCGCCGAGACCCGTCACGTTGGCGGCGGCGAGAGCGGCGACCATCGCGATCGTGACACCGGCGAAGAGCAGACCACGCAACGCATCCCAGCCGGTGCGGCGATCGCCGCTCGTTGTCGCGGGCGTGCACCGCTCGAGATCGCGGAACCGCGGCACGTCGATGCTGCGGCCGCATGCGGGGCAGACGACCCGGTCCCCCGCCTGACCGACGGTCACCGGCACGCGTGCCGAGCACACACAGGAGACGAGGCAGGTTCGTTCGGCAGTGACCATGGCTGTTGGCATCCCGCTCCAGCCGGATGGCGGCGCGGCAGCGCGGCCGATCGGGTTGGCGACGGCAGAGATTCTCCCGACGGATTCTTTTACCATTCGGGCCCGCGGAAAAGTCGAAAAACCAGATTTCCACTGAAAAAAAACTGGCCGATCGGACCCCGCAGCGGCATAATATTTCGTGCCCGGAAATCACACGCGACGCTGGTGTCTTGCCCTGCTTTTCCTGCCCCGTTTACCCAGTGTTCGAAAGAACCCCGTCGGGAACCCGCATTCGGAGGGGTTGCCGACGGGAATCGATCCGCGAGTCATGCCTTTCTTCCGCCCAGGCGACCGCCCGCTCGGGAGCGATTGCGGCCTCTGGACTTGCCCGCCCCTTGAATCACACTGTCCGCTCTCCGAATGATGAACCGGTGCCAGTGGCACCCCGCGGGCCGGCGGTTGCCGGCCAGGGATACGAACGAACGATTCGCGAAGGAGCTCCGCTTTGTACGACTCGCTGTTGGATGAACTCGAGGACGACGTCGTTTCCATTCCCCAGGAGGTCGAGGAACTGACCGACAAGGTGGTCGATGCCGAAGAGGCCGACGCCGAACTGCTGGTCGATGAGACGGACGTCGGCGGGCTCGCCGAAGGCGATGTCGAGTCGGAGGCCGAGGTCGACACCTCCGGCGAAGCCGAGGAATCCCTCCTCGAGCAGGTCGAGAACTGGTCGGACGATCCCGTCCGCATGTATCTCACGCAGATGGGCGAGATTCCGCTGCTCACCCGTGCGCAGGAGATCTATCTCGCGCGGCAGATCGAGACCACGCGGGCCCAGTTCCGCGCCAAGCTGCTCGAGTGCGAATACGTCTGCCAGCAGGCATACCGGGTTCTCGTTCGCGTGCACAAAGGCGAGCTTCCCTTCGATCGCACGGTGCAGGTGTCGGTCACCGACCGCCTGGAAAAGGAACAAATCCTCGGCCGGCTGCCCCACAACCTGCGGACGCTGGAGGTGTTGCTCCGGCAGAACAAGGCCGACTACCGCATCGCGTTGTCCAAGAAGCACCGCATGGCGGAGCGACGTCAGGCATGGGCCCGGCTCGGCAAACGGCGCATCCGCTGCGTGCGGCTGATCGAGGAACTCGGCCTGCGGACCCAGCGAATCGAGGCGATGATCCCGACGCTCGAACGCTTTGTCGTCCGGCTCAAGGAGCTCAAGAGCAAGATCGACTCCCACAAGAAGTCGAAGCAGCCGCCGTCGGGCCGCGCGAAGCTCGTCGAGGAGTACCGCCACATCCTCAAGAGCTGCCAGGAGACTCCGCGAAGCCTCAAGCGGCGGGTCGATGAGATCCGCGGCATCTTCGCGAAGTATCAACAGGCGAAGCGGGGCCTCTCGGAGGGCAACCTGCGACTGGTGGTGTCGATCGCGAAGAAGTACCGCAACCGCGGCCTCTCCTTCCTCGATCTCATCCAGGAAGGCAACGCGGGCCTGATGCGGGCGGTGGACAAG
>SXHR01000245.1:0-23345 GCA_005773625.1 Planctomycetaceae bacterium | reverse complement strand
CCCGTGTTCAGTGGCGGTCTGGATATCGGTGCCGTGGGGCGGGTGGGGAGCGACAGCTTTGACGCCGCGCAGCAGACCCATCGCGTCAGCGGCAGCGGAGCCGACATCTGGAATGCCGCCGATTCGTTCCGCTACGTGAGTCGCAGTGTGCAGGGCGACCTCACGCTCGTGGCCCGCGTGGACAGCCAGACCAGCACCGATCCCTGGGCCAAGGCCGGGGTGATGATCCGCGGCGGCACCGCCGCCAACGCCCCGTTCGTCGATCTGGTGCTCACGCCCGGCAACGGGGTCTCGCTGCAATGGCGGACGGCGTCCGGTGCCAATGCCGGGGGATTTCAGGTCGGCGGCGTGACCGGACCGGTCTGGTTGAAGCTCACGCGGTCCGGAAATCGCTTCGCCGGCTTCACGAGCCTCGATGGGGTGGTGTGGCGGCAGGTCGGCTACGCGGTGAATGTCACCATGGCCACGGCGGCCTCGGCCGGGTTGGCGGTGACCGCCCACAACAACAGTCTGCTCTCGACGGCCGTTTTCAGCAGGGTTTCGCTCGCCCAGGCCGTCAACCTCGCGGCCGGCCGTCCGGTCGCGGTTTCCACCACGTCCTCCGGGAGTCCGGCTGCGATCGTTGACGGCAACCCCGGCAGCAACTGGACGAGCGGGCTGGCGGCTTCGCAATCGATCCGGATCGATCTCGGCCGAACCATGGATATCCGCCGGGTGCGGCTCGACTGGGCCGCCAACCGTGCGACCGCCTACCTCGTGGACGTGAGCCACGACGGCATCACCTGGGCCCGGGTCGCCGCCGTGACGAACGGTTCGGGCGGGGTGGACGATCTCAGCGGGTTTGTGGCGTCGGGCCGATTCGTTCGGCTCACGCTCACGGCCCGAAATGTGGCCAGCACCGGCTTTGGGGTCAACGAGGTCGCCATCTACGGGTCGTGACCGTCTGTTTTCCGATCCTTTTGACCCCAACCCGGGCTGTCGAACCAGGCTGTCAAACCCGTCAGGGTGGCGAGGCTCGAAATCGTTGACAGTTCGGGCTGATTCCAATAGCCTTTCCGGAAGGTCGGCGTATAGCGGCTTCGCTCTACGCTCTGTGGGTCTGGCATGAGTCAGGGATTTCCCGGGGGGCTGCCATGAGTTCACTTCTTTTCATCGTGCGCGGACTTCGCAGGTTGCAGGGCCTGCGAGCCCATCGAAGTCTCGCCGTTGTCGGTCGCGCCGCTTTCGGTCGTGCTGTGTGCGGCACGCTGGCCTGGGCGGCGTTGGCCGGTGCGACGGCGTTTGGCCAGACCGCGATCTTCGACTTCGGCAGTGTGCTCACGACCAGTCCGGATTCCAACGGCAACTACTGGAACAACATCCTCACCGGCACGTTCGGCACGGTCACCTCCACGGCGAATGTGTCCACCGGCTACACGTGGGATTTCTCCACGGGCGTGACAACGAACTCCGGTTTTGTGCCGGCCGTGAGCCTGCCGAACCTCGGCAATCTCAATCAGCCGACCGCGACGACCGACGGTGTTTTCCTCTCGTCCGGCACGACGACGTTCCGCCTCCAAAACGTCAACCCCTGGCAGACGTACGACTTCACGCTCTACGGCGGCCGCGAAACCGGGATCACGCGGGTCACGCAGTACGTGATCAACGGCTCCAACTCCGGCACCACCACGACGACCACCTCGGGCTCGGGCGTCGGCACGGTCAGCGGCACGGCCGTCAACTATGCGACCAGCACCGTGGGGATCAACGGCATCACCACGAGCGGCACGGTGTTGGTAAACATCATTCCCGTCTCCGGTGGCTTCGCGTATCTCAATGCCATGCAGATGACGGGCTATGTTCCCTATGCCACCGGCGGGACGATCGACATCACCGAGGCCAGGACCTATCCGGGTGCGACGTCGATCACGAACAACACGACCGTCAACGCCAACGCCGCGGGAGCGCTCGGCAACACGACGCCGACCGACCTCACGATCGCCGCCGGCTCCACGCTCAACCTCGGGGCGTCGCAGACGGTCGCCGCGCTCACGGGGAGCGCCGGCTCGGTGGTCAACGTCAACGCGAACACGCTCACGGTCAACGGGTCGGGCACCACCACTTTCGCCGGTGGCCTCGCCGGAACGGGCGGCCTGACGAAGTCGGGAGCAGGCACGCTCCGGCTCTCGGCCTCGAGTGCCTTCACGGGCGCGGCGACCGTGAGCGGCGGGGTGCTCGCGCTGGCCGACGTCAACGCCCTGCAGAATGCGACCCTCGACACCGGCGTTGCCGGTGCCCAGTCGGTGTCGCTGGCCGTCGCGGGGGCCAACACCTACACCGTCGCCGGTCTGGCCGGCAGTGACGACCTGGCCCTCGGGTCCAACTCCCTGACCGTGTCGGGCAACGCGCGGACGGCAGCCTACGCGGGCGGCCTCTCCGGATCGGCCGTGCTCACCAAGCTGGGCTCCGGCACCCAGACGCTCTCCGGTTCCAACTCCCACTCCGGCGGCACCGTGCTCTCCGGTGGCCGGCTCAACGTCAATCATGCCTCGGCGCTCGGCACGGGCAACTTCACCATCGGCAATGGGGTCGTCTTCGCCAACACCAGCGGCTCGCCGATCGTCAACCAGGGCAACAACGCCCTGACGATCGGGGGCACGGCCACGTTCGCCGCCGGCACCCTCGACCTGGGAACGGGCCCGGCCACGCTCGCCTCGACGTCCCGGCTGATCGTCGAAAGCCCCCTCACGATCGGAGGCGTCGTCAGCGGCTCGTCGGTGCTTGCCAAGGACGGCGGTGGAAGGCTGACGCTCGCCGGTTCCAACGCGATGACGTCGTTCGTGGTCGTGGACTTCGGCGAGCTGCAGCTCGGAAACGTCAACGCCCTCGCCAACGCCCAGCTCTATCTCTACTCCACCGGCCCCACCAGGAAGGCGACCTTCGGGGTGAGCGGCTCCAACACCTACCAGATCGGCGAGGTGATCGGCACGGCCAGCGGGGTGCTCGATCTCGGGGTGAATAGCGTGGCCGTCGGCGGCAACGGTTCCACGGGGGCCAGCTTCCCTGGGCAGTTCACCGGCTCGGGTGGCTTCGTGAAGCAGGGCGGGGGCACCTACACGCTCTCCGGCAGCAACGGCTACACGGGCGCGACGACGGTTTCGGCCGGTCGGCTCGTCGTCGCGGCCACCGGCGCCGTCAACACGTCGTCGGGAGTGTCGATCGCGGGGGGTGACTTCCGCTACAACTCCGCGACGCCGCTCACGGCGCCCGTGACGTTCACAGCCGGGATATTGTCGGGCACGGGCACGATCGGCACCCCCGTCGCGGTCGCAGCGAGCGGCACGCTCTCTCCGGGCAACTCCCCGGGGCAGCAGACGTTTTCCGCCGGCCTTGCCTGGAATCAGGCGGGGGGGTATTCATGGGAGGTCAACTCGCTGAGCGGCACCGCGGGAATCAACTGGGACCTCATCGCCGTGACTTCGGGCACCTTCGACCTGTCCACGCTCGGTTCGGTGGCTCCGCAGAAGTTTTTCCTCGATCTGACGACGCTGGCGGCCGGAAACGTGCCCGGACCCCTCAGTGTCGGATACGTGCCCGGCCAGTCTTACGAGTTTCAAATCGTCGATTTCGCGGGAGCGACCCTGCAGGTGCCCAACGGGTTCTCAACCGCCGCCGGCAGCGACCTGACGTCGCTGTTCACCATCGGCCTCGCCAACTGGCAGGGCACCGCCCCCGCCCTGGGCGACGTGTCGGTGCGGGTGGCGGCGAGCGGCTCGGGCCTGAATGTCGTGGTCGTGCCGGAGCCGTCGGTCACCGTGGCCGCGATGGCCGGCGGAGCCCTGCTCGTCGGTGCGCTGCGGCGGCGCCGGCGAGCACCCACGGGCTGAGCCGTCGGAACAGACCATCAATGCCCAGACGTCGGCGATTCACGAGAGGGTTTACGCTCGTCGAGTTGCTCGTCGTGATCGCGATCATCGCGACCCTGATCGGGCTCTTGTTGCCCGCCGTCCAGTCGGCCCGCGAATCCGCCCGGCGCACCGGCTGCGGCAACAACGTGCGGAGCGTCGCCCTCGGGCTGCTCCTCCACGAGAACGCCAAGAAGGCATTTCCGAAGGCCATTCAGAGAACGCTCGACAACGAGGTCTTCAACGGCTACAGCTTCCACACCTTCATCCTGCCCTTCGTCGAGGAGAAGGACCTGTTCGACAAGCTCAAGCAGGAGGCGGTGCAGGACGGCAAGCCGTGGTGGAAACCGAACCACTACTGGCCCGTCAACCAACGCACCCGCTACACCCGGGTGCCGGCGTTCGTGTGCCCCTCGACCCCGTCGCGAACCGATTACCTGGAGGAGGGCAAGCCGGTGGTGGCCCACTGCAGCTATCCGGGCAGCGTCGGCACCAACCTGGCGTGGACCGATCTATCGGTCAATCAGCAAAACGGCGGCCTGCAGCTCGAGACCGCCACGAGGCTGGCCACGTTCACGGACGGCCAGTCGAAGACGATCCTGATCGGCGAGGTCGTGCTCGGCGACATGCAGCAGGGGGCGGGGCCCTTTGATCTGATGTCGGACGTGGTCTGGGCCGGCGCCTGGCCGGCGGGAGCGCCCGTGTCCACCAGCGACGGGCCGATCACGGCCGATCAGATCCGCACCTTCGGGGAGGGCTGCCGCGGCAAGGCGACCGCGGGCCACACCGGGTTTTCGGGCTACAAGTGGGTGCAGCCGGTCAACATGTGCACGCTCTTCAACACGATCGCGCCGCCCAACTGGCAGTATCCCAGTTGCATGCTCGCCAACGGATTCATGAGCGGCAACACCCGCGGCGTCTACCCGGCCCGCAGCCCGCATGCGGGGGTCGTGATGCACGGATTCGGCGACGGTTCCGTGCGGCCGATCGAGGAGACGATCGACGTCGGCGTGTATCAGGGCCTCGGCACCCGCAATGGCGGCGAGCCGGCCGTCGTTCCGTAGCCGCACGGGGGGCCGATCCCGCCGGGACGCGGAAAGAGCCTTCGTGCTATACTTTTCGAGGGCCGCATGCCCGGCCCGGGCCAGGCACGCCAGCTGGCGCGTGGCTGCAAGTCTTACTGCAACATCCTGCAACTCCAGGGAGACGAACATGGCGACGACAGTGATGGCCCGGTGCGGCGTGATCGTGGCTCTTTTCTTCGCCTGCGTGCCCTCGGCCCGGGCCGCCGACAGCTTCAGCGCGTCGATCAAGGCCGGTGAGAAACTCCAGGCCGATGGCGCCCTTCCCGGTGCGATCGAGGAGTTTCGCGCCGCCGAGAAGCAGGCCGCCAACGACACGGAACGGGCGATCGCCCTCGCCAAGCAGGGCTACGTGCTCGCCGACGGTCGGCAGGACTACGCCGCGGCACGCAAGGTCGCGGAGCAGGCACTGGAACTCGGCGACGTGCGGGCCGTCGGCAAGGTGATGGCGTTGCAGGTGCTCGGCAAGTGCCAGATGAAGAGCGACAAGGACTTCAAGGCGGCGGCCGAGACGTTGGAGAAGGCCCACGCCCTGGAGGGTGTGGAGTGGGCGCAGCCCGGCGTGATGATGTCGCTCGGTGACTGCTACCGATTCACCGGCCGCTTTGACGAAGCCAATGCGTTGTTCACCGAACTGTTGGAGACGTCGGGCGTGCCCGGCGACATGAAAGCCGTCGCGCACCTCAACATGGCCCTGACGTACCAGTATGGTCTCAAGCAGCCCGCCGACGCCCGCCGCCACTACGAGGAGGCGGTGAAACTCAATCCCAAGCTCAAGGGCGAGGTGGACGGCCACCTTTCGAAGCTCTGATTCGCCCGCCGCGGCGGTCGGCCTTCAGCCAGCCGAGATGCATCTGCCGTCGGCCGCGAGCGCGCGTCCGGTGGACTCGCCCTTGTGCAGCCGCGGCGAGTGGGGCGTCACCAGCAGCGGTCCCTGCCAGCCGCTGCCGCCGGCGGCGAACCAGCTGAAACAGCCCTCGAGAAGCGGGCCGATATCGGGCGTCTCGAGGCCGGTCAGTGACGGGCAGAAGTATCGCCCGGTCGGCTCGCAGTTGATCGCGGCGATCGAGATGGCTTCGCCAGCCTTCAGTCCGGCATCGTGGCAGGCCCGGATCGCGCCGACCGCCGCGGGCTGGGTGGTGCAGACCAGGGCCGAGGGCAGCCGGGAGCGGAAGCGTTGAATGAACAGCTGAATCGAGCGATACGCCGCGGCCGTGGGGTCGCCGTAGGCGGCCACGGGGTGGTCGTGCAACGTGCCGGCCAGTGAGTGCCGCGCGAGCCAGTTCCGCCATTCTCCGATGCGCTGCCCGATCTCGTGGCTGTGGCCCTGCACGTTGAGGCAGTCGATCGTGCGGTGGCCGAGTTTCCTGAGGTGGTCGAAGACCCCCACGACGTGTCGCGGGGCGAAGAACCTCACCGACGGGATGCCGTGGCCGGTCATGTCGTCGTCGAGAAACACAACCTTCCGCTCCGGTGCCAGGAATGCCTTGATGACGGCCGCCGGCAGGGGCTCCGTGTTGGGGATCACGAACACGCCGTCCGCCCCGGCCAGGGCGTCGTTCACGCTCGGGTCGTACCAGTGCACGTACTCGACGGGGCGAAACCGAACGCCGTGGTCATTCGCCGCCTGGGCGACCGCATGCCGACAATGCAGCAGGTGGATCGACGGGTAGGCGGGCGTGAGCAGCACCACCTTCGGCCCCTGACCGGCGGCACCGCCGCCGGCGCCGACCACGAGGGTGCCGTTCGGGCGGCGGGCGAGGACCCCCCGCTCGATCAGGCAGGTCACGGCCTTGCGGGCCGTCATGTAGCTCACGCCCGTCTCCTCGGCCAGCCGCCGCTCGCCCGGCAGATCCTTGAGCATGTAATCGCCCGCGGCGATCCTCCGCTCGAGGGTTGCCATGACGTCGGTGAAGAGGCGCTTTTTTGCCATCGGATGCGGTGCGGAAAACGAGCCGAAACGAGTCCTCATAGAGTATGCTCGCGTCGAATGGGATCCAGCCCCCCGGGGAGTCTTTTGATGCTGCAGCGATCGATCATGGGTGCCGCCATGGGTGCCGCGTTCCTCGTCATGGCGGCCGCCGGCGTGCTGGCGGATGATCCGCCGGCCGCGGTGGAGCAACCGGCCGCCGACAAACTCCTGCTCGTGCACTACATGCCCTGGTACGAGACTCCCTCCGTCCGCGGTCAGTGGGGCGGCCACTGGAAGGGTTTTGATTCACCGCACGACCCCGGCCGCACCGACGCCCAGGGCCTGCCCGACATCTGGTCGCACTTTCATCCGCTGATCGGCCCCTACGACTCGACCGATCCCGCGCTCGTCGAATGCCACCTCGGCTGGATGAAGCTGGCCGGCATCGATGGCGTGATCGTGGACTGGTACGGCGTGGCCGAGGCGCTCGACTATCCCGCGATCCATCGCGGAACCGAGGCGATGTTCGGCGGAGTCGGCGGGTTCGGCCTGCAGTTTGCCGCCTGCTACGAGGACCGGGTCGTGGAAATGATGATCGCCCGGGGATCGCTGGCCGCGGACGGCGGGGAGGGCCGGCTCCGGGAAGACATCGCATGGCTCTCGGAGCACTGGTTCGCCACCCCGCAGTACGTGAAAATCGACGAGCGGCCCCTGCTGCTCAACTTCGGCCCGATCCGCATGAAAGACGCCTCTGCCTGGAACGCGGCCTTCGAGGGACTGCCCGCCAGGCCCGCCTTCTTCGCGCTGCACCATCTCTGGCGGAATGCCGGGGCCGACGGCGGGTTCACCTGGATTCACTGGGAGCCGTGGAAGGGCGAGGCCGACGACGCGACCGTGGCGGAGCGACTCCGCCGCGTGTGCGAGATACCTTCCTCCGATCCGAAGCAGGTGATCGTCTCGGCGTTTCCCGGCTATCAGGATGTCTATCGCGAGACGCGGCCGGTGCTCGAGCACCGCGGCGGCAAGACGCTGCGGCAGTCGCTCGCGGCGGCGCTGGATTCGCGGGCGGGGATCGTGCAACTCGTGACCTGGAACGACTACGGCGAGGGCACGATGATCGAACCGACCCACGAGCACGGCTACACCTTTTTGGAGATCGTGCAGGACGCGGCCCGGGAGCGTCGGGGCGGCTCGTTTCCCTACACGTCGGCCGACCTGCGGCTCCCGCAGCGACTCTACGAGGCTCGCAAGGCCGGCCGGGCCCCGCCCGCCAAGCTCGACCTGATCGGTGCCGCGATTCGTCGCGGCGACTGTGAGGCGGCGGCGGCGGCGCTCGACAAACTGCCCTGAAACCCGGCCGGCGGGGGCCGGCCACCTTCCATCGGAGATCGTCATGTTGATCGCATCCCGTGCCGCTCGTCAGATTCCCCGCGCGGTCGCCACCGTGGCCGCCTGCATGCTCGCCATCGCGGCTGCGTGGGCGCAGGATTTCGGAGACCACTCCTCGGCCACGCTCACCGGCAAGGCCTGGAAGGCGCTCGGCGAGGCCGACCCGGAGCAGGCACTCGCCTACACGAAGAAGTGCCGCGAGATGTATCTCGCGGAGGCGGTCAAGCAGCAGAAGGGGCTCACGGGCTACGTGCCCGCCGAGAAGGCCCACGACATGTGGGCCCTCAACGATGTCGGCACGTGCCTGTTCATCGAGGGGCAGCTGCACGAGAAGCAGGGGCGGCCCAAGGAGGCTGTCGCCGCGTATCAGAGCCTCGTGAACGATCTGGGATACTGCCAGTGCTGGGACACCAAGGGCTGGTTCTGGCGGCCGGCCGAAGCCGCCGCCGGCCGACTCAAGCAACTCGAGTTCGATGCAAAACTTGACTAGCAGGCTCCGCACACATTCCTCCACGACGTTCGTCCACTGGATCGAACCGAGGAAAAGCGGGTGGAGAAGCGGGGGGAAAGACCGGGGGTTGCCCCGGTCCGTGATCGCCGCATCGTCCACCGGCCGACTTGGTTCACGGTCTGCTCCGCGGTCGCGTATCCCCGCCATGCTCTGGGCCGCGGTCTGCGGGGGCTTTGTCGCCGCGGCGGGCTCCCCGGCCGCGGAGCCGGCCGCGGGCTCTGTCGCGGGCTCGGTGGTCCGCGTGGAGGGCGACGCCGAAACCGGCTGGCGGCTCGTCCGCAACGGCCGCCCGTTCGTCATCCGCGGCGTGGGAGGCACCGGCCATCTCGACGTGCTCGTCGCCTGCGGCGGTGACGCGATCCGCACGTGGGACGTGGCGTCGGCCCTCGCCGTCGAGGAGGGGAAGCCGCTGATCGAGCGGGCCCACGAGGCCGGCCTCGCGGTGACCGTGGGCCTCTGGCTCGGCCACGAGCGGCATGGCTTCCGCTACGACGATCCGGCGATGGTGGCGAAGCAGCGGGCCGAGGTCGAGTCGGCCGTGCGGAGCGTGCGCGGCCAGCCGGGCCTGCTCTCGTGGGGGCTCGGCAACGAGATGGAGGGCCCCTCCGGCCGCGGTGATTCCGCCGTCGTCTGGCGGGAGGTGGGTCGGCTGGCGGAGCTCGTCAAGTCGCTCGATCCGGACCATCCCGTGATGACGGTCGTCGCCAACGTGAATCCCGACAAGGTGCGGGCGATCCGCGAGCACGCCCCCGCCGTGGACATCCTCGGGGTCAACGCCTACTCGGGCGCCTCCGGCATCGGCGACGCGCTGCGTCGCATGGGTTGGACGAAGCCCTACTGCATCACCGAATACGGCCTGCCCGGGCCGTGGGAGGTTGAGACGACCGCCTGGCAGGCGCCCGTCGAGCCGTCGAGCCGCCGCAAAGCCGCCCTCTACAACGTGACCACCACCGACATCCTCGCCGACACCCGGCAGTGCCTCGGCTGCTACGCCTTTCTGTGGGGCAGCAAGCAGGAGGCGACGGCGAGCTGGTTCGGGATGTTCCTCCCCTCCGGCGAGAAGACGATCGCCGTGGACGCCGTCGCCGAGGCCTGGGCCGGCCGATGGCCGGCCAATCGCGCGCCGGTGCTCGGCGACGTCACCCTGCCGCTGGCGGGGCGACGGGTGGCCGGCAAGACCCGCTTCGAGGTCGTTGCCCGCTACCGGGATCCCGAGGGGGATCGGCTCTCGTTCACGTGGGAGGTCCGGCGGGAGAGTTCCGATCGCCGGGAGGGGGGCGACGCGGAACGCGCCCCGGAGGCCGTCCCGGGCTGCGTGGTGCGGGCGGACGACGCGGGCACCGCCGAGATCCTGTCGCCCGCGGAGACAGGACCGTACCGTCTCTTCGTGACCGTCCGCGACGGTCAGGGCTCGGGCTGCACCGACAACTGGCCGTTCTTCGTCGAGCCCTGACCCGCCTCCGGGAGGTCGGTCGCGGCCGGTTGCCGTGAGCCACATGCTCGACATGCTCGACGCCGGGGAGTTTTGCTAGATTGGCGGCCCGCGGCCGTCGAAGGCGACTCGTGTTTCTCGAGGGCCGTGCCGTCACAGGGGGAGACGATGATCATGTCATCTCGATCGCAGCGTGGGCCCGGGCCGGTGTCGCGGCGTCGATTCCTGAAGCGGGGAGTCGCCATCGGCACCGCCGCCGCGGTGGCCCCGGTCGTGATTCCCTCATCGGCGCTCGGGCTCGACGGCGCGGCGCCGCCGAGCGAGCGGATCCGGGTGGCCGGCATCGGCATCGGCCGTCGGGGCGAATACGATCTCGGCTGCTTCCTGCAGCAGCCCGACGTGCAGTTCGTCGCGGTGTGTGACGTGAAGGAGTCGAGGCGGGCCGTCGTGAAGGGCATCGCCGACAAGCATCACGGCACCGCCGACTGCCGCACCTATCGCGACTTCCGCGAACTCCTCGGCCAGCCCGACGTCGATGCCGTGCTGATCGCCACCGGCCCCAACTGGCACGGGCTGATGGCGATGCTCGCGGCGAAGGCCGGCAAGGACGTCTACTGTGAGAAGCCCTGCACCAAGAACATCGCCGAGAGCCTCCTGCTCCGCGACACCATGCGGCGGTGCGGCACCGTTTTTCAGGCCGGCACCCAGCGGCGCAACCTGCCGCACTTCGCGTTCGCCTGCGAACTGGCCCGCACCGGTCGGCTCGGGAGGATCACCCGGGTCTACGCGCACCCGGCCGGGATGCATGCGTCGAGCAGCGGCTGGCTGCCGGCGGAGCCGCTGCCGGATCAGGCGGTGGCCGACTGGGACATGTACCTGGGGCCCGCGGCCTGGCGGCCCTTCAACTCGCAGACGCTGGGAGACGGCTTCAACTTCGAAAAAGGGGGCGGACTCGTCGGCGGGGGCGTGCTCGAGTGGGGGTCGCACTGCGTGGACCTCTGCCAGTGGGCCGTGAACGACTGTCTGCCGCCGGTGGACTACGCGCCGCCGGTCGATGGCCGGCTCGTCTGCCGGTATGCCAACGGCACGGAGCTCGTCTTCCGGGAGAAGGATTGGATTCCCCTCGGCTCGTGCCCCGTGCGTTTCGAGGGGGAGACCGGCTGGGTCGAGGCGGGTGACAGCGGGAAGATGGTGCTCTCGTCGCCCGAACTGATGGCTGGTCGCAAGGTCGAGGAGATCGGCGGCTATCCGGCCACGTTCCACGTCCGCGACTTCCTCGACTGCGTGAAGACCCGCGGCAAGCCCAAGGGCAATGCCGACGCCGCCTGCAACGCCCACATCGCCTGCCACGCGGCCAACGTGTCGCTCTTCCTCGGCCGGCCCGTGCGACTCGACACCGACGCCTGGCGATTTTCGGACGACGACGAGGCGAATCGGCTGCGATCGGAGTCGCTGCGTGAACCCTGGAGACTCTAGACGATGCACCGCAATCAACCCTCCCCGCCGTCCCGTGGCCTGCGTGCGGCGATCGGCCTCTGCGTGGCGGGCATGGCATGTCTGATGGCGGGGCAGGCCCCGGCGGAGGAGCCGGCCGCGAAGACCCGTGAGCAGGCCCTCGTGGCGGTGCTCCGTTCGGAGACGCCCGAGGCCGACAAGGCGCTCGCCTTCAAGGGATTGGCCGTGGCGGGATCGCCCGCCTGCGTGGCCGACGTGGCCAGTTATCTCGGCAACGAGCGGCTCGCGTCGTGGGCGCGGATCACGCTCGAGGCGATTCCGGGCGAAGAGGCGTCCGCCGCGCTCCGCTCCGCGGCCGAGACGCTCTCCGGCGGGCTGCTCGTGGGTGCGATCAACTCGCTCGGTGTCCGCCGCGATGCGGCTGCCCTGGCGGTGCTCGGGAAACTGCTGGGGGATGCCGACGCCGACGTTGCCGCCGCCGCGGCTGCGGCGCTCGGAAAGATCGGCGGCCCCGAGGCCGCCGCGGCGCTCATGCGGGCGTTCGCCGCCGGGAAACCAGACCGCGAGACGGTGGCCGAGGCCTGCGTCGTCTGCGGCGAGCGGCTGCTCGCCGCTGGTGACACGTCGGGGGCGGTCGCCCTCTTCGCGGCCGTGCGGAAGGGGGAGGTGTCCGAGCAGCGCCGGGTGGAGGCGACGAGGGGGGAGATCCTCGCCCGGGGCCGCGACGGGATTCCGCTCCTGGTCGAGCTCGTCCGTTCGCCATCCCGACGGTCGTTCAACATGGGGCTGTCCACGGCCCGGGAGTTCGCGGCCGGTCCTGACCGTGACGCGGCGCTGGCGTATGAGGTCGATCTGGCGGTGCTCGGCACCCTGACCGGCGTGGGGGAGCGGGCGCTGGGCGGCGAGCGGATGACGCTCGTGATCGACCTGCTGGCCGATCGTCATCCGGAGGGCGCCGGGAAGGCCGTGCTGCAGGCGCTTCTGGAGGCGGCGGGCGGGAGCGACCCGGCGGTGGCGACGAGGGCGATCCGTGCGGTCGGGCGCTGCGGCGATGCGGCCTCCGCCGCAAGGCTCCTCGAGATCGCCGCCGGCGGTGATCCGGCCCTCATGGCGGCCGGTCGCGGTGCGATCGCCGGAATGCGGGCCGAGGGAGTCGATGAACTGATCATCGCGCGGCTGGCCGACAGCGGCGACCCGGTCCTGCCGTTGGCCGTGCAGCTGACCGGAGACCGACGGATCATGGCGGCCAGCGGCAGGGTTCTGCCGCTCGTGGACCATCCCGAGGCGGCGGTGCGGGCGGCCGCCCTGGTGGCGCTGGGATCGATCGTAGACCCCGTGAATCTCGGGGTGGTCGCCCGCAAGGCTGCCGTGCCGAAGGATGACGCCGAGGGGGCGCTGGCCGCGGCGGCCCTCAGGGAGGCGGCCGTTCGCATGGCCGATCGGGACGCCTGCACGGCGACGCTCTGCGAGAGTTTCAAGGGGGCCGACGCCCGCATGGGCGTGCTCATCGAGACGCTGGCCGAGGTCGGCGGCTCGGCGGCCCTGGAGGCCGTGGCTGTGGCGGCGAAGTCGGGTGACGCCCCGCTGGAAGACTCCGCCACGCGGGTGCTCGGCAAGTGGATGACGGCCGACGCGGCTCCCGTGCTCCTCGATCTGGCGACGAGCGACGCGGCGGGGCCGTACCGCGGTCGGGCGCTGAAGGGTTATCTCAGGATCGCGCGGCAGTTCGCGCTGCCGGCGGCCGAGCGGGCGGAGATGTGCCGCAAGGCCATGGCCGTCGCGGATGATCAGGCCGATCGGAAGGCCATCATCGAAATCCTCGTGCGGTATCCGCATGCCGCCACGCTCGCCGTGGCCCGGGAGGCCGAGGCCGTGCCCGCCTTCGCCGACGAGGCGAAGGCTGCCGTCACGGCGATCGAAGCGAAGCTGCCGAAGCCTGCCGGCGCCAACTGAGTCTGCCGTGAGTTCGCCGGCAAGGAGGCCCTGGCTACCAGCGCCTGCAAGGTGGCGGCGCCCCGGGACACGCGGTGACGCTCCCTGACGCCCGGCTGTACCGCCGCGGGCTGTTCCAGAAGGGTGCTCAGGCGGCTTCCGGGAGGAGCCAGCCGTTGGTGAGCACGCGGAGGCGGTGCTCCCGGGCCGCGGCGAGCGTCTGCGGCGAGATCGCGATGACCGCCCTGCTGAAGGCGCTCGGACAGGCGGGGATGTGAGGTCTCGGGGCTGCCCATGCCCGTCGCCGGACGTTCGCGGCGGGCATCATGCCCGCCGCTCACTGCATGTCCGCTGCGCTTCGCCATCCTGCCTGCGCTTGCTCCCATAGCCCGGCTCTCGGGGCACCGGCAGCCCCTCGCGGATGTGCGGCTCGCGCGTCGCTGCGATTACTTCGCGCCGGCCTGCAATGCGTCGAGCTCCTTCGCGGCGGCTTCCGCTTCGGCCTGCCGGGCGGTGATCACGGCCTTCTTCTCCTCGGCGGCTCTGGCCACTTCCGCCACCGCCTTGCCGGCTGCCTCGGCCGCGGCGGTGGCGGCGGGTAGATCACCCTGGAGCTTCGCGAGGTCGGCCTGCTGCTTGGCGATCGTCGCGGCGAGATCCTTGGCCTGCTGCTCGGCCTGCGCCATGGCGGCGGCGAGATCGGCTGCCTGCTTCTGGACGGTATCGCGTGCGGCGGCCGCGGCCGCCGCGGCCTGCTCGTCGGCCCGCCGCCTCCCCTCGACCGCTCCCCACTCCGACTCCGCCGCCTGCACCGCGGCCTGCCGATCTGCCAGGAGCTTTGCCAGCCGTTCGTGCTCCGCCTGAAACGCCACCTCCGCGAGCCACGTGGCGTGCGAGGCGGCGGCACGGGCCACTTGGTTCTTGAGATCGATCACGGCCGCCTCGGCCTTGGACTTCTCGGCGTCGGGTGCGGCCGCGAGGGCCGCAGTGGCTTCGTCGAGTTTTTTCTTGGCATCGGCCATCGCCCGCTCCGTGGCGGCAACCCGGTCCGCGAGTGACGGCGGGTTGGGGTCGAGCGTGCCCACCCGCCCGCCGTCGGCCACGGTGAACACCCGCAGTTCGCCCGTCCAATCGCCCACCACGAGCCGGCCGGTTTCGCCGCACGAGGCGATCGCGAGCCCCGCATCGGCGCATGCCTCGAAGGCCCGCTCCTGCGAGCCGTCGGCCTTCCAGAGTTTCGGTGTCTTGTCGCGGCCCACCGACACGATCCTGCCTTCTCGCGTGAAGCCGAGGGCGAGCACGCCGCCGCCGTGCGCCTGCCAACCTTTCACCTGCGTGCCATTCTCGGGATCCCAGAGGCGGATCTGACCGTCTTCGCAGCCCGTCGCGAGCAGTTTCGAGTCGCCCCTCCACGCCAGGCAGGCCACGGCCGACGGGTGGGCCTGGATCGCGAGGAAGTCGCGGCCGGTGCCGGCCTCCCAGAGCAGCACGTTGCCGGCCCGGTCGGCCGAGGCGAGCAGTCGGCCATCGGGGCTGAAGGCCGTGGCAAGGATCCAGTCGGTGTGCTTGCCGAGATCGTGGAGCTTCGCGCCCGTCTCCACCGACCAGATCCGCACCACCTTCTGCGGCCCACCGAGGGCCACGAGCCGCTGGTCGGGGCTGATATCGGCCGCGAGCACCACGTCGAGCTCGTCGCCGAGCGTGCGGATGCGGCGGCCGCTCGTCACGTTCCATACCGCCACGCGACCGCTCTGGGATCCCACACCACCGCCGGCGATCAAGAGCCCGCCGCCGGCGCTGAACCGCACCACGTGCGGGCGTCCCTCGGGGAAGGGCAGCACGCCGATCAGGTCGAGCGAGTCGGTGCGGTGCAGCAGGATCTGCTTCTGACCGCAGACGGCCGCCAGCGGCGCCCACGGGCTCGCCGCGATCGACGCACAGGCGTCGGGCTTGGCCGTGCGCAGGGCCGGCTCGCGGGGCAGGCGGCCGGGCATCGGCACCACGGCGGGCCGCTCGGTCGCGGGTGTCGCCATCGCCACCTCGACCTTCGCGGTGGCCACGGCCACGCTGCCCGCCGTCTCCAGCACGCCGCCGTCGATCCAGGCCCTGAGCAGCTGCCGCTCCGCCTCCGGGATCGGTGGGGAATCGGGAGGCATCTTCGGCTCGTCGTCGTGGTTGGCGACGCGGTAGAGATAGCTGCCGCTGGCATTGCCTGGCGTGATCACCTCGCCGGAGCCGCCGCCGCGCATGATCGCGGCATAGCTCGTCACGTCGAGACCGCCCGCCTTCTTGTCAGGATTATGGCAGGAGCCGCATCGCTGCCGTAGCACCGGCAAGAGGTTATCGATGTAGGTCACCTTCTCCGCGCCACGCACCGGGGCCGCCGCAACGGCGACCGTCACGGCGAAGCAGCGGAGCAAGCGCGTCTCGAGGCAGGCCCACGGACGCGGCCCGGCTGCTCTGCGAAATGGGAGATTGTGTTCGAGCATCAGTGGTTGAAGACGAACTCGCGGGAGTTGAGGATCGCCCAGAAGCCATCTTCGAGCGCCTCGCGGAGGCCGGCTGGCTTCTCGGCAGCTGGGTCGCCCTTCACGATCTCCATGATCGCGGCGAGTTCCTTGGCGGTCGGCGGGCGGGTGAGCGTGCGGAGGGAGAGCTCTTCGATCACCTGCTCCGGGGTGCGACCGTCGTCGAGCAGCTTTTTGACCACGCCACCCTGGCGGATCTTCTGCTGGATCGTGTCGCCGTTGAGGAGGTGGAGGGCCTGGGAGAGGTTCGGCTCCATCTTCACCTCGCAGGAGCAGGCCGTGGCCCGCGTGGCCCGGCCGAAGGTGGTGAGGAAGTAGGTGCTGGTGTTGCCGTCGGCGATCTGCACGGCCCGGGCGCCGAGCGGCAGGCCGCGGAACTTGTCCTTGGTGCCGGTGGCCCCGGAGACCACGTCGAGCAGCACCTCCGCCCGGATCCGCCGCAGCGTTGCCTTGGAGAAGTTGCGGTCGTCGGTCGCGTTGGTGTCGTTGGGCATCGTCGACCGCTGGTAGGCGTGCGAGGTACAGATCTCCCGCACGAGCTTCTTGAAGTCATAGTTGGATTCCACGAACCGTGTCGCGAGCGTGGCGAGCAGGGCTTCGTTGGCGGGCGGGTTGCTCACGCGAACGTCGTCCACCTCGTCGACGATGCCCCGTCCGAAGAAGTGGGCCCACACGATGTTCACGAGATTGCGGCCGAAGTGCGGGTTGGCCGGCGACGCGAGCCACGCGGCCAGCACCTCGCGGCGGTCCTTGCCGGCGGTGTCGGCCGGGCCGCCGCCGAGGAACGTGGGAGGCACCACCCGGCCACCCACGGGGTGCTTCACGTCGCCGGATCCCGAGTTGAAGACGATCGTCTCCCGCGGGTCCTCCCCGGGCTTACGGCCGATCTGGGCGAAGAAGTTGGCGAAGCCGTAGTAGTCGTCCATCGTCCAGCGGTCGAAGGGATGGTTGTGGCACTGGGCGCACTGGATGCGCATTCCCATGAACACCTGGGCGACGTTCTCCGCCGTCTTCAGCGTGTCGAGTTCGAGCTGGAAGAAGTTGGCGGCGGGGTTCGAGAAGGTGCCTCCACGGGCCGCGAGCAGCTCGCGAACCAGGGCGTCGATCGGGGTGTTGGCCTCGAGCCGGTCCTGGAGCCACTCGGCATACCGGAGCATCGCCTTGTAGCTCACCTGGTTGGGCACGGTACGGATCATCAGCAGTTCCGACCATTTCATGACCCACAGGTCGACGAACTCCTTCCGCTCGAGCAGCTGGTCGACGAGGTGGGCACGCTTGTCGGGGTCGGTGCCGGCCATGAAGGAGCGGTATTCGTCGGACGTCGGCAGCACCCCGCAGATGTCGAGGCTCACCCGCCGCAGGAACTCTTCGTCGCTGCACGGGCCTGACGGGTTGATGCGGAGCGTGCGGAGCTTGGCATTCACGAGGTCGTCGATCACATCTGCCGACGGCGGCGACGCCCATTCGAAGGCGAGGCCCTTGGGCAGCGTGATCACCGGCGTGCCGACGGTGTGGGTGTCGAAGCGGGCCATCACGAAGGCCTCGCCCCGGTCGCCGGCGGTCACGAGGCCTGCGGGGTCGACCTTCGCCGCGGTGTCGTTGTTGGAGAGGAACACCGCCAGAGACGTCACGTCGCGGTCGGTGCCGTCGGCGTACTTCGCGAGCACGGTGAACTGCTGCGTGGCGCCGGGGCCGTCGAGCACCGCCGCCACCGGGTGCAGCTCGAGCGACACCACGGTGGGTGCGGGGCCGGGATCGTCCGGTGCGCCGGCCTCCAGCCAGGCCTTCAACGTGGCGTAGTGCTCGTCGGCGGCGTCGAGCCGCTTCCCGCCGGTGTGCGGCACGGCGGCGGTCGCCTTCGTGAGCAGCAGGCTTTCGGCGGGCAGGGCCAGGTTGATGCGGCGGCCGGGCAGTTCGCGGGTGATCCGGTGATAGTCGGCGGCCGGATCGAAGCCGAAGAGCGAGAGGCGGAAGCCATCCTTGCCACGAGCCGAGCCGTGGCAGCCGCCGGAGTTGCAGCTCTGCCGCATGAATACGGGCATCACGTCGAGGCGGAAGCTCAGCGGCGGGTGGTCGCCGGCCCGTTCCACGTGCACAGGGACGGTCACCTTGCGGTCGCCGAACGTGGCCGTGACCAGCGTATCGCCGTCGGCGAGCGGGTGGAGGGTGCGGCCGTCGAACCGGGCTTTCGTGGGGTCGTCGAGGCCAAGCACGGCCTGGGCGGTTACGTCGCGGGTGATGCCGTCGGGCTCCACGAACTGCACCACCAGCGACTGCCGGTCGCGGGCGGTGGAGAGATGCACGGCCGGGGGCACGATGCGGAGCGACACCTCCGGCTCGGCCGCTGCCGCCGATGCTGCGGCGGCGAGGAGGATCGCCCAGACGCCGCCGTGGAGATGGCAGTGGGTCATGACTTTGGACCCTCCGCGGGCTTCACGATCTTCAGCTCGGCGGTGCCGCCTCGCATCCGTGCCTGTTCACCGGCGACGGGCGTGACGATCTCCACGAACACGCTCTTGTGGCTGCCCGGAGGGCTCTTGTCGGTGGTGGTCACGGGGAAGACGAGTTCGGCCGTATCTTTCGTGAATCGCAGTTCTGGGGCCGAGGTCTCCGGAGGGAGGCCTTGCAGCCGGGCGACCGCCTCGCCCTCGAACGGCCGGGGGTGGGAGAGCGTGCAGGCGATGCTCGCCTGTTGGCCTTGTTCGCAGGTGGTGCGTTTGAGGTTCGCCGTCGTGAAGGGCTCGGCCACTTCCAGCGCGACGGGCGGAGACGCGACCCACGCGGTGCCGTTCACGTCGGCCCCGGCGACCACGTGGAGCGGCCACGAGCCGGTCGCCGCCTTGCCGTCGGCGTTGATCTGGTAGACACCCTCGCTCGCTTCGGGCGGGATCGTGATCGACGGAGCCGCCCCCACGCCGCCGGGTCGGAAGGGGAGTTCCACGGTCACCGGCTTGCCGAAGCCTTCGGCCCGCTTCACGACCACCCGGAGGTCGATCGCGCCGTTCTTCACGAGGGGCGCCTTCGGGGGCACGAGCTCCACCGAGAAGGGCACGGCTTCGACGACGGCCACGGCGAGCTTCTCGACGCGTCCGGCGTAGTAGACGGCGTTGTTGGGATCGCCGCTGACGAAGTCGGCGGAGTTTTTGAAGTGTCCACGGACGCCCGCCGCCCCCTCCGGATCCTGTTCGGTGACGTGGCGGGCCTCCCAGCGGATGAGCCGGCCGGCGAGCGGCGCGTCGGCAGTGGCCTCGAACACGACCGGGATCTGCGTCTGGCCGGCCTTGATCGGCGGGGCTGTCATCGTGACGCCGGGCGGCAGTTGGCTGCCATCCACGACGAGATCGCCGTCGAAGTTCGTGCGAGTCACGTTGAGCAGCACCGCGAAGCGGTTGCCACGGGGCACGGCGACGGCCTGCCGGGTCTGCGAGAAGCGGTCGATGCGGGGACTCGACAGCGACAAGGCCGGCGCCGGTGGCGCGAGTTCCACGTGGTAGGTGAAGGCGGGCTGTCCGCGGTCGAGATGATCCTTGACCCGCACGAGATAGTCGCCGTCGGCGGGCGCCTCGAACCGAAGTGCGGAGTCGGGGCCCTTGGCGTCGTCGTCGCCGGCCACTGTGCCGCCGTCGGCCTTGAGCACGTGCACCACCGGATCGAGACCTGACCGCAGCCGGCGGGCGTGGCATTCCACCTCGAACACCTGGCCCTTCGTGGCAGCGAATCGGAAGTGATCGACGTCACCAGGCCGCTCGATCACGCCGTTGAAGGCCAGCGTCGCCGCGGCCGGTGTGGCCGTGCCCGGCTCGTCGTTGGGCTCCTGCTCGAGGGCGTTGGCGAGCCCCGAGATGCGGAAGGGCAGGGGCGTGGGGCAGGTGCCTCCGTCGTCGCCGACGACCAGCCGGTGATTCTCACCGATCGGGCCCGCGGGCACCTCGACCTCCCGCGGGATGGGCCCCGAAGCGTCGCCCAGAAAAGTCACCGTCACCTTCTCGCCCGCCTTGCCCCCGGCCGGATACACCGCTGCAGGCCGAGGAAAGCTGCCGAGGTGGAGACGGTAGCGGGAGGCGTCGTCGCCACCGTACGAAGCCTCACGCACCTTCACCATATAGCGGCCATCGTCGGGGGCGAGGATCGAGAGGATGCCGTCCTGGAGCGTGGCCGGCGAGTCGTCGGCCACGGCGAACTGAAAGCCCTTGGTGTCGAGGATCGACACGTGCGGGTCGAAGCGATGGCTGCCGAGCCGCAGGCCCTCGATCTCCACCGAGAGCCGCTGGCCCTTCTTCAGGTCGACGGCGAAGCAATCGACATCCTCGGCGGTGACGATGCCGTGCACCGTATGGCCGGGCGGGACGGCCTGGGCCGTGTCGGGCGTGGTGTTGGGCTCGGCTTCGTCGATAACCGGCAGCAGGCCTATCCAGAACGAGCGGTAGTCGCTGATCCCCGACTTCGTGCGGACTTGAGCGATCTGCTCGCCGGCCGGGCACTGCTCCGGCACGGTCACCACGACCTTGAACGATGTGTCGTTCACCGGCTGGATCGACTTCACCACGATGCCGTCGTCGCCGTAGAGGAGCACCTCCTCTGTGTCGCCGAGCCGCTCCCCCTGGAACACGAGTTCGCGGTCGCCACCCCGCTGCACGCCGCGGGGCAGGATGATTGAGAGCGAGGGTGACGCGGCCAGCGCCGGCACAGCCATGAGCGACACGATCACGAAGATGCCCGGCCGCATGGCGTGTGCCTCAGGTGATCAGTTGCTCGACCACGGTCCCGCCGTCGACGATCTCGACGGGGCGAGGCCCCGGCGCCACCAGCTCCTTGCGGGCGTCGATGCCGAGGCGGTCATAGACCGTGGTGGCCCAGTCTTCGACGGTGAGCGGCGAATCCTCGGGCTCGGCGGCCGTGGCGTTGCTGGAGCCGTGCACGATGCCGGCCTTGATCCCGCCGCCGGCCATCACGATGGAAAACACCTTGGGCCAGTGGTCGCGGCCGGCGGTGGGGTTGATTTTCGGGGTGCGGCCGAACTCGGTGCCCACGCATACGAGCGTGGAGGCAAGCAGTCCGCGGCGATCGAGGTCGCGGATCAGCGTCGCGAAGCCCTGGTCGAAGGCGGGCGTCTGGGCCTTGATGTTTTTCTCGATGGCGTCGTGGTGATCCCAGCCGCCGTAGGTGAGGGTCACGAACCGCACGCCCGATTCGACGAGCCGGCGGGCGAGCAGCATCCGCATGCCAGCCTGGGTGCGGCCGTATTCGTCCTTGATGGCATCGGGCTCCTTCGACATGTCGAAGGCCTCCTGCGCCTTCGCCGAACTGATGAGCCCGTAGGCCCGTTCGTAAAACGTGTCGAGGGCGTCGAGCGAGTCGCTGCGTTCCTTCTCCCGGAAATGCTCGTTGACCACGTCGAGCAGCCGGCGTCGCTTGTCGAATCGCGCATCCGAGATTCCCTCGGGCAGTCCGAGGTCGCGCACCTTGAACTTGCCGTCGGCAGGATCGGAGCCGAGGCTGAAGCCGGAGTAGGCGCTCGAGAGGTATCCCGAGCCGGCGAACTCGTTGGGCTGGTTGGGGATGCAGACGTAGGCGGGGAGGTTCTCGCGGGGGCCGAACTCGTGGGCCACAACCGATCCGAGGCTCGGATACTGGAGCGCGGGGCTCGGCCGGTAGCCCGTGAACATGTTGTGGGTGCCGCGTTCGTGGGCCGCCTCGCCGTGGGTCATCGACCGGCAGATCGCGAGTTTGTCGGCGATCTTCGCCGTGTGGGGCAGCACCTCGCCGAAGCGGACGCCGGGCAGGACCGTGTCGATGCTGCCGAGCGGCCCGCGATATTCAATCGGGGCGAGCGGCTTGGGGTCGAAGGTTTCCTGGTGGGCGAACCCGCCGGGGAGATAGATGTAAATCACCGACTGCGCGGTGGCCTGCTTGGGCGGCCGGCCGGGGTTGGCCTCGCCGCGGGCGGCCTGCATGCGAAAGAAGTCACCGAGGGAGAGCCCGAGCCCTCCGACAGCCCCCACGGTCAGAAACCCGCGTCGATCGACGCCACGCGCGAAGGTCCCCATGAACCGCCCTCCGGGATGACTAGGCTGATGCCCAATATACGAAGACTTCCGCGGCGGAACGCCGCCTCGGTCGGAGGTGGGGGCATGGCTGCTCGGGGGGCCGTGGCAAAGTCCTTGGCCTGCAAGCCTTTCGGATCGCTGGTGGGCTTTCAAGCATCGTGGTGACGGGCTCGCAGAACGCGACAGGGCCCCGGGAAGGATGGCCCGGTCAACGGCACTTCCTCAACGGTCTTCCGCCCGATGAGCGAGTCGGGAGCCTCGGGAGGAGGGGCCCGGGCGTCCGGAGCGGGTTGCTCGAAACGCCCCGCACCGCGGCGTCACTCCACGAGGGCCTTGAAGCCGGCCGGCATGTCGCGATCCACCAGCGTGGAGACGGCCACTGGCGTCGATGGCCAGTTGGAGCCCTTCGCCGCCGGACTCAACCCCTCAGGCCACAACGCTCGTCACGAGCTCAGCGAACTCGGGCGGCTTGCTATCCCCGCAACGCTCGTCAGCGCGGCAGGGGCATCCGCCGACGTCGCCCTCGTTTGGCCTGCCGCTCGGGGCAGGCTTCGGCCGTAAGTTTGGTCATCGTCTTGGCCGAGACGCCGAGCAGGGCCGCCGCTCGGCCGTAATGGCCTGCCGTGGCGACGAGCGCTCGCCGTACGGCGTCGAGACGCAGCTCGTCGAGGTTGAAGGTTTTGGAACCGGTGGGCGGGGATTCCGGGGCCGGGGCCGGGGCCGCCGCCGCGAGCGGCACGGCGGGCCGCTGCGCTTCCATCTCATCGAGGATCTCGTCGAGCCGGTCCTCGAAGATGGCGATCCGCAGGATCGTCTGCCGCAGTTCGCGGACGTTGCCCGGCCACGAGTGGTTCATGAACCTCCGAATGGCCTCGTCGGGGAGCGTCCAACCCGGTCGGTCGAACCGACCGGCGCAGTCGGCGGCGAAATGGGCGGCGAACAGGGGGATATCGTCGCGGCGGTCGCGGAGCGGCGGCACCACGACATGGATCGTGTTGAGCCGGTAGAGCAGATCCTCCCGAAACCGGCCGGCCGCGACCTCGCGATGGAGATCACGGTTGGTGGCCGCGATCACCTGCACGTCAACTTGCGGAGCGTTTGATCCGGGCGGGCGTAGCGCACTTGCCAGAGACATCCGACTTACCAACACCGACCGACTCCGAATCCTCTGGT
>SXHR01000244.1:0-29679 GCA_005773625.1 Planctomycetaceae bacterium | reverse complement strand
GAGTCCGGATGCACGCCTCGGGGTCGGTGTGAAGATCGGCGCCTTCGCGACGGTCGAGGCGGATGCGGAAATCGGTGACTTCTGCACCGTCGCCAGCGGCGCCGTCGTGAAATCGGGCGTGACCGCGGGATGTCACAACGAGTTCGGGGAACACGCCGTGATCGGCGGCGCTCCGCAGCACACGGCCCGGCCCCAGCAGGTTGGCCGCGTGGTCATCGGGGACCACAACGTCTTCCGCGAACACGTCACGGTGCACAGGGCCCTCAAGCCCGAGGCGGCCACCACCGTGGGCAGCCACAACTACGTGATGGCCGGCGGGCACCTCGGGCACGATGTGGTGGTCGGAAGCAACTGCATCTGCGCCAATGCCGCTCTTCTCGGCGGACATGTCGTCGTCGAAGACCGGGCCTTCGTCTCGGGGGCCGTCGCCGTTCACCAGTTCTGCCGCATCGGCCGGCTCGCCATGGTGGGCGGCCACGCCCGCATCGTCCAGGATGTCCCGCCCTACATGCTCGTCGACGGCCAGAGCGGCTGCATCGTCGGCCTCAATGTCGTGGGCCTGCGACGCAGCGGGCACTCCGCGGACGATATCGCCGAACTCAAGGCCGCCTACCGGGTGATCTATCGCCGTGGACTTCCCTGGAAGGAGGTCCTCGACGTTCTCCGGAAGGACTTCGGCGGCGGGCCGGCGGGGCATCTCGCGGCGTTCCTGGCCAGCGGATCCCGCGGCTTCGCTCAGGAGCGCCGGGCTCCACCCGCGGCGGCCACGCTGCGGCTCCGGGTGCCGGAAGAGGACGCGACCGTCATCCGAGCCAAGGCCGGTTGAAGGCCGGTCATTCTTCCGCAGTCGAGTCGTCGAGCCCGTACCGCTGCAGCTTCCGCCTCAGCACGGAGCGGTCGATGCCCAGCATCTTGGCCGCGAGCGACTTGTTCTGCATGGTCGCCGTCAGGGTTCGCTCGAGGTGCAACCGCTCCACGTCGGCGAGCGTAGGCCACAGATCGGCCTCGGCTGCGTCCTCACCGGTCGCCTGCGGTGACATCCGGGGTGCTGCCTCGGTGGCTGCCTGCGGTGGCGCCGCCGGAGCCGCGGCGGGCATGATCTTGGGCTCGACCCGATAAACCCCGGCCAGCGGTGTCGGCGACACGATGCCCCGGGAGGCGGCGATCGCAATCTGTCCGCCCAAGCCGCCCGAGGACGACTCTGCATCCTTGCCGGGCAGCATCAGGCCGTTGAGCGCGTCTGGATCGATCTGATCGCCCGACGAGAACATCACGGCCCGTTCGAGGACGTTTTCCAGTTCGCGAACATTCCCCGGCCAGTTGTACTGCTGCAGCAATTCGATCGAGTCGGCAGACAGCGTGCACATCGGCATGCCATGGCGGGCGGCGAGTTCGGCGAGGTATCGCGCGGCCAGCACGGGCACGTCCTCGATCCGCTCCCGCAGCGGGATCGTGCGAATGGCGACGACATTCAGCCTGTAGAAAAGGTCTTCCCGAAATCGGCCTTCTTGGACCTCGGAAGACAGATCGCGATTGGTCGCGGCCAAGACGCGGACGTCGACGGGACGTTCCTGATGGCTGCCGACGGGCACCACGACCCGCTGCTGCAGGACCCGCAGCAGTTTGGCCTGGAGCTCCAGCTCCATCTCCCCGATCTCGTCGAGAAAGATCGTGCCGGTGTCAGCGGCGCGGAAGCAGCCGAGCGTGGAGGACGTGGCTCCCGTGAAGGAACCCTTCACGTGGCCGAACATGTGGCTCGCAAACAACGTCCCGGTGGTGACGGCACAGTCAACCGGGATGAACGGCTTCGTCGAGCGGGTGCTGCACGCATGGATCGCCCGTGCGATCAACTCCTTGCCGGTGCCGCTGGGCCCCAGAATGAGCACGCTCGACTGGTGCACCGCGACCAACTCGATCGATCGCCGGACCTGTTCGGCCCAGGGCGAGATGCCGATGATCCGCTCGACCGCGTCCGTTCCACGCGACTTCCCGGCCAGGGATTTCATAGGTCGTTCCTTCAACGCCGCGGAGGGTGCGTTCCGACCAGACTCGCGCGGTCCTTCGTTGGGCAGACCGGCATCCTGCAGCGGTCTGCGGCCCCGCATTGATATACCCCATCCGGCGTCGCGAGGCCAGCAACCGCGGACATGCCCCCCCAAGACCAGGGCGGGTCCCGCCACGGTCCGTCCCGGGCCATCTGCAGCGATTCCGCCGATTTCAGCGATCACGCCGCCGGCTCCGGCCGCGAAAAACGGCACGATCCTGCCGAAACCAACGGTTTTTTGACCGGCGTGTCGCCCGGTCGGGAAAGATGGACAAAGATTGCAGGAGCGGCCCCGATGCGAGCGGCCGCCCGCAGCGCCCTCTTCACCGCCCGCCATGCACGCCACGAAATCCCCAGCCATCGTGACGACCATTCGCCGCGGCGATCCCGCCAGGTCGGGCCGCATCGCGAACTGGATCCTGCTTTTGATTCTCGCGGCGATTGTCCCGGGCGGTTGGCTCGTCCTCGATCGCTGGCTGCTCGTGCGGCAGCCGATCGTGGTCGGCATCCTCCACTCGCAGACCGGACCGATGGCGGTCAGCGAGCGTTCGATGATCGACGCCGAGGTGCTCGCCCTGGAGGAACTCAACCGCCGGGGCGGCTTGCTGGGACGCCCGATCCGGTGGGTGATCGCGGACGGCGCCTCCGATGGGCCGACCTTTGCGAGGCAGGCGGAGTCGTTGATCAGGGAGCATGGGGCCGGGGTGATCTTCGGCTGCTGGACCAGTGCCTGCCGCAAGAACGTGCTGCCGGTCGTCGAGGCGCACGACCACCTGCTGGTCTATCCCATGGCCTACGAAGGCCTCGAACTGTCGCCGAACATCATCTACACCGGGGCCGCGCCCAACCAGCAGATCACCCCCGCCGTTCAGTGGTGCCACGATACGCTGCAGGCCCGCCGTTTCTTCCTGGTGGGTTCCGACTACATCTGGCCCCATTGCGTCAACCAAATCGCCGCCGATCAGATCGCAGGACTCGATGCGAAACTGGTGGGCGAGGCCTATCTCCCCTTCGGCAGCACCGAGGCCGACACGCTCGCGGCCCAGATCGCCGCGGCGCAGCCCGACGTGATCCTGAGCACGGTCGTGGGCGACTCCGCGCTCCCCTTCGCCCGGGCCGTCCGCGCCGCCGGCCTGCTGCCCGAGACGACGCCGATCGTGACCTTCGCAGTGGCGGAAAACGAACTGCGGGGCCCGGCCGCCGTGGACATGACGGGCAACTATGCCGCCTGGAACTACTTCCAGAGCATCGAACGGCCGGAGAACCTGGCGTTCGTCAGGGCCTTCAAGGCCCGCTACGGCGGCGACCGTACGACGTCGGACGTGATGGTGGCGGCGTATGACAGCGTCCACCTGTGGGCGCAGGCCGTCCGCGAGGCGGAGTCGGCCGACGTGAGGCCCGTTCGCAACTCGATGCGCCACCAGAGCATGAACGCGCCGGAGGGCATCATCGCCATCGACCCCGAAACCCAGCACACGTGGCGACCGGTGTTCATCGGCCGGGTTCGCGCCGACGGGCAGTTCGACATCGTCTGGACGAGTCGCACGGCGGTGCGTCCGGTGCCGTTTCCGATCTCGCGTTCGCGTTCCGAATGGGAGGCTTTCGTCACCGATCTGCAACGGGCCTGGGGCGGGCAGTGGGCCAATCCGGCGAAAACCCCGACGGTCCGCCTCGCCTTGCCGGAGGCCTCGCGATGAGCGGCTTGACCGACGGCCACGGCAGCCTGCGGCGGTCGATCGCCGGCCGTCTCCTCTTCTGGTTTCTGGTGATCGCGCTGATCCCGTGCGCGATCCTCACGGCGATCACCGCCAGGATCGCAGCGACCGCGCTCGAGAAGTCGGTGCGGGACAACCTCGTGCAGATCGCGGCCGGCAAGGCCAACGAACTCGAGGTCTATGCATCGGAACGCGTTCGTGACGGCGCCGCCTTCGCCCGTGGGCCGACGTTCGTCGAGGCCGTCCGCGAGCTCTCCGCCTGCGAGTCGACCGCTGCCCTGGGGCCCAAGGGGGGCTCGTTTCGTGACTATTTCCAATACGTCGCCAAGGCGTTCGACTACGCCGACCTGCTGCTCATCGACGCCGACGGCCGCGTGATCTTCTCCCTCGGGGACGCCATCCCCTGCGGCGCTCCGCTGACGAGCGGCATGTTGGCCTCGTCCGAACTGGCGGCGGGCTTCGATCGGGCCAGAACCCTGCTGCAGTCGGACCTGTCGGCGTTTCAGCCCTATGGCAAATCGGCCACGCCCCTCGCCTTCGTCACCTGCCCGGTGTTCGACGAGGGCCGCGTGAGCGGCGTGCTGGCCCTCGGAATCGGGACGCAGCGGGTCTGGAAGATGCTCTCCGACCTGACCGGACTCGGTGACACCGGCGAAATCGTCGCGGGCGAACTCACCGGCAACGCCGTGATGATCACCACGCCGCTGCGGCATGCGGCGAACGCCGCGTTTCGCATGCGCATTCCGCTCGACTCCCAACAGGCGACCGCCGCGCAGAGGGCCGCGGCGGGGGAACGCGGCTACGGCCAGACGGCCGACTACCGCGGCACCGACGTCGCGGCAGCCTGGTGCTACGTGCCGAGCTTCCGCTGGGGCCTGGTCGTCAAACAGGATGCCAGCGAGGCGTTCGGCCTCGTCCGCTTTCAGCGGCTCGCCGTGATCGGACTGTCGTTGGCCACCATCCTCGGGGTGACGGCGGCCGCGCTCGTGGTCGCCCGCACGATCTCCACGCCGATCCGCACGGCTGTCGCCGTCGCCAACCAGGTGGCGGGCGGCGACCTCCGCGCCGACGTGGGCAGCACCTCCGACGACGAGACCGGCGCCCTGCTCGCGGCGATCCAGACCATGACCAACGACCTCCGCGGCCTCATCGGCCGGATCCAGCACTCGTCGGTCGCCCTGATCTCGACGGCGACGGCGATCCAGGCCACGGCGAGCGAACAGCAGCAGGTGATCACCGACTACGGGGCCTCCACCAGCCAGGCCGTGGCGGCCGTCAAGCAGATCTCCGTCACGAGCCAGGAACTTCTTCGCACGATGACGGAGGTCAACGACATGGCCGGCCACACCGGCAAGATGGCGGCCGCCGGCCGCGTCAACCTCGTCGGGATGGACGGCACGATGCGGCAGCTGGCCGAGAGCACCTCCTCCTTCGGCGCCAAGCTGGCCGTCATCAGCGAACGGGCCGCGAACATCAACCTGGCCGTGACGACGATCACCAAGGTGGCCGATCAGACCAACCTGCTCTCGATCAACGCCGCCATCGAGGCCGAGAAGGCGGGCGAGTACGGCCTCGGGTTCCTCGTCGTGGCCCGCGAGATCCGCCGCCTGGCCGATCAGACTGCGGTCGCCTCCCTCGACATCGAGCGGATGGTCAAGGAGATGCAATACAGCGTGTCGGCCGGCGTGATGGAGATGGACAAGTTTGCCGAACAGGTGCGGACGGGCGTCCGCGAGATCGGCGACGTGGCTTCCAAGCTCGGGGAGATCATCACGGCCGTGCAGGGCATCTCGGGCCGGTTCGGGCAGGTGACCGAGGGCATGCGGGCACAATCCCAGGGCGCCGAGCAGATTCGCGAGGCGATGATCCGGCTCGCCGAGGGGGCCACCCGCACCGCCTCGTCGCTCAACGATTTCAACGGCGCCACGGTCCACCTCCGCGAGGCCGTCGGCGACCTCAAGGAGGAGGTATCCCGGTTCACGATCTAGCCCACATGCAAATCCTCACATTCACCGTCGCCGGCGAGGCCTACGCGATCGAGTCGCGGCGGGTGGTGGAGGTGCTGCCTCTCGTGCGGGTGCGGCCGATTCCCCATACTCCCGACTATGTCCGCGGCATCTTCACCTACCGGGGGCGGCTGGTGCCGCTGGTCGACCTCGGCCTGCGTCTGGGCACCGGGCCGCTGCAGGAGCGGCTCAGCACCCGGGTCGTCGTCTGCGAGCCGGCACACGACGGCGGTGAGTCCCAGCGGCTGGGAATCGTCGCTGAGAACGTGATCTCGATCTGTTCCACCGAGGATGCCGACGCATCGCTGCCGGCGCTCGAACTCCGTGACGCCCCCTTCCTGGGTCAGGTCCTCCGGATCGGCGGCCGGACGATCCAGCTGCTCGCCGTCGATCAACTCCTGCCGACCGACGTGGCGAGCGGCCTGTCTCCCCTCCCGACGGCCGCCAACGAACCATGAACACCAGCGGTGCCGAACAACTGCTGCGTGAGTGGATCGGGCTCGATGCCTCGACGATCGGCCTGCCGGCGCTGGGGCGGGCCGTGCGCGGCCGAATGGCCGCCCTCGGCATCGACGATCCTGAGCGGTTCGTCGCCCTCGTGCGGTCCGACCGCACCGAGCGTGATCGCCTCGTCGAGGACGTGGTCGTGGCCGAGAGCTGGTTTTTCCGCGACCGGCAGGTGTTCGCCTTCGTGGCCGATTTCGCCGTCACGCTCGCGGCCCTGCCGGGCCGTGCGCCGGTGCGGATCCTGTGCGCTCCATGTGCCTCGGGCGAAGAGCCCTACTCCGTGGCGATGGCCCTGCTCGACGCGGGCCTGACCCGCGGGCAGTTCGTGATCGACGCGATCGACGTGAGTCACTCGGCCCTCGACCGGGCGCAGCGCGGCCACTATTCGGCGAATGCGTTTCGCAACACCGACAACTCGTTTCGTGATCGCTGGTTCCGGATCGAAGGCGGCAACGCCGTCATCGACGATGCGGTGCGGGCGGGCGTGCAGTTCGCGTGGGCCAACCTGCTCGAGGATGACTTCGCCGCCTCCCGCGAACGCTACGACGTGATCTTCTGCCGCAACCTGTTGATCTACCTCACGGCCGAGGCCCGTGCCCGCGTCGAGCGGACCGTCGAGCGGCTCCTGCGGACGGACGGGATCCTGATCCTCGGCGCCGCCGAGCCCCCGATCATGAAAGGTGACTGGATTCCGGCCGGCGGAGCCTCGGTGTTCGCGCTGCGGCGCGGGATCCATCTCGCGGCCCAAGCGGTCGCGGCCCCCTCCACGCCCCGCGCACCGCCGCACCGCCGGCCGCCGGCCTCCCGCCCTGTCACCGCGGCCCCGACGCCGCCGCCGGCCGCTCCGGAAGAGCCGGCGCCCTCCCTGCAGGATGTGCTGGAAGGGGCCGGACGCCTCGCCAACGAACGCCGCTACCTCGACGCCCTGGAGTTCTGCGAGTTGTCGCGGCCCCGGCTCGCCCCGGCGCCGGAGCTGTTTTTCCTGATGGGCATGCTTCACCAGTCACTCGGCGACCTCGACCGGGCGGAGGGCTGCTTCCACAAGACGCTCTACCTCGACTCTTCCCACGAGGAGGCGCTCCTCGCGCTCGCCCTCATGGCCCGGCACCGCGGCGACACGCGGATGGCCGAGACCTACCGGCAGTCCGCCGCGCGAGTGATCGCCCGAAAGGGGGCGCCATGAGCAGCCACCCCCGCCGGACCCCGTCATCGCTCGAGGCACCGATGCCCGAATGCTGGCGGATCATCGGCGTCAGCGGCGACCGCAGTTGCCCCGAGTTGCAGGCGTTCATCCACTGCCGCAACTGCCCGGTGCTCGCCGATGCGGCCCGAGAGTTCTTCGATCGTGAAGCTCCCGACGGCTATCTCGATTCGTGGCAGGCCATCCTCGAGGAGCCCGCGGAGCCCGCGGAGCATGCCGACACGAGCGTGCTCGTGTTCCGCGTCGCCCTGGAGTGGCTCGCGCTGCCATCCGCCGTGCTCGTCGAAGTCACGCCTTCCCGCACGCTTCATACCGTGCCGCATCGGGCCGGAACCGCACTCGCGGGGCTGGTCAACATCCGCGGGCAGCTGCAGTTGTGCGTGTCGTTCCACAAGATCCTCGGCTTGTCGGGCGGACCCGCCGGCGGTGCGCAGCCGACCGGAGAACCCTCCGAGGGGACGCCGCGTCTGATCGTCCTGGAACGCTGCGAGCCGCAGGGCACCGAACGCTGGGTGCTGGGCGTCGATGACGTGGCGGGCGTGCACCGCGTCGGCCGCGGCGACCTCCGTCCGGTGCCCTCGACCGTGAGCCAGGCTGCGGCCCGCTGCTCGTCGGCCCTCTTCGATTGGCAGGGACGGACCGTGGCACTGCTCGACGAATCCCGGCTCTTCGACGCCCTCCGCGACATGGTGTCGTCATGAACGGAGGCGGCGCCCATGGCTGAAGACCTGAGCGGATTCTCGATGCTGGAGCTCTTCCGGCTGGAGGCCGACAGCCAGACGGCCGTGCTGTCGGCAGGCGTCCTGGCCATCGAGGAGCTGGAAAAATCGCCGGAGACGGTGGAGTCGATGATGCGGGCGGCTCATTCGCTCAAGGGGGCCGCACGGATCGTCGGCCTCGACCCGGCGGTTCGCGTCGCCCACGCGCTCGAGGATGTGTTCGTGGCCGCCGGCAAGGGCCGGTTTCGCGTTCAGCACCGGCACGCCGACCGCCTGCTCGCCGGCATCGATTTCCTCGGGGCCATCGCCAAGGCCGCCGACGCGCTCGAACCGGAAGGCCCCTGGCCCGCCCGCGCGGAGCAGCTCGTGTCGGAACTCGACGCGCTGCTCGCGGAGCCGGTGGCCGGCGTTCCGCCGGAGTCCCCGACCCCCGCCCCGACCGACGCCGCGACGGCCCCGGCAGCCGGCCCTGACACCATCGGGGAGGGGGCGGCGGAGCCGGCATCGGCAGCGGCGCCCGCGACGACCGCCCCGCGTTCCTCCGACCAGATCGACCGTGTTGTCCGCGTGTCGGCCGAGAGCCTCACCCGACTCGTCGGCCTGGCGGGTGAGTCCCTCGTCGAAACGCGGCAACTGCGGCCGTTCGTCGACGCGCTCCTGCAACTCCGGGCGACCGATGTCGCGCTCTGCGACGCGATCGCCGCACTCGACGAAAAACTCAAGGCGGCTGACATCGCGGTGCCCTCCCCGATCACGGCCATGCTGACCACCATCCGCGAACGGGCCGACGCCGGCCTCGCGACCCTGACCCGGCATGTCGAGGATTTCGAGAGCTTCGCCCGCCGCAACGAGGATCTCTCCAACCGGCTTCACCACGAGGTGATCGTGAGCCGCATGCGGCCGCTGGCCGACGGGATCCGCGGGTTTCCGAGGCTGATCCGCGACGTCGCCCGGACGCTCGGCAAACAGGTGCGATTCGAGGTCCGCGGGGAGCAGACCGGCGTCGATCGCGACATCCTCGACAAGCTCGAGTCGCCGCTCTCGCACCTGATCCGCAACTCGCTGGATCACGGCATCGAACACCCCGCGACACGCGAGGCCACCGGCAAGCCCCCCACCGGCACGATCCGGCTCGAGGCCCGGCACCGGGCCGGCATGCTCCAGATCACGCTCACCGATGACGGCCGCGGCATCGACGTCGAACAACTGCGGGTGAAGGCCGTGGCCCGGGGCCTCGTGGCCCGGCAGGTCGCGGACCAACTGACCGAACTGGAACTCCTCGAGTTTCTCTTCCTCCCCGGCTTCTCGACCAAGGATCAGGTCACGGAGATCTCCGGCCGCGGCGTCGGCCTCGACGTCGTCCAGAGCATGGTGAAGAGCGTCGGCGGCAGCGTGCGGGTGACCACGCAGCCCGGCCGGCAGACCGTGTTCACGCTCCAACTTCCGATCACGATGTCGGTGATCCGAGCCCTGCTCGTCGAGATCGGCGGCGAGCCCTACGCCTTTCCGCTGACGCGGATCGACCACATCCTTTTCTGCAGGGCCGCCGACATCCACACCGTCGAGGGCCGGCAGTATTTCGACCGCGACGGCGTGTCGATCGGCCTGGTGATGGCCTCCCAGATCCTCGAGGCCCCGGGGCCCCCCCCCTCCGATCCCATGCCCGTCGTCGTGATCAGCGACCGTGGACAGCAGTTCGGGATGATCGTCGAGTCCTTCCTCGGGGAGCGGGATCTGGAGGTGCGGCCGCTCGATCCCCGGCTCGGCAAGGTGCCCGACGTGAACAGCGCCTCGCTGCTCGAAAACGGCAACCCGGTGCTGATCGTCGATGTGGAGGACCTCGTCCGCTCGATCGACAGCGTGCTCACGGGCCGCCGTCTGACGCGGGTCGAGTTCGAGCGGATGGCCGAGCAGGCGCGGCAGCGCAAGCGGATCCTCGTCGTGGATGACTCGATCACTGTCCGGGAACTGGAGCGTCAACTGCTTCAGGCCCGCGGGTTCGCCGTCGACGTCGCCGTGGACGGCATGGACGGCTGGAACGCGATTCGCGGCACCCACTACGACCTCGTGGTCACCGACGTGGACATGCCCCGCATGGACGGCATCGGGCTCGTCTCGCTTCTCAAGGCCGATCCCGCCCGCCGGGAAATCCCCGTCGTCATCGTGTCGTACAAAGACCGGGAAGAGGACCGCCTCCGGGGCCTCGACGCCGGCGCCAACCGCTATCTCACGAAGAGCAGTTTCCACGATGAGACGTTCATCGATACGATCATCGATCTGATTGGCGAGGCGACGGCGTAGGCGGGGACTCATATGCGAATCGGCATCGTCAACGACATGCGGGCGGCCTGCGAAGCCCTGCGGCGCGTGGTCGACAGCCTCCCCGACCACCAGGTGGTCTGGACCGCCGGCGACGGAGTCGAGGCGGTCGCCATGGCGAAGCGCGACCGCCCCGACCTGATTCTCATGGACCTGCTCATGCCCCACATGGACGGCTCGCAGGCGACGCGGCAGATCATGGCCACGACTCCCTGTGCGATCCTCGTCGTGACGGCGACGGTGAGCGGCAACATCTCGCTCGTCTACGACGCGATGGGCCACGGCGCGCTCGATGCCGTCGATACACCGATGCTCGGTCCGGCCGGCGAGGTGAGCGGTGCGGGCGCCCTCATCGAGAAGATCGGGGTGATCGCCAAACTGGTGGGCGCGACGGGGGATCCCCGTCGCACGCAGCGGCCGACTGCCGGCGCGACCCCGCCCCGGCTGCTCGTGATCGGCGCCTCGACGGGCGGGCCCAAGGCCGTCTCCGACCTGCTCGGTCCGCTGCCGCACGATTGGAACGTGGCGGTGATCATCGTCCAGCACGTCGACGTGGCCTTCGCGCCGGGGCTGGCGAAGTGGCTCGGCGACCGCACTGGCCGGTCAGTCCGCGTGATCGAGCACGGCCAACAGCCGCTGGCCGGTGACGTGCTGGTCGCCGGCACCAACGACCACCTCGTGCTCTCGGCCTCCCGAACCCTCGAATACCGGGCCGAGCCCCGCGAGATCTTCTTCCGACCCAGCGTGGATGTGTTCTTCGAGAGCGTCGCGAGCCACTGGCCGCTGACGGGCACGGCCGCGCTGCTGACGGGCATGGGACGCGACGGTGCCAAGGGGCTGCACAAGCTGCGAACCAGGGGCTGGCACACGCTCGCGCAGGACGAGGCCTCGAGCATCGTGTTCAGCATGCCGAAGGCGGCGATCGAGGCGGGTGCCGCCTGCGAGGTGCTCGGCATCGGCATGATGGCCCGCGTGATCGCCGCGCGGATGGCTGGCTAGAGCGGATTCGGGATGCCTCTGGCGACGATGCGGCACCTTGGAAGGGGTGGGCGAGGGGGTCGGTGAACGCTCGAGGAGCCTTGGGCGGGTCCTCGCCCCGGCGACAATCCGGAGGACCGCGGAGCGGCGACCTCTGCCGCCCCCGAGCCGGTGCTCCACGAAACCTGGATGCGGTCTCGCTGCGACTTTTGCGGTCGTCACTATTTTCCGAGAGGAAGGCAGAGGCGAGCCTCGGGAGTGAGGCCTCGTTCGACGCAGCAGGTTGCCGGGAGGGGCTGCCCATGCCCCGGGAGCCGGCGTTGCTGGCCAGCGGAGGCATGGATGCCGCAGCGCAGCCGGCATCGAGCGAACGGAGCCCAGGATGGGCGGAGTGAGCGTCCGGCGACGGGGCATGGGCAGCCCCGACCCTCACGAGGCGTCGCGAGCACCTCCGGGAACCCCGGGCCTTGCCTTCGACTTTGTCACGAAGCCACGGCCGAACGCAGTTGCAAGGAATGCGATCTCGTCTGCACCGCCCCGGGGCCGGATGCTCGGCCAGGCTCACGCCCCCGCATCCTCAAGGAACCGGCGGACTGGATTCGATCAGGTGCATCACCCGGAGAACCGTGGCCTCATCATGGCCCGGGCAGCCGACGACCTGGACTCCCACGGGCAGGCCGCGGCTGCCGCGGTCGGTCGCCGCGGCGGCCCGGAGGACGGGGTCGAGGCTCCAGCAGCGTCCCCGTTCCTCGTCGGCCCGCACGCGTGTCACCGGCACCGCGCCGGCCGGAAGGTCGAGGAGGTTGGCGAACAGGCACGGCATGGCCGCGAGCACGAGCTGGGCCGCGGTGCCATGACGCAGTGCCGGCACGGACGACACGGGACAGACGACCGCGTCACAGCCGGCCACGGCCGCGGCGAAACGGGCGGCGATCTCGTCGCGGGCGGCGACGATCGCGGCGAACTCGGCGGAGGTCCGCGGTCCGGTCCTCAACACCCCCTCGGCCTCGATGCCCCTGCCGAACAGCCGGACGACCGCCGCGACGACCGGACGCCAACGACGCGGCAACCCGGCGATGGCCAGCAGCCTGCGAACGCCCGGCATCGGCCGGGAGCCGGTGAACAAGCTCCGCACATCGGCCCCGCCGTCGGCGGCGAGGATCGCGAAGTGCAGCCAGGCCGCCTCGACGGCCAGGTCGGGGTCGAGTCGCACGGTCGAGATTCCCTGCCGCGACAGCCGCTCCACCGCTTCATGCACGCCCCTGCGGATCGCCGGCGAGGCCGGGATCGTTCCGGAATCATCCCACCAGCCGACACGTCGGGGCGCGACTGCGGTGAGCGGCACCCGGGCCGCAACGAGCGCGAGTTCCGCGTCGCCGACCGTCCGCGCGAGAAAGCCGGCCCGCGGACGCACGACCGTGAGGTGCGGCATCGTGTCGCGGGCGCCGCCGTCGCCGAGGGCCACGGTCCTCGGCATGATGGCGACGATTCCACAGGCATGAGCCGGCTGCCGCAGGCTGCCCGCGAGATCGGTGCCCACCGCGAGCGTCGCGATCCCGGCGGCGACCAGCGCCGCATCGCCGCCACTGGATCCCCCCGGACCACGATCCGGATCGAAAGGGTGAAGCGTACGCCCCCAGACGGGATTGGCCGTCTCGTGCAGATACAACGCCTGCGGGACGTTTCCCTTGCCGATCACGACCGCCCCCGCCGCCCGCATCCGCTCCACGATCGGGGCATCGTGGTCGTCTGCCAACCGCCGTGTCGCCGGGATACCCAGCGTGGTCAGAAGCCCCCGCACGGGAAAACATTCCTTCACGCTCACCGGCACTCCGGCGAGCACCGCAGATGCCGGCAACCCGGTGGCAACCCGCCCGTCGATCGCGGCGGCCTCGTTCGCCGCCTCCACGTGGCGATCCTGAACGAGCGCGTTGAGCCGGCGGCCGATGGCCCGCTGGCGGGCGCTGCTGGCCGCCAGCACATCGGTCGCCCTGATCCTTCCGGCCGCGATCCCGCTCGCGGTGACTGCGGCCGATGGCGGCCCGTCGATCACGGCGCGGACTGACCGAACGGATCTGAGCCGGCGGGTGCGCCGGCCGTGGCCGACCGCAGGTCCGACGCCCAGACAACGTCGCCGTCCATGGCCAGACCGGTGATCAGAATCAAATCACCCGGCAGGGCGGCCGGCTCGGCCCGGGAAATCACCGCGAGTTCGCGTGCCCCCCCTCCTGCCTCGACGATCGAGACCCGCGAACTCCAGTACGGTCCCACCTGGCGTGAACCGGCGAACGTCGCGGGCATCACCACGCCGTCGCCTCCCCGCTTCGAATACGCCAGCCAGTTCCGCGTGAGGCGGGCAAGATCGTCGAGCAGAACGGGGTCGGCAAGGATCGCCGCATGCAGTTCGGCGACCTTGTCGGGGGTCGCCGTCAGTGGCCTCCCGCTGTCGGCGGCCACGTGCTCGAGCATCGCGAATTCCTGGGCGACACGAGCCAGTTGCTTGTACCAGCCGACGAGCCGCCCGGTGCGGGGGGAACCTGCGGGATCGGCACCGGACTTCACGACGTCGAGCGTGGCGGTCGCATCGGCCACCGCCTGTTCGAGCCCCGAGAGATCGAGCGGTTCGGGCTCCGGCACGACCGGAAGCGGCGGCGTCTGCGGCTCCACCGCCGCCGGCTTCTGGAGCAGATCGTCGAGTCCGTCCCCTGCGGCGAGGTCGTCAGTCGCCGCGGCATCACCCGCGGCCGGTTCCTCGACCGCGGTGGGCTCCGGGGAAACCGCATCGACCGCGGCCAGGGACTCATCCATCCTCGGCAGATCGTCGAGCGTCGGTCCCGTCGTCGGGCCGGGCTCGTTGCCGACGTTCCTCACGCCACCCGGCTGAAACTTCTGCGGCAGCAGAAACGCGACCGACTCCGGCACGTGCTTCGTAACCTTGAAGGGGTCTTTCTGGAATCCCCAGATCAGGATCCCCAACGTGACCGGAATCGCCATGGCGCCGCCCATGACGATACCGAAGAGCTGCCCGAGGGGGCTCTTCTTGCGGGGCTTTGGCTTCTCGCGTGACTTCGCCGCGGGGCCGACTGCCGCAACAGCCGCACCACCGGCGACCACTGCCGCGGCCGGACCGAAATCGAGCGGCGGAGCTTGTTCGGTGGAATCATCCTCGGGGAGGGGGCTTTCGGTAAACCCGATCGCGATCGTCTCGATGGACTCGGACGATTCATCTTCGGCCATGGCGTTGAACGGATCGATGCTGCTCGGAGAATGAACACCCGATTCGCCCGTCCCGATCTCGATCGATGAAAAACCGGCCGCAACGTCGTCGTCGCCCGTGCTGCCGGTCTCGGCAGGCTCGTCCGGCGTGAATACCGACAGCGGCTGCCCGCCGGTCGGCTCGTCGGCAATATCGTCGAGCCACGACGCCGCGAGGTCGTCATCGGCCGCAGCCTCCGCTGACGCGGGTTGGCCGGTTTCCTCGAGGGCTCCGCCCGCGGGCTGGGGGTCAAGCTCTTCGATGAACGCGTCGAGGGCGGGCGCCGGATCCGACTCCAGATCGGCCCACGGGTCGAATCCTTCGTCCTTGTCCTTGTCGTCGTCAGCCATCGCACACCCTCCCAACGAAACATGAAAGAACGAACGGCCCGGTGACCCGGGGCCCGCACGCTCACATGCAGCGGGCTTTCCCAGCCGGGACGCCAGAAGCGGCGAGCCCAGAGTGTACCAACGGAAATTGACCCGGTCGCCCCCGTCCGCCCCCCCGTCCGCGAGCGGGAAACGGGGGATTGAGCGGGCCCTTGGAGCGACTCGATCGCCGCTGGATGCGGCGGCTCGCCACTCAGGAGCCCCCGGGCGCCTCCCGACTCAAATTCCTGGAACTTGCTTCGCGCTGCTCCGCGGCCGCAGCCCCGGGGACGGCTTGCTCCACGGGCGGCCTGCGGAGACCGTGGGCCCCCCCATATCGCTCCCATAGGCTCTCCACGAGCCAGTCCGAGGTCACCCGGGCCCCCGTGGCCCGCTCCACGAGCGGGTCGGATTCGAGGATGCGCCCCGCCGCATGCACCTACTCACGGAGCCACGTGAGCAACGTCTGGAAACGGCCCGCGGCAAAATCGTCGTCGAGGCCGGTAAACCGCCGGCGCGCCGAGGCCATGAGTTGCGCGGCATGGATGTTGCCGAGGGTGTAGGTCGGAAAATAGCCGATCAGTCCGGCGCTCCAGTGGATGTCCTGAAGAACCCCGTGGGCGTCGTCGGGCGGCCGCATGCCGAAGTCCTTCTCGAAGCGTTCATTCCAGGCTGCCGGCAGGTCGGCCACGGCGAGATCGCCCTGGATGACCGCGCGTTCGAGGTCGAACCGCATCATCACATGCAGGTTGTACGTGACCTCGTCGGCCTCGACGCGAATGAACGACGGGCGGACAACCAGCAGCGCCTCGTGTACGGTGGCCACGTCGGCAGCGCCGAGGGCCGTCGGAAAAGCGGCGCGGGCGATGGGAAGGCACCACTCCCAGAACGGCCTCGAGCGTCCGACCATGTTCTCCCAGAGTCGCGACTGCGACTCATGGACACCGAGCGATGCCGCCTCGCCGGGCGGCAGGCCATACCATTCACGCCGCAGCCCCTGCTCGTAGAGGCCGTGACCGGCCTCGTGCAGCACGCCGAAGAGGGCCGTCGGCAGCGACCGCTCGTTCCACCGGGTCGTGATCCGGCAGTCGTCCGGTCCGAGCGTCGTGCAGAACGGATGCGCGGTGGTGTCGAGCCTGCCGCGGTCGAAGTCAAACCCGATCCGCGTGGCCACCTCGCGCACGAACTGCCGCTGGGCATCGACGGGATATTTTTCCGCGGTGAACACCCGGTCGTCCGGCTGTGTCGAGGATTCACGACATGCCCGGAGAAGCGGCACGATCGCCCCCCGGAGCGGCTCGAACCGCGCGGCCACGTCGCGCCACCGACCGCCCGGCTCGTAGTCGTCCATGAGCGCGTCGTAGCGGTCGAGGTCGGGCCGCTGACAGTCGGCCTGTTCCCGCTTGAGGGCGAACATGCGGTCGAGCCAGGGCTCCAGCATCCGCCACGACGATTCGGCCCGGGCGGCGATCCAGGCCTGCTGGGCCTCCACGCCCGTGCGGGCAAGCTCCTCCACGAGTCGGGACGGCAGCCTGGTCTGTTTCTCGAAATCTTTGGCGAGCAGCCGGATGGTCGCCTGCTCCTCGGGCGAACCGCCCGTGGCCAACGGCCCCGCTGCCAGGGCGTGCAGCCGCTCCCCCTGGGCGGCATCGGTACGGAGCCGATGGACGATCGTCGCCATCGCCGCCGTCTGCTCGGCCCGATGCCCGGCCGCGGCCCGCGGCAGCATCGTCTGCTCGTCCCAGCCCAGCACGGCCTCCACGCTCGCCAGCACCGCGACGCGGCGGGCATGGGCACAGGTTGCGGCAAACAAGCCGTCGTCCGGCGCGGGATTCGTACGGCTCGCGATCGGGTCTGTCATGGGAGGAAGTATGATCGGTGCCGCCCGCGGACGGCAAACTTCCGCGACAACGATGGCATCCTTCCCGGAGGGACTTCACCATGCTCGACTCGCTCGTCATCGCGCCCCACCCGGACGACGCGGAACTGGGCATGGGGGGCACGATCGCGGTCATGCTCGCCCAGGGATTGTCGGTGGGCATTCTCGACCTCACCGACGGCGAGCCGACGCCGCTCGGCTCGGTCGAGATCAGGGCCCGGGAAACGGCGGCCGCATCCGCAGCCCTCGGCATCCGCTGGCGGGAAAACCTCGGCCTGCCGAACCGCCGGCTCCGGGCCACGCTTGCGGCCCGCGCCGCGTTGGCGGGCGTGATCCGCAGAACACGACCCCGCTGGCTCTTCGCCCCGCACTGGGTCGACGCCCACCCCGATCATGTCGCCGCCACACGGCTCGTGGAGGCCGCGCGATTCTGGGCAAAGCTCACGAAGTGCGACCTGCCCGGAGAGCCCTGGCATCCCGAGCGGATTTATCATTACGGCTGCGTCCACCTGAAAGCCGTCCGGCGGCCGGCCTTTGTGGTCGACATCTCGACCACCCGCGACCTCAAAAGCCGCAGCCTCGCTTGCTACGCCAGCCAGTTCCCCCAACCTCCCGGCAAGCCCGGGGTGCTCGACCGCGTGGCGGCGGCCGACGCCTGGTGGGGGTCGATGATCGGCACGGCTCACGGGGAGCCCTTCTGGTCGCGGGAGCCGATCGCGATCAGCAACTTCTCCGGCATCTTCTGATTCCGGGCTCGATCCCGGCTGCTTCGGTCCTCTCGTCTCCCTCGTCCGCACAGCCTTCCCAGAGTCTTGCGGGCGGAGCCGCCGGGGCCCGGGATGCCGGGGTGGTTGGCCCGATCGCGAAAAGTTGGGGAGGGCGTCGGGGAAGGTTGCTGCCGACGAAACGGCGCGGCCGATACCAAAAACAGGCTGCGCTTCGCGGCCACGGCGTTCGCTCGGGGACTCGCAATGGCTTCTCGCGACATCAACGTGATCGCGCTCGTCAAGGGTGGCGAACGCTATGTGTTCCTCTACGACGACGAGAGTCGCGATCAGGCGATCGAGGCATTGGCCCGACACGCCGCCAATCCCGACCTGAGCTTCTCGTGGTACGACGCCTCGGTTCTCGGCCAGAAGGTCAGGCAAAACACCCCCCGGCCGCGCCGGCTGCGGTTCGTGCCGCGGGCCGATCGCCCCGCCTGAGCGGATGGCCCGTCAGCCCATGGCTCCGCTTGGCGTGTCACGGCCCGACTTCCCGACCGCCATCGAGCGGTTCCTGCGGTACATGGGTTCCGAGCGGGGCGGCTCCCCACTCACGGTGAAGAGCTACCGGGAGGATCTTCTCCAGCTCGAGGAGTTTCTCGGCTCAGCGGGCTGCCGCTCACCCGAAGAAGCCTCGAGCGTGATCCTGCGGCGGTTTGCCGGCGGCCTGCATGCCGCCGGCTACGCTCCCTCCACGGTCGCCCGCAAACTCGCGAGCATGCGGAGCTTCTACGCGTTCGGCCAGCGGGAAGGGTGGGTCAGATCCAATCCCGCCAAGCCGCTCCGCAGCCCGCGTCGGCCCCGCAAGCTGCCGAAGTTTCTGACCGGGGACGAGATCGGGCAGCTGCTCGCGGCACCCAAGCCGGGCCAGGCCGGCGGACTCCGCGACCGCGCGATCCTGGAACTCATGTACTCGTCCGGCTGCCGCGTCCGCGAACTCGTCGGCATCGATGACGCCGACCTCGACCTCCGCAACGCGACCGTCCGGATCCGCGGCAAGGGACGACGCGAGCGACTCGGCATCGTGGGCTCCCACGCCCAGGCGGCCCTCCGGGCCTGGCTCGCCGCCCGCACACCGCCCGGCGGCGCGACACGAACGGCCGCCCGCCCGCTGTTCACCAACAAGTTCGGCGGCCGACTCTCGGTGCGGGGCGTGGGCCGCCTGCTCGAGAAGCACCTGCTCGTGGCCGGCCTGACCCGCAAGGCGAGCCCCCACACGCTGCGTCACAGTTTTGCGACCCACCTGCTCGATGCGGGAGCCGATATCCGCAGTGTGCAGGAGCTCCTGGGGCACAAGAGCCTCGTGACCACGCAGATCTACACCCACGTGACCACGACGCGTCTTCTCGACGCCTTCGACAAGGCTCACCCGCGAGCCCGCTGAGCCTCGCGGGCTGGGTTCGTCGAGCCTCCCGGCATCAGGATCGCCCGCGGTTCATGGCCGGCAGACCGTGGAACAGATCCGCCCGAGCAGGATCCAAGCAACCCCGACCGGTGGCCCGGGCGTTTCAACGGTCGATCCGTGGACAATCGTCAGGGATGACTTTGTCCACGGAACGTCAGACGAGTCCGCGCCGAACGGCCCAGACTGCGGCCTGCGTGCGATCGCTGACGGCGATCTTCCGCAGGATGTTCTGCACGTGCTCCTTCACCGTCTCGACGCTGATGGTCAGAGACTGGGCGATCTCCTTGTTGGAGAGCCCGAGCGCCATGTGACGGAGCACCTGGGTCTCCCGCTGCGTGAGCGGAATGTCGGGATCGGCCGTGGCCACGCGGTTGGCCATCGTCGTGGCCACCCGGCGGAGTTCACCGGCCCGCATCGGCAACTGGCCGGCGGCGGCACCGGTGATCGAGTTGATCAGTTCACCCCGGGTGCAACCCTTGAGCATGTAGTCGTGGGCACCGGCGGCCACCGCCCGCGCGACGTAGGTGGGGTTGTCGAAGGTGGAGAGCATCACGCAGCGGACGCCCGGCATGTCGGCCCGGATCTTCTCCAGCGCCGTAAGACCGTCCTTGCCCTGCATGCGGATGTCGAGAAGCACGACGTCGGGCTTCATCTTCTTGGTCAGTTTCACGGCCTCGTCGCCGCTCGACGCCTCGCCCACGATCTTCACTTCGGATCCGGACAAGAGGCTCACAAGCCCCCTTCTCACCACTTCGTGGTCGTCCGCAATCACCACCTTGATCGCCATAACGTCACAACCTTCCGCGACTCGTCGTCGCCTTGCATTCCGCATCGATCATGCGTGGTGTCCGCCACGACGGCGGCTCACGCTCCGACCATCGTTCCGGGGCTCAATAAAGAGGCCCGCGGCCCGTTCAGTCGCTCAAACCATCTGCCTGAAGCCGGTAACCCTACCATTTTCAAAAAAATGGATTCAAGGGCCAAAGCCATCTGCGGCCCCCGAAAACGGTCTCCGACAACCAGACTTCCAAATGGAGTCTACCGAAATGGCGGGGTCCATGAACCCTTCATCTGAGCGACACCCTCATGGGCGGAAGGATCAGGCAAGTCTCGTACGCATGCGTTCGAGCAGCCCCGAGGCCCCCCCCGACAGGAGTTGCGCGGCCACGGACGCACCAACGAGTTCGGCGGTGGCCAGGGGGGACACTGCCTCGTCATCGAGTTTGGCGGGCGGAAAGGCGACGGAATCCTCCGCAGTTATCCGCTCCACGCCGCCGGCATCATCGATGGCCAGCACGCAACCTCCGAGCGTCAGACGGCCACCCGACACATCGGCCCAGCCCCCGATCGGTGCCAGGCAGCCACCGGCAAGTTCGGCCAGCATCCGCCGCTCCGCGACGACGGCGGCGTGCGTCGCCATGTCGTCCAGCGGGCGGATCGCACCGCGGGTGCGGTCGTCCCCGATTCGGACCTGGATCCCGAGCGCACCCTGGGACACCGCCGGCCAGAATACCGGTGGCCGCAGCAGTTGCGTGATCCGGTCCGCGAGACCGAGCCGCTCGAGTCCGGCCGCGGCGAGGATCAGGGCGTCGTAGTCTCCGGCGTCGAGCTTCCTCAGCCGGGTATCGACGTTGCCGCGGAGGGGTGCGACGGCCAGATCCGCGCGGATGGCCTTCACCTGGGCGACGCGGCGGATGCTCGACGTGCCCACGACGGCGCCCGGCGGCAGTTCCTCGAGCGTCGCGGCCGTCCGCCCCACGACCGCATCGAAGGGAGTCGCCCGGTCCGGCACGCACGCCAGCACGAGCCCCGGCGTCGCGGCGGTCGGCATGTCCTTGAGGCTGTGCACGGCGAGGTCGATGCGACCTTCGAGCAGGGCCTGCTCGAGTTCGCGTACGAACACCCCGTCGCCACCGATCCGGGCGATGGGGATGTCGCGACGCGCATCCCCCTTGGTCGAGATCGTCTCCAGAACCACTTCGACGCCGAGCCCCTTCAGCCGCCCGGCCACCCAGCCCGTCTGGGTGGTCGCGAGCAGGCTCGCGCGGGTGCCGATGCGGATGGGAGTGACGGCATGCATCTGTGCGGCCGCAAAACGCGGCATCCTCAGCTTTCGGAATCGACGGCGGCCGCACGATCGGCCCGGGCCACCACGGCAGCGTAGACGGCGGAGGCTCCGGCCTCCACCAGGGCCTCACGACAGCCGGCCAGCGTCGAGCCCGTCGTGGTCACGTCGTCCACCACCAGCACCCGGGAGCCCGGCAGCCGTCCGACCGCCCGAAAGGCCCCGTTGAGGTTTGCGGGCCGCTCTTCAAACGGCAGCTCGTTCTGCATGAGCGTGTTTCGGATTCGTTTCACGGCGCTTCGGCAGGGCAGGCCGAGGCCCGTCGCCACGCCCCGCGCGATCTCGTGTGCGGCGCTCGTCCCGCGCGACGCCCGGCGGAGCCAGTGCATCGGCACGGGCACGACCGTGTCGATCCTCCAACTCTCGAACAGTTCACGGTGCTTCCGCACGAGCAGCGAAGCCAGCCCGGCCGCGACGCCTTCCCCTGCGGGCCGCTTCGCCCGCAGCACGACGTCGCGGATGTCATCGGCATAGGGTGCGAGCACCGCCAGACCATCCCACGCCACACGGCGTCCCCGGCACCGCCGACAGCCCGAGGAGCCCGGCAGCGGCTCGCCGCAGCGCTGGCAACGCGGCATGTCCCTCGACAGCAAGGCCGCACAGGCCTCACAGGCCACCACGCCACGGCGGGCCGGCGACGGCTCCACGTCGGCGGAGCAGAAGACGCACCGTGGCGGGCACAGCAGGTCGAGAATCGTCCCGATTCCAGGCAGGTCCGTCCAAGCCATCCACGGGGTTTTCCCAGATTGACGGTCCAGCCCGCGCTCCGTACCCTCCGCCCCGAGAAAGCGGACGGCACTGGCGGGAAACGCCCATTGTCCGCCAGCCACCGGCCCCGTCAATCGCCCATGCTGATCGACCGCTACATCGGCCGCGCCCAACTGCACGCGTTCGTCGTCGTGTTCGTGAGCCTGGCCGGCCTCTATTTCGTGTTCGATGCGTTCACGAACATGGAGGAGTTTCTGTCCCATGCCGCCGAGACGGGCAGCCTCGCCAAGGTGCTGGCGTCCTATTACAGCTGCAGGCTCATCTGGTTTTTCGATGCGACGAGCCCGGTGATCTCCCTGGCCAGCGCGATGTTCGCGCTGTCGTGGCTCGAACGGCACAACGAACTCACCGCCCTGCTCGCGGCCGGAGTCACGCGGTGGCGACTCGCCCGTCCGGTGATCGTGTTTTCGGCGGTCGTGGCGCTCGTCGCCGCGGGCAACCGCGAACTCCTCCTGCCGCGCATCCGCGAGGCGTTTGCCCGGAACGCACAGGACCTGAGGGGCCGGATCGTCCAGCCCTTCGAGCCGCGGTACGACAACCAGACGGAGATCCTCTTCCGCGGCCGCGGAGGCCAGGCGGAAGGTCAGCGGATCGACCAGCCGAGTCTGTTGATGCCCCCGCAGCTCGGCAACTACGGCTCGCAGATCACGGCCGCCGAGGCGTTCTGGAAACCTGCCACCGGTGACCGTCCCGCGGGCTACCTGCTCCGGGACGTGCGCGAGCCGGCCGACATCGACGGCCTTCCGACGCTCGAATCGGACGGCCGTCCGGTGGTGCTGACCCGGTCGGCGGCGGCCTGGCTCCAGCCGCGGGAATGCTATGTCGTGAGCGACGTCACCTTCGAACAGCTCATGGGGTCGCAGAACTGGAGCCAGTATTCGTCGACGATCGAACTGGTGCGGGCGGTCCGCAATCCGAGCCTCGGGGTCGGCGCCGACATCCCGCTGCGGATTCACGCCCGATTCATGGCCCCTTTGCTCGACATGGGGCTGGTCATGCTCGGGATTCCCCTGGTGCTGGGCCCCAGCCGGAGGGGCGTGTTCGTGGCGGTCGGCCTCTGCGTGGCGATGACCGTCATCTTCTTCCTCACCGTGCTCGGCTCGCATGCGCTGGTGATCGGCGACGCATTTTCCGCCTCCGTGGGGGCATGGATGCCGCTGCTCATCCTCGCCCCGCTGGCGGCGTGGCGGGCACAACCCATGTGGCAGTGACCGCGACGCTTCCCACAGGGATGCCGCGGCGATCCTACGGCACCTCGGCGGCGGGCTTCTCTTCCACCGACGGGATGATCGCGACCGTTCTGGCGATCAGTTCGACGAGTTCCGCGGGGGGCAGTTCGAGCGAGCCGACGACGGCCTCAGCCGCCCGCAGCGCGATCACGACGCAGAACTCCTGCTTCGGATCGGCCGAGACCCAGATCTCGCATGCCCCGTCCCACTTCTTTTGCTCCACATTCCCCGCGGTGAAGATCTCGAACTCCTGATTCCCCCGCAGCGACAGGACGTCCCATACGGCCGGCCCTCCGGCGACAGCGGCCACGGCCCGCCCCCGTTGCCAGTCGGCCTTGGGAAACTCCTCGTCTGCACGGATCTGCTCGAGAATCTCCCGTTCGATCTCGCCGTGCCTCCGCAGCCCGGCAGCCACCACGCCCACCGTCACCACGACGGAAATCTCGCTGCCGCCCGCCTTGAGTCGCACCTCCCGCGCCTGGTCGAAGCCGGGAAAATTCCTGAGAAACGGCGGCTTCGCGCGGAGTTCCATGCTGTCGTCTTCGCGCATGCGACCAAACTGCTTCGGCAGCCGCATCTGCACGCGACCGGCGGCCGCTTCGTCGGGCACCACGGCGAGAGGCGCGAAAACCGCGGCCTCGCGGTAGGCGGCGAGGCTCACGGCGTAATCGGTGTCGTATCGTCCGGCGAAACAGCCGGCGAGGGACGCCACGCAAGCGAGGATCAGCAGGCGATGCACGGGGAGCATGGTTGATGGCCGTCGCGGGAGGGGCATGGCATCGGGCATTCGGGCCGATGGTGACGATTGTGGGGAATTTGGCGGCGGGTCAAGCCGCCGGCAAAAACCCCGCCACCTCCCGAAAGTGCCTGTGCCGCAAGCCCTTCGGCATCCTCTTCTTCTCGCCAAACCTTTTTTCTCCACCCCGACAGCCCTCCCTGCCGAAATGAATGGTGCGAACGGGAGTTTGCTCGACAGCGCGGCAGGCCGCCAGTTTTCGTCCCGGCAGCCAGTTTTCGTCCCGGCAATGGAGTGCCCAGTCATGCGGATCAACACCAGCAGATTCGGTCGCATCGACGTCGATGCTGCCGACATCCTCCGGTTTCCCAGCGGCCTGCCCGGCCTCGAGGATTGTCGCGAGTGGGCCCTGCTCGCCGACTCCTCGAACGACGCCCTCGGCTGGCTCCAGAGCACGACCCGCGTGGATGTCGCGCTGGCGGTCGTGAGCCCCCGGCGTTTTGTGCCGGAATATCAGGTGCGGATCCCCCGCAGCGAGCTGAGTCCGCTCTCGATCGACGACATGCGGCAGGCGCAGGTGGTCGTCATCGTCGGACAAAACGGCAGAGGCCTCACACTCAATCTCAAAGCGCCGATCGTCATCAACCTTGAAGGCCGCACGGGCCGTCAAGTCATTGCGAGCGGCGAGCTCCCGATGCAATACGAACTGTCCCTCGAACGACCTCCGCTCAAAAAGAGTGCATAATCATGAGTGGCTGGCGGCACCGGATTGCCACCTCCACGACGGATCAGGAAGGAACCAGCGATGCTCGTGCTCTCCAGACAACGTGACGAAAGCATCATGATCGGCGACAACATCGTCGTCACGATCGTGGATATCCGGGGAGACAAAGTCCGCCTCGGGATCAACGCACCGTCCGAGATTCCCGTCCATCGCCAGGAGGTCTACGAGGCCATCCAGCGGGAGAACCTGCGGGCCTCGCGGCTCGAGCCGGGCGACACCCAGGACATCGGCAAGTACGCCAGCCGCAGCCCATCCCGACCCGGCGACGCTCCGCGGCCCCGATGACCGACCGGGACGCGGCTGTCTCCGCCGGCGGCGGGCCAGCCGGCCGCATGCCGGCCGCTTGGTTCACGGGCTGAAATACGGCGGGTGATTCCCGGCCTTCCACTTGATGTTGCAGCCGAGGCTTGGAATCTGGTCGGCCAACGGCGGCTGGCCTGCGAGCAGGGCGTCGATCGCGGCGCGGAGATCCTTGCCCGTGACGGGCGTTTCGCCGCCCGGCCTGCTTGGATCGAGCTGTCCGCGGTACACGAGCTTTCGCGCCGCGTCGAAGAGGTAGAAGTCGGGCGTGCAGGCGGCATGATAGGCCTTTGCCACCTCCTGCGTTTCGTCGTAGAGATAAGGAAACTGGTAGCCGCGGTCCTCCGCCTCGCGAACCATTTGTTCGGGCGAGTCGGCCGGGTGGGCCGAGACGTCGTTGGAGCTGATGGCGACGAAGCCGACGCCGCGGGACATGGACTCGCGGCCGAGTTGGGCGAGGTGATCGGCCACGTGCTTGACGAAGGGGCAGTGGTTGCAGATGAACGCCACCACCGTGCCTCGGGGCCCGGCGACGCCGGTGTAGTCCACCATCCGGCCGTCCACGCTGGGAAGTTCGAAGTCGGGGGCGATCGTGCCGAGTGGCAACATCGTGCTGGGGGTGCGGACCATGACGGGTTCCTTTGGGGGGAGCGGCGCAATCTTACGCCATCCCGTTCCCGGGCCGAAACGACCGCCGCCGATCGCCCTCATGCCGTCCCGGGGCCCGCTTCACCCGAAAACACGGCGGGCATTGGCCGTCGTCGCCGCGGCGAACAGGTCGAGCGGCTCGCCGCGGGCCAGCGCCAGGCAGCGGGCCGTGTGGACCACGTTGGCCGGTTCGTTCCGCTTGCCCCGCAGCGGCTCCGGCGCAAGAAACGGGCTGTCGGTCTCGATGAGCAGGCGGTCGAGCGGCACGAGCTTGGCCACCTCGCGGAGCGCGGCCGATGAGCGAAAGGTCACCATGCCCGCAAACCCGAGGTGGCAGCGGAGCGCGACCGCTTCGGCCGCCTCGTCCGCGGTGCCGGTGAAGGCGTGCAGCACGGGCCGCAACGGCCCGCGGGCGACCGCCTCCCGGAGCATGTCGAGCGTGTCGCGGATGCTCTCCCGGGTGTGGATCACGACGGGAAGCGCGTGCCGTTGCGCGAGCCGGAGATGGCGGTCGAAAAAATCCCGCTGGAGTTCCGGCGGGGCCGTCGTGCGATACCAGTCGAGTCCGGTCTCACCGACCGCGGCCACACGGCCCGAGGCGACGAGCCGCTCGACGCGTTCCCATTCGCCGGGTTCGGCCTCCGCGACGTCGTTGGGATGAATCCCCGCCGCGGCAACCACGCCAGGCTCCCGGCCGGCCAGTTCCGCGGCCGCCTCGCTGTCGGCCGCCCGGGTGCCGATCACCGTCATTCGAGTCACACCGGCGGCCCGCGCCCGCGCGAGCACGTCGGACAGCTCGCTCCCGAAACGCATCGGGTCGAGGTGACAATGGCTGTCGTAGAAGTCCATGGGCTCAGGAGGTCGCCGAAGCGGCGGCCGATCCCGGGCCGGACGTGCCGGAAAGGCCGGCCTTCAGCTTCGCGGAGAGCTGTTCGAACACGTCGCGATGCTGCCGGATCGACAGCTTGGCATCCGTGATGAGATCGGCAGCGGCGGCATCGGCCTCGGCAAGGCCGGCGAGGGCTTCGAGTTCGGCGAGCTGCCGCGTGAGGCCGGCGATCAGCCGCGGCAGGAGGGAGCGAAGGTCGACGTCGTGGAGGCCCGTGAACGAGAGCGGATAGCCCGGTCGGGGCGGAGTCGCCACCTCACGGTCCCGGAGAATTCCGGAGCCTCGATCGACGATGCCGCGGAGATCATCCACGGCGTCGGCAATCGCCAGCTTGATCGACTCGTCGCCTGGATAGGACCAGATCCCCGAGTCGGCCAGGTACATGAGCACCGACGACTGGATCGGGGCGAGGAGGCGGCAGAGGGGCTCGTTGGCGGCCATGATGCGATTGTTCCGTTCCTACGACGCAAACGTTCCGGCCAACTGGGCGTAGGCGTAGAGCCCCGACCAGAAGAGGCCGAGCACCACGACCGGCACCACCACCGCCGTGACGAGCGCGCCCGGCAGCCAGACAGGGGCGGGGGCCGCAAACCGGTCTTCCGGAGGCGGATCGAACGTCATCACCTTGAGCACGCGGAGATAGTAGAAGAGGCTGATCACGGTGTTGATACCGCCGATGACGAGCAGCACCAGCATCAGCGGCCGCTCGATCCCCTTCGTGATCGCCTCGACGAGCGAGGAGAACACGAGGAACTTGGAGATGAAACCGGCGAGGGGGGGGAGTCCGATCAGGCTGACGAGCACCGCCCCCGCGGCCACCACCATGCCCGGGTTCGTCCGGATGAGGCCCGCGTAGGAGGCGATCTCCTCGCTCCGCAACCGGTTGCGCAGCACGGCCACGATCGCGAAGGCACCGAGGTTCATGAAGAGGTAGGTGCCGAGGTAGAAGGTGAGCGCCGTGACCGCCTTGCGGCAACCTTCGGGGTCCGTGCCGAGCATGGCAACCGCCGCCGCAGTACCCATGAGCAGATAGCCGGCGTGCGCGATCGTCGAATAGGCGAGCATCCGCTTCATGTTGGTCTGACCATACGCACCGAGGTTGCCGAGGGTGCAGGTCAAGGCGGCCATGAAGCCGATCAGGCACACGGAGAAATGCCGGACGTCCGCCAGGCCCGCAGCCGCCGGACCGACGGCATCGGCGAGCCAGCCGAGACCGAAGGCGACCCGCAGGGCCAATGCCACCGCGGCCGCCTTGCTCGCCACGGAAAGAAACGCACCCACCTCGGCGGCGGCCCCCTCGAACACGTCGGGACACCAGAAATGGAACGGCACCGCGGAAAGCTTGAAGGCCAGGCCCACGGCCAGCATCAAGCCGCCGAGGGCGAGCACCATGATCGGACCCGCGGAATCCGCGCGATAAAAACTTTCAGTTCCCTCGCCCACGATCTGGCCGAGCTCGGCGGCCATGCTCGGCAAATGGCAGGTGCCGAGCACGCCCGCGAGCAGGCTGATGCCGTAGAGCATCACTCCCGCGGCACCCGCGCCGTACACGGCATATTTGAGGGCGGCCTCGGAGCTCGCCTTGCGGCCCTTGAGCATGCCGGCCAGCGCGTAGGAAGGAACGCTCGCCATCTCGACCGCCATGAAAATCATCAGCAGGTGGTTGGCAGACGCCATCAGGCACATGCCGAGTGACGACCCGAGCACGAGCGTGTAGAAGTCGGCCCCGTCCTCGCGATCCGGGATGCCGGAGATCTTGGTGAACAGGATGTAAAGCACGAGGAAGCCGGCCAGCAGGAACCGGATGTAGGCCGTCAGCGAGTCGAACACCAGCAGGCCGCCGAAGATTTCCCGGGAAGCCGGATGCACCGCCGCCGCGAGCGCCGGCCACGGGGCCCCGGGCAGCCCCCGCAGGTCGCACCAGGCATACCAGAGCGCGAAACCCACGCCGCCGAGCGCGACCAGGGCCGAATCGAGCCATCGCAGCACGGGCAGCATCCTGCACAGCAGAACGAGCACGATCGTCGCCGAGAGGGCGATCTCTACGCGAAACAGCGGCAGGGACACCTCGAGGGTGTCGTTCAGCGTGCCCGTCAGGAGGGATCCGAGGTCCATGCGTCGATGCTTGGTGGAGGGGTTCTGGTCAGGGATGCGTCAATGAGTCGTCACGTCGGCGGCTGCGGGACCGCCGGCCACCGGCTGGTCCCTCTTGGCCCCGACATCGCGTGTCCAGTCGGCGAGCGTTTCGACCTGGCGATTCACCGACGGGGTGACGTAGTTGAAGATCAACTGCGGGGCGACACCGAACACGATGGCGAGAAACACCAGCGGCGCGGCGATGGCGAGTTCGCGGCCCGTCATCGGCGTCAGGTGATCGCCGTGGGGCCCCTTGTATTCGGCGCCGAGGTAGACCCGCTGGATCGCCCAGAGAATGTAGGCGGCCGTGAGGATCACGGTGAAGGACGAGATCACGGCGAGCGTCCGGCTGTAGTTCCAGCTGGACAGCGTGACGAGCACCTCGCCGATGAAGCCGCAGAGCCCGGGGAGCCCGAGGCCGGCGAAGAACACGGCGACCGCGAGCCCGCTGTAGACCGGCATGCGATTGAAGATCCCGCCGAACTCCTCGAGGTTGCGGTGATGGACACGGTCGTAGAGCACGCCCACCATGAAGAACATGCCCGCCGACGAGATGCCGTGGGCCAGCATCTGGAACGTCGCCCCGTTCACACCCTGGGCCCAGGCATCCCAGCGGAACTCATTGCCCGCCACCGCACTCCAAACGCCGAGGCCCAGCATCACGTAGCCCATGTGGCTGACCGAGCTGTAGGCCACCATCCGCTTGAAGTCCTTCTGGGCGAGCGCGGCGAAGGCTCCGTAGACCATCGACACCACGCCGAGCCCGCACACGAGCCAGGCGAGCGACAGGCCGGCACCCGGGCAGATCGGATAGCAGATCCGCAGGATGCCGTAGCCGCCGAGCTTGAGAAGCACGCCGGCCAGGATCATCGATATCGGCGTCGGGGCCTCCACGTGGGCGTC
>SXHR01000243.1:0-3092 GCA_005773625.1 Planctomycetaceae bacterium | reverse complement strand
GGCGGCCCAGAAAGCCCCGGCAGATCGTGGCCGCTTTCTGCGCGGCGTGGCTCTCGGCCCGAAAGGCGAGGGCTGGGTCAGGGCAGGATCATGCCTGTCCTTTTGTGTCAACGTGGTGATGCTCGGTCTCGATGACACGCTGGCACGGAAGCGTGGACTTCGCGTGTGCGCACACAGGGAGGGGTCTACCAGCTGCTCAAGCGGCATGGATTCGTGTGCCTCGAGCCCCGGACGAGGCGAGGTTCGGCCAGCAGGGCACACTCACCGCGGTCTGGGCGAGCAAGCCATCAGGAGCTACCGGACGCTTCGCAGGAAAAACATCCGATCCATCTGCAGAACCCGGTGGATCACGCCTGAGGAGTAAGCAGGAACCGTATCAGGCCGTCGCCTCGCGGATGCCGGCCTCGGTGGCGGCGGCCAGGGCGTCGAGCTCGTCGAGCGAGATCGAGAGCGGCGGCATGATCACCACCACGTCGCCGAGCGGTCGGAGGAGGGCTCCGTGCCTCCGCGCCGCGAGGCAGGCTTGCATGCCCCGCTTCTCCTGCCATGGGTAGGCCATGGCCGTGGCCTTGTCGGCCACGATGTCGAAGCCCACGAGCAGGCCGCACTGACGCACGCCGCCGACGTGTTCGAGCCGCGCCAGCCGCTCGGCATGGCCGCGGAGCCGTTCGATCTTGGGCGGCAGCGACGCGAGCACCTGCTCGTCGCGAAAGATGTCGAGCGACGCGAGGCCCACCGCGGCCGCGAGCGGGTTGCCGCCGTAGGTGTGGCCGTGGAAAAACGTGCGGCGGTCGGTGTGCTGGCCCAGGAACGCGTTCCAGACCCGCTCGGTCGTGAGCGTCGCGGCCATCGGCAGGTAGCCGGCCGTCAGCCCCTTCGCGAGGCAGAGGAAGTCGGGCGACACCTCTTCCTGCTCGCACGCAAACATCGAGCCCGTGCGGCCGAAGCCGACGGCCACCTCGTCGAGGATCAGGAGTCCATCGTGCCTGCGGCAGATGTCGGCCACGCCGCGGAGAAACCCGGGCGGATGCACGTAGATGCCCGCCGCCGCCTGCACGAGCGGCTCCATGATCAGCGCGGCGACCGTGCCGGCGTGTTCCGTGAACACCCGTTCGACGGTCGCGAGCGATTCGGCGAGCGATGGCGCGGGGTTCCCGGTCGCCGGGCAGGGGCCGCCGGGCGACGGCACGCGGATCGCCTCGAAGGTGAGCGGCGCGAACATCGCGGTGAAGCGATCGACGCCGCCGACGCCGATCGCGCCGAGGGTGTCGCCATGGTAGGCCTCGCCGATCGCGATGAACCGGGTCCGAGCGGGCTGTGGCGGCGCTGTCTGCGTCCAGTATTGGAATGCCATCTTGAGCGCCGTCTCGATGGCGCTCGACCCGTCGCCGGAGAAGAACACCTTTTCGAGTCCCGGCGGTGACAGTTCGACGAGCCGCCGCGCAAACTCGACCGTGGTGGGGTTCGAAAGGCCGAGATTCGTGGTGTGGGCCACCCTGCCCGCCTGCTCGACGAGCGCCTTGTCGAGCCGGGGGTGCCGGTGGCCGTGCACGTTGCACCACATGCTCGCCGAGCCGTCGAGGTAGCGGCGGCCGTCGGTATCGATGAGCCACGACCCCTCGCCCCGCTCGATCAGGAGCGGCTCGTATTCCTGCATCTGCGTGAACGCGTGCCAGACATGCTCGCGATCCCAGGTGCGGAGCAACGCGGCTGCGGGCCGAGTCTCGCGAGTTTCGTGCCGGGGGAGGGCCGGCGGCACCGTCGATGGTCGGAGTGCGGAGGGGGTCGTGGGCATGCGGCCAGTCTACCGGGGGTCCGCGTCTGCGCGGCGGGCGGGAAAGGGCAGGCTGCGGGATCCGCGAGCCGTGCGGCCGCCGCCTCGTCGCCCCGGCCCGGCGGCCGGTTCACATGCCGCGGATCAGGTCGAGGCACATCTGCCGGAACTTGCCCGGGTTGACGTTGGGGTTTTTCTTGCGGGCCTGGCCGATCAGGCCGGCCGCGGCCTGCTCCTTGCCCCCCTGCACGTCGGCCACGATCTTCGGGTTGGCCGCCAGCAGTTCCTTGCAGAGTGCGACGAGATCGTCGTCGCTCACCGCGGCGATGCCCATCGATGCCACCACGTCGGCCACCGTGTGGCCCGAGGAGAGCACGTCGGCGAAGATCTCCCGGCCACGACTGGTGTCGAAGTCGCCCTTGGTGACGCGGCCGATGATGTCGGCGACGGCCTCCGGGCGGACCGGAAATTCCGCGATCGTTCCGCCACGCTCGTTGAGCGTTCGCAACACGTCCTGCTGCATCCAGTTGCTCGCCACCTTGCCCTCGCCCACCCGCGTCGCGAGGTCCTCGAAGTAGTCGACGAGATCGCGGCCCTGATTGACGAGCACGTCGGCGTCGTAGGGCGGGATCCGCCACTTCTCCGCGAGGGCCTTGCGGAGCACCGTCGGCGGATCGCCCATAGCGCCGCGGGCGGCGGCGATGTCGGCCTCCGACACCGTCACCGGCACGAGATCGGGCTCCGGGAAGTAGCGATAGTCGCTCGACTCCTCCTTGTGCCGCTGCGCCCGCGTGACGCCGGCGGCATCGTCCCAGCCGCGGGTCTGCTTCGGGGTCCGGCCCATTTCGGCCTTCGTGAACTGCCACTCCTCCCATTGCCGTGCGGCCTCGTAGACGAGGGCCCGCTCGACGGAGCGGAAGGAGTTCATGTTCTTGATTTCGACGATCGGCGTCTTGGCCACCCGGCCGTCGGCCTGCGGGATGTGCAGGTTGACGTTGGCATCGACCCGCAGGCTACCCTCCTGCATGTTGCAGTCGCGGACGCCGAGGTAGACGAGCAGGAGCTTGAGTTCGTTGAGCCAGCCGCGGGCCTCCTGCGGCGAACGCAGGTCGGGCTGGGTCACGATCTCGCAGAGCGGCGTGCCGGCGCGGTTCAGGTCGATGCGGGTGTCGGCGGTGCCGGCCGCCTCGTCGTGCATGCTCTTGCCCGCATCCTCCTCGAGGTGCACGCGGATGATCCTGACGTCGCGCGAGAAGGCACCCTTCGGGTCGACCACCTCCAGCCGGCCGTCCGACGAGAACGGCAGGGCGTACTGGCT
>SXHR01000022.1:0-17990 GCA_005773625.1 Planctomycetaceae bacterium | reverse complement strand
TTCGGGGTGGCGATCGTGAAGAATGGGTCGGGCAACTGGTAGGTCTCCTGGCCCACCGAGACCTCCCGCTCCTGCATCGCCTGCAGCAGGGCGGCCTGCGTCTTGGGCGGGGTCCGGTTGATTTCGTCGGCCAGCAGGATGTTGGTGAAAACGGGCCCCTCGACGAACCGGAACCGGCGGCGGCCCGCCTCGTCCTCCTCGAGAACATTGGTCCCGGTGATGTCGGAAGGCATGAGGTCGGGAGTGAACTGCACCCGCTTGAAGCCGACGTCGAGAATCTTCGCCAGCGTCGACACCATCAGTGTCTTGGCCAGGCCGGGCACGCCCTCGAGCAGGCAGTGGCCGCGGGTGAAAATGGCCGCGAACAGCTGTTCGATGACCTCGTTCTGGCCGACGATCACCTTCTGCAGTTCCTCCTGCATCAGCTTGCGGTGCTGTGCGAACTCCTGCAGGATCTCGTCGAGCGTTTTCTGCTTCGAGGCTGTGGACACGCCTGCGATCCTTCCTGCCGGGGTGTGGAGTCGGTCGAGAACCCCAGTATCGGGTGTGACCGCCGGGTCGGCAATCGACCAGGTATCGCCGCGAGGGTTGGTGGCGGCGCATCCTGCGGCATCGGCAAACGTGATACCATTGTCAGCGTCGGGCCGGCCGCGGTTTTTGCATCCAGGCCGTCCGTGCCGCAGTGTCGCCGCCCGGGAATCTGGCGTGAACCGAGCTCGTCCTCTTCGAGTCGCCCGGAGCCTCCGAACGCCGGTGGTGCTGGCCCTCCTCTGCCTTGCGGTCCCTTGGCAGGACGCCGCCACCGCGGCTCCTCCCCCGCAGCAACTCGGCCCCTCCGACATCCAGCGGGCGATCGACAAGGCGGGCGACTACCTGCTGTCGCAGCAGAAGGACGACGGCTCATGGGAGGCCATGCGATCGAACGACAAGCGGGTCGGCGCCACGGCCCTGGTGATGCTGGCGCTGGCCAACGCTGGGGTGACGGCCGACCGGCCGCCGATGCGCCGGGCGCTCGACTGGCTGCGGCAGCAGACACCGGATGACACCTACGCGGTCTCATTGCAGACGATGATCCTCGCGATGCTCTCGCCCGAGGCTGACCGGGCGATCCTCGAACGCAACGTCGCCTGGCTGGAACTGGCGCAGGTGAAGCAGGGGCCGGGCACGGGCTCCTGGTCATACGCACAGAACCGCGGCGCCGGCATGGGCGACAACTCCAACTCGCAGTTCGCCCTTCTCGGCCTCCACGAGGCGTCGCGGGCGGGCGTCCGGGTCGCCGAGGAGACCTGGGTCCGTGCCCAACAATACTGGGTCGCCTGCGCCAATGCCGACGGCTCGTGGGGCTACACGCTCGGCAACGCCGGGGGCTCCGGCAGCATGACCTGCGCCGGCATCGCCAGCATCTGGATCACCTCGGAGCACATCGGCACGCCCGATGCCCGGGCAGCCCGCGAGAGCGTCTCGTGCTGTGGCGGCGGCGCGTCGCCCCGCGTGCTCGAGAAGGGCATCGACTGGCTCGGCAGGCGTTTCTCCGTGATGCAAAACCCCGGCACCGGCGGGGAGACGTGGCTCTACTACTACCTCTACGGCCTCGAGCGCGTGGGCCGGTTCACGGCCCGCCGCTACATCGGCGAAAGCGACTGGTATCTCGAGGGCGCGCGGGCGTTCGCCGCCACGCAGGATCGACTGTCGGGAAAGTTCGTCGCCAACCGCATCGAGGACTCGATCGTGGCGACGAGTTTCGCGCTCCTGTGTCTTGCCAAGGGCCGGCGGCCCGTCATCGTCTCGAAGAGCCGTCACGGCCCCGAGAACGACTGGAATCGGCATGGCCACGATATCGCCCACCTCGTCGAGCATCTCGAGACGAGGTGGAAGAAGGACTACCCGGCCGGGCTCTCGTGGCACGTGACCGACACCCCGACCGCCGGCCTCGACGACCTCCAGCAGGCTCCCGTCTTCTGGCTCTCGGGCAAGGTCGCCTTCGATCTCGGACCCGACGCCGGCCCCCGGCTGCGGCGGTACATCGACGAAGGGGGATTCGTCTTCGCCGAGGCCTGCTGCCCGCAGAGCGGGGAGTTTGATCGGCGGCTGCGACAACTCGTCGGCGAGATCTTTCCGGAGCCGGAATACCGGCTGCATCTTCTGCCGCCGGAACATCCGGCCTGGCACGCGGAGGAGATCGTGCCGCCCGAACTCCACCGGCCGCTGATGGGGATCGACTACGGCTGCCGCACCTGCCTGATCTACGCGCCGCCGACCGACCTGGAAGACCCCAAGGCGGCCATGCCGAGCCTGTCGTGCCTCTGGGAGCTCGGCGGCCCGTCCCGCCGGGCGCTCGCCCCCTCGATCGCACGCGAGGTCGATGCGGCGCTCGCCATCGGCACCAATGTGCTTGCCTACGCGACCAACCGCGAACTCAAGAGCAAAGATGCCTTCTTCGGCGTCATGCCGGCCGATGAGCCCCGCGGAGAACGCGTCGACCGCGGCCAGCTCGCCATCGGCAAGCTGCGCCATTCGGGGATGTGCGACGCGGCCCCCGCCGCGCTGGCCAACATCCTGCGGGCGGCCGCCCGCGAGACGGGCATCCGCGTCGACGACACTCCCGTCCAGATCGATCCGGCCGACGACCAGCTCTTCGAGTATCACCTGGTGTTCATGCACGGTCGCCAGGGATTCTCCTTCGATCAACCGCGGCGGGAGCGGATCGCGAAGTTTCTCGATCGGGGCGGCATGCTCCTGGCCGACAGCGTCTGCGCCGCCGGAGCCTTCACGCAGGCGTTTCGCGCGGAGATCGCCGTCATGCTGCCGGGCCACACCCTCGAGGAAATCCCCGCCGACGACCCGCTGTTCACCGCGGCGGAATACGGCGGTTACGACATTCGCCAGGTGACGCTCCGCGAGCCGGCGGGGGGCGATGGACCGCTGGGGGTCAGAAAACGACAGATTCCCCCGAAGCTCGAAGGCGTCCGGATCGGTGATCGCTGGGCCGTGATCTTCTCCCCCTACGATCTGTCGTGCGCGCTCGAGAAGCAGAACTCGATGGAGTGCACGGGCTACGGCCGGGAAGACGCCGAGAAGATCGCCCTCAACGTGCTGCTCTACTCCCTCAACCACTGATGGCGTGGGTCGGTTCGCACAGGGGGACCCGGCCCGGGAGCCCGGCCCGGGAGCCCGGGGTGTGCTCCCGGCAAAGACGCCGTCAGCTCACCGATCGTCGCTCGAACCGCCGACGAGAAAGCTGGCGTAGTAAAGCAGCGTGAGGATGCTCTGGAGGGTGCCGGCGACGTAGGTCCAGGCGGCGGCGTTGAGCACGCTATTGACCGCCGCCATCTGGGCCGCCGGGACGATCCCGAGATCGACCAGCTGCGCCTTCGCCCGGTTGCTGGCGTCGATCTCCACAGGAAGGTTCACCAGCTGGAAGAAGACGGTGCCGGCGAAGAGGATGATGCCCAGCCACGCGACCGCGGAGAACGACATCGCCAGACCGATCATGAACACGAAGAAGCCCAGGCCGCTGCCGAAGTTGGCGACACCGACGGCGGCATTGCGGATCGCCATCAGCGAGTAGCCCTGGGCGTCCTGCAACGCATGGCCGGCCTCGTGGGCCGCGATGCCGACGGCCGCCAGCGATCGCTCGCCATACACGCCCTGGGAGAGACGCAGCACCTTGGCGCGCGGATCGTAGTGGTCATTCAACTGGCCGGGCACGGCCTCGATCTCGATCTCGGTGGCTCCAGCCGAATCGAGGATGTGCCGGGCGGCGGCAGCCCCGGTGAGTGGAGCCGGCTCGCGGGCCGCGGCCGCGAAGGCTGAATGCACCCGCCACTGGGCCCACATCGCCAGGAGCATGGCCGGGGCGATCCAGAGCAGGTAGTTGGCGTCGAAGTAAAATCCTGGCATCCGTGTCGGTCTCCTGTCCTCGTCAGACGTCGCTTCGGCCGCCGCCGCACAAGTCGGGCGGCCACCGCACATCGATACTATTCTAGGCTCCGGCCCGGCCCATGGCCCGCCGGCCCCGCGCCGGCCTCATATGCACTACGCACGATTCACCACCACGGTTCCCCTGCTCCTTCGCCGCCTCGTGGCCGCGGCGCTGCTCCTGGGATGCGTCGCCGGTTGCGGCGGACCAACCCGCTCGCCGGGGAGCGGCGTCGCCGGCACACCAGACTTCACGGTCGACACGGCCGCACTCTGCGGCCGGATCGACGCGGTGCTCGCCCACGCCCGCGACGCCCGCCGGCTCGCCGCCGGCACACAGGGGGCCTGGCAGGTGGTGCATGGGATCCTCGCCTTCGGGCCCGAGTTTCCCCTCGATGCGCGGGGACAAACGACGCCGGCGCTCGCCTATCTCCTCGGCGGCGGCCAGCTCACCGGCTGGAAACTCCGGCCGGGCGATCCCGGAGTCGTCGCGGTCGTCGAGGAGGGGAGCACGCTGGGCCAGGGGCATCCCGATCAGTGGCTCGGCTATCTGTCCCAATGCGGCGTGGCAACGGACGACGGCGACGCGGTCGTGGGCGGCATTCCGCTCGACACGCCGCTGGTGGTCGGTGGCAGGCGGTTCACGGTGGCCGACCTGCTCGCGCAGGCCCAGCACGACATCCGTCCGGGCCAGGAGGCCACGTGGACCCTCATGGCCCTCGCGGCGTGGCTGCCCCCAGACGCCTCGTGGACGAGCGGCGCCGGCGAGACCTGGAACACGGAGCGGGTCGTGACGATGGAAGCGGAGGCTGACGTCGTATCGGCGGCCTGCGGCGGCGCGCATCGCCTCTATGGGCTCGCGGCCGCGGTGCGGGCCCATCGCGCGGCGACCGGCGCCGAGCCGAGCGGCGGCTGGGCCGCGGCCGCGACCGTGCTCGACGATTTTTGCGACCGAGCGCGGAGATTCCAGCAGGCGGACGGCAGCTTTTCGGTCCATTCGTTCGCCAGGCCCGGCACGTCGCCCGACGTCTTTGCCAGACTCGGCGCGACGGGCCATGTCTTCGAGGTGCTCGCCCTCGCCCTCGACGACGAGCGGCTTTCGGAACCATGGGTGACCCACGCGGCCTCGCGACTGGTCACCCTGCTCGAACAGACCGCGGACCTCGACGTGGAATGTGGTGGCCTCTACCACGCCGCACACGGGCTGGCCATCTACCGCCGCCGCGTCTGCCCAAAGACCGGCCGTGGCCCCGACGCGGGCTTCCGCGGCTTTCAATCCCCGCCAATCGCGCCATAATCGGGAGAGCAAGCGTGTTTTCGGCGCGACCGGTCAACGGGACCAGAGCCGGCCCCGCGCCGCCAGGGACGCCGCCGTGCACGGGCTGATTTTCTTCTACATCCACAAGTTCGCGGAACGGTTTCCGGCCGCTTCGACGGCCGGACCCACCCACCTTCCCTCGGGCGTCTACCCCGATGCCGATGCCGTGGCGATCCTCGGGGAACTGGCCGCTTCCGCCGGCCGCCCCCTGGGCGACGTGCTGGTCGAATTCGGCGAGTTCCTCGCCCCGCACCTCGTGAAGGTCGCGGGGGAGTTCATCGAGCCCGGCTGGCGGACGCTCGATCTGATCGAGCACACCGAATCGATCATCCACAGCATGGTCCGCACCTCCAATCCGGGCGCGACGCCTCCCGTGCTCGAGACATTTCGCGCGACTCCCGACGAGTTGCACCTCGTCTACTCCTCCAAGCGGCGGCTCTGCGGGCTCGCGATCGGCCTGATCCGCGGCCTCGGAAAACTTCATGACGAACGGCTGACGATCGATGAACCGAGCTGCATGCACCGGGGCGACCCGTTCTGCTCGTTCGTGGTCCGCCATGAGCACGGCGACACGCACCCCTCGCACTCCCCGCACGAGGCGACGCTCGCCAGCACGCCCCCCTCCGACGCGGATTCATTCGCCGACGACCCCGGCGTCGTGATGGATGCGTCGCCGCCGTCCCGGATCGGCGACTACCGGATCATCGGGCTGATCGGCTCCGGATCGATGGGCCGCGTCTACCTGGCCCATGACGACCGGCTCGACCGTCGCATCGCGATCAAGGTGATGAACGCCCGTTACGCCGGAAATCCCTCGGCCAGGCAGCGGTTCATCCGCGAGAGCCGGTCGGTCGCGGCGGTCGAGCACCCGCATGTGATGACCATCCACCAGGTGGGCGAGCAGGATGGCGTCCCCTACATCGTGATGCAGTTGCTCGAAGGCCGCACCCTGCGGGCCTATCGCGACTCCGCCGGTCCGCTGCCGGTCGCCGAAGTGCTGCGGATCGGCCGCGAGATCGCGGAGGGGCGTTCAGCGGCACACCGCCGCGGCATCGTGCACCGCGCCCTCACGCCGGCCAACGTGTTTCTCGAGGGGGACACCCGGAGCGTGCGGATCATCGATTTCGGACTCGCCCGCACGATCGACGCCAAAGCCACCGTCCTCACGCTCGACGGCTCCCTCGTGGGCACGCCCTCCTACATGCCTCCGGAGCGGATCGACAACGGGGCCATCGACGCGAAGAGCGACCTCTTCGGACTGGGCGTGATCCTCTACGAGCTGCTCGCCAACCGGCTCCCCTTCGAGGGCCGATCGTTGACCGCCGTGTTATCGGCGATCGCCAAGGCCGCCCCGCAGCCGCTGCACGTCGCCGCCCCGGGCGTGCCCCGCGGCGTCTGTGATCTCGTGATGCGGCTCATCGCCCACGACAAGAACGACCGCCCGGACGACGCCCGCGACGTCGCAGCTGCGCTCGCCTCCCTGCAAAAGCAGGTCGCCGGGCAGGAATAGGCCGCGAGGCTCAAGCGGGATCCGTCCCCCGCCCGCCCGCGCCCTGGCCGGCGGCCGCGAGCAGGGAATGGACCGCATCGACCAGCACGTGCAGGTCGCCGTGCCATTCGATTGCCACGCTCTGCTGGGTGGCGAGGTTCTTGAACTGGGCCGTGCCGGCGGCAAACTCGTCGCTGCCGATCACGAGCGCCGCGGGGAAGCCCCGCTTGGCGGCGAGCTTGAGTTGCTGGCCCACCTTCTTCGCCTCGGGAAAGAACTCGACCGCCATGCCGGCCGACCGGATGGCGGCCGCGATCCGCAGGTAGTCGCCGAGGTGTTGCTGGTCGAAGTGCACGAGGAACAAGTCGGCGGGCGTCTCGACCGTCGCGCCCCGGCCGAGTTCCTCGAGGCCGGCAAGCAGCCGGTCGATGCCGAGCGACGCACCCACGCCCGGCAGCGATTGCTTCGTGTAGATGCCGGCGAGATTGTCGTAACGGCCACCGGAGCAGATGCTGCCGAGGGCCGGAAGTTCGTCGAGAAAACTCTCGAGCACGATCCCCGTGTAGTAATCGAGCCCGCGGGCGATCGAGGGGTCGATGGCAATGCGACCCGCGGCCACGCCCGCGTCCCGCGCTCCCGCGACGATGCTCCGCAGTGCCGCCACACCGGCCCGCCCCTGTTCCACGGCGCCGACGAGCACATCGAGCTGCGCAAGCACCTCATCGGCCGCCCCGCCGAGTCCCGCCATTTCGATCAACGCCGCCACCGCGTCCGCCGCGACACCGTGACCGGCCAGTTCGGCCGCGACGGCCTCGGGTGTCGCCTTGCCGAGCTTGTCGAGGCTCCGCAGGACCGTGGTCGAGCGGTCGGCGAGCCCCAGTCGCTCGAGGATCCCGGAGAGCACCCGGCGATCATTGACGCGGATCGTGAACTCGACGCCGATGGCCGCCAGGAGGTCGTGCACCACGAGCACCATCTCCAGATCGGCGACGGGGCTCGTGGTGCCGATCGTGTCGAAGTCGCACTGCATGAACTCGCGATACCGGCCGCGCTGCGTGTTTTCGCCCCGCCAGACGGCGGCCATGTGATACCGCTTGAAGGGCAGCCCGAGTTCGTGCATGTGCTGGGCCGCGAACCGGGCGAAGGGCACGGTCAGGTCGAACCTCATCCCCACGTCGCGGCCGCCGTGATCCTTGAAGCGGTAGAGCTGCTTGTCGGTCTCCTCGCTCCCCTTGCCGGTGAGGATCTCGAGGTATTCCAGGGCGGGCGTGTCGATGGGCGCGAAGCCATACGAACGGTAGACGCGGCGGGCGATCTCCAGGATCTTTTCGCGGGCGAGCGCCTGTGCCGGCAGGTGGTCGCGGAAGCCCTTGAGGGTGCGGGGTTCGATCACGTGCTGGTCCCCGTCACACGATCGGCAGGAGGGCGGGCCGCCGACTGCGGATCGACTTTCCGCGGTTCTTCTTCTTGCGGCCGTCACCGAGGCTGTCGCCCCCCGGGCCGAGGACGGCGTCCATGTATTCCTCGACCTGTTCGCAGGTCTCGAAATACTGGTCGTAGACCCAATCGTCCTCGTACTCGCATTCCTTCGTGGTGTACTCCCGGCAGATCTGTGGCCGCGTCTCGTAGATGCCGCAACGCTGGTCGGACTGGAGGTGCTTGCAGACGGTGTGCACGCAGACGTACCAGTCGCCATCTTCGGTGAAGACCGTGGCGTGTTCGTGGAGGAGGAACCAGCGGATGTATTCAAACGCCTCGCGGGTCGTCGGCGTCTCCAGCGGCAGCGCGAAGTAGCGGCAGCACTTGGCGGTGCAATACTCGCAGAGCACCTTGTCGGCGGGCACATCGCCGCGTTTGGGCTTGGTGGGCAACTGGGGAAGCGGAATATCGGCGATCATGGTCGGCGGCCTCCGGGCGCGTGTGGCCCGCTACTATAGCGTGTTTCGGGGGTGCTGCCGGCGTCTTATACTGCCCGCCCCGGTCCGATTCCGAGGAAGGGATTCCCCCGATGCCCAAACGCTGGCACATCCGTCCGCACGATCCGACGGCCGTCGCTGCGCTCGAGAAGTCGAGCGGGGTGTCCAGCATCCTCGCCGGACTGCTCGTGGCCCGCGGGATCACCGAGCCCGCGGCGGTGAAGGCGTTTCTCTCGGGCTCGCTCGCCGACCTCCGCGATCCCGAAACGCTGCCGGGCGTGCCCGAGGCGGCCGACCGCATCCTCGCCGCGGTGCGGGCCGGGAGAAAAATCGTGATCTACGGCGACTATGACGCCGACGGCATGTGCGCGACGGCGATCCTCGCCTGCTGCCTGGAAGCGCTCGACGCGAAGCCCGCCTGGTATGTGCCGAGCCGGCAGGAAGAGGGCTACGGCCTCAACACCGAGGCCCTGGCGACGCTCGCAGCGCAGGGCGCGAGCCTCGTGGTGACGGTGGACTGCGGCATCACCGGGGTGGCCGAGGCCAAGGCGGCCCGCGACCTTGGCCTCGAGCTGATCATCACCGACCACCACAACTTCGCCGAGACGTTGCCCGAGGCCGACGTGCTGGTGCATCCGCGGCTGCCCGGCGGCGGCTATCCCTTCGGCGGCCTGTGCGGCGCCGGCGTGGCCTTCAAGCTCGCCTGGGCGATCGCCACCCGCGCCAGCGGATCGAACAAGGTCACGCCTCGGCTCCGCGAGGCCCTCCTCCGCGGCATCGGCCTGGCGGCCTTCGGCACGGTCACCGACGTGATGCCGCTGGTTGACGAGAACCGCCTGTTCGTGAAGCACGGGATCGAGAATCTCCGCCAGCGCGGCGGACCGGGGCTGAGCCGGCTCATCGAACTCACCGGCCTGCACGAACGGTCGCGGCTGGAGAGCGAGGACATCGCCTTCAAACTCGGTCCCCGGCTCAACGCCGCCGGCCGCATGGCCACGGCCGCCAACGGCATCGAACTGCTCGTCACGGAAGACGCCGCTCGGGCCGCCTCCCTCGCCGACTACCTGCACGAGCTCAACACCCAGCGGGAGACGGAGGAGCGGAGCCTGCAACTTGCGGCCGCGAAACAGGCCAAGGAGCAGTTTGATCCTGAAGCCGATGCCGCGCTCGTGCTCGCCGACCGCGGCTGGCACAAGGGGGTGATCGGCATCGTGGCCGGCCGGCTGGCGGAGCGCTGGCATCGGCCGGTGATCATGATCGCCCGCGATCCGCTGCAGGGCGGTCCGGCGACGGGGAGTGTGCGGAGCGTGCCCGGCTTCGACGTGCTGGCCGCGGTCAAGGCCTGCGAAGGACACCTCCTGGGCTGCGGCGGGCACGCCGCGGCGGCCGGCCTCCAGGTCGATGACGCGAAGATCGACGAGTTTCGCCGGGCGTTCGTCGCCGAGGTCGATGCCCGCCTGCCCGATACGCTGCGGCGGGCACAGATCACGATCGACGGCGAGACGTCGCTCGCGGCCCTGACCCGCGACACGGTCGAGCAGCTCGAGAAGCTCGCCCCGTTCGGCGAGGGTAATCGTCGCCCGGTGCTCTGCGCCTCCGGCGTGACGCTCGCGGAGCCGGCCCGCACCATGGGCCAGTCGGGCCGCCATCTCCAACTGCAGCTGAAGCAGCACTCGGCCCAGATCCGCGGCGTGGCGTTCGGCGCCGGCGAGTGGCTCGCGCACCTGCCGCTGCCCGGCCAGACCTTCCACATCGCGTTCCGTCCCAAAATCAACGAGTTTCGCGGCCGCCGCACCGCCGAACTCGAGATCATCGACTGGCGTCCCGACGGCATCGACGTGACGAGCGATCTTCCCGACCTTGCGGCCACAACCGCCTGAGGGCTCCCCGATGACGAACCGTTTGCTGTGGCTCGGATGCCTGATCGTCATCCTGAACGGCAGTGTCCGCGGCGACGACTGGCCGCAGTGGATGGGCCCGCAACGGGACGGCGTCTGGCGCGAACAGCGACTCGTCGAATCGATCCCCGCCGGCGGGCTGCCGGTGAAATGGCGGGTGCCGGTCGCCGGCGGCTACTCGGGACCGGCGGTGGCCGACGGACGCGTGTATGTCACCGACTACGTCGTCCGCGAGGGAGAGCTGGCCAACAGGCCCAACGACCGCAATCTCCTCGCAGGCAGCGAACGCACGCTCTGCCTCGACGCGGCGACCGGACGCCTCCTCTGGAAGCACGAGGCCGATTGCCCCTATTCGATCTCCTACGCCTCAGGTCCCCGGTGCACGCCGACGGTGGCCGATGGCCGCGTCTACGTGCTCGGCGCGGAGGGCAATCTCGTCTGCCTCGAGGCCGCCACCGGGAAGCTCCTGTGGTCGAAGGACTTCAAGCGCGACTACGCGGCCCCGGTGCCCATCTGGGGCTTCTGCGGCCATCCGCTGGTGGAGGGCGAGCTGCTCGTGTGCCTGGTGGGTGGTCCGGGCAGCGTGGCCGTGGCCTTCGATCGAAAGACGGGCGAGGAGCGCTGGAAGGCTCTCTCCGCGAGCGAGAGCGGCTACTGCCCGCCGACGATGATCGAGAGCGCAGGCGTGCGGCAGCTGGTGATCTGGGACGCCGACAACCTCAACAGCCTCGATCCGCAGACGGGCCGCACGCACTGGTCGCAGCCGCTCAAGCCGATGTATGGAATGTCGATCATGGCGCCGCAGGTCGCCGACACGAAACGCGGACGCGTGCTCTTCGCCAGCGGTATCGGCCGCGTCGGCGCGCTCTTCGCGCTGGCCGCCGACGCGCCCGGGGCGAGCATCCTCTGGCGGGGCGAGCCGAAGTCGGCCGTCTACTGTGCCAACAGCACCCCTTTCATCACCGGCGACACGCTCTACGGCTGCGACTGCGACACGGGCATGCTCACGGCGGTGGAGATCGAGACGGGCCGGCGGCTCTGGGAAACGACGGAGCCGACCACGGGCGGCCCCCGCCGCGGCAAGCACGGCACGGCGTTCCTCGTGCGGCAGTCCGAGGCCGTCGCCTCCGACCCGCCCGACTCGTCCCGGGTTTGGATCTCCAGCGAAACAGGCGACCTCGTGCTCGCGCGGCTTTCGGCCGAACGGTACGAAGAGCTCGGCAGGATGCATCTGCTCGACGCAACCAACGAGTGCTTCGGCCGCGAGGTGGTCTGGAGCCATCCCGCGTTCGCGGGAGGCTGTATTTTCGCGAGGAACGACCGGGAACTCGTCTGCGTGCAGGCTGCCCGCTGAGTCATTTTGGCCGGCGGCGGGGCTCGCGGGGAACGACGTTGTCCCCGGCCGGCGAAGCGTGTAGGCTCTTGTTCTCTCCCCGTGCGACGAGGTCGACGAAGCGTCTCGCAGCACGAGATCGGGGCGTAGCTCAGCCTGGCTAGAGCGCTACGTTCGGGACGTAGAGGTCGCACGTTCGAATCGTGTCGCCCCGACTCTTCTCTCCGCTGTCCTCTCGACGGCCGCCGCAGTCTGGCATGCGAGCGACGACCGCGCCACGAGACGCTGATCGTGAATGTCATGGCAGCCCCTTCCATTGCAGGAAGAGCGATCACGATGCCGGGCCTGTCATGCAAGCTCCCGACGTTGATTCTGACGGCGACGTTTTTCGTCGGCTGCAGCCAAGGCGAACCGCTGCCAAATGGCTACGCGGTCTTCTTCGCGAGCCGCTCCGAGGCGGCTCTCGTGAAAGATGGTGTCAACGACGGGGCGTGTGTTGCCGGCCCGCACGTCGCAGAGCTTGGACACTCTGGCAACTTCATTTTCGGACGAATCGAACCCAAGAAAGGCATTCCACCCCATCCGGACCATGCCCCCGGGTTTTTCATGATCGACTCGACCACCGACAAAGCCACGACGGGTCTTGGCCGGGATGCGTGGCTCAATGAGCTGAAGGCCATTGGTGTCGACTCGCCGCAACTTGAACCTCCGGACTCGTTGCGGCCAAAGAAATACTGAAAGCGGCAAGCGGCGCATGCTGCCGACACCACATCAACCAAAGCCTGAGAGAATCCCCGGGGCCAATCGCCTGCCAGAACCGGGCAATACAGCGGACTCGCGATGAAATCCGGCGGCATGGATGATCCCTTGGTCGACCCCTTGCCGGTTTTTCCACCAGTGCTGATGAGAGCGTTGGGGAGGGGGTCAGACGTGGCGGCGAGCGGGCTATAATCCCGCTGCTGGAGATTCCCCGATTTTCAGGCGGCGTCACAAATCGTGGCTCCGGCCTTGCGGCACCGGCTCTCCCCCTTGTTCGGCGGTGGCCATGACCTTCTCCCCGTTCGCGACGCCCTCCCGGTTCACCCCGCTGCCGTGGGCGGCGGTGGTCTGGCTGTGCGCCGGCGGAGTTCCGGCGGTCGGGACGGCCGAAACTGACGTGACGAATCTCGGGTCGATGCTCGATCCGCTGTTTCGCGACCACTGCGTCAAGTGCCACGGCGGCGGTTACGCCGTCCAGGGCGACGTGGACCTCAGTGCCGTGCGGACCGCTGACGATCTGACATCCCGGCCCGAGCTGATCGCCGACCTGCTCAAGGCCGTCGAGTCGGGCCACATGCCGCCTCCGGAGGAGCCGCCGCTCGACCCGGCCCTCCGCAAAGGGGTCGTGACACAGCTCGAGTCCCTGCTGATGGCGGCGGCGAAGGCCGCAAAGCCGGTGGGCACGCCGATCCGAAGGATGACCCGCTTTCAATACGACAACGCCGTCCGCGATCTGTTCCAGCTGGCCTTCGACGTTCACCCGCTTCCCGAGCGGATGATGCGCGACCTGAACCAGTACTTCGACCCGGCACGGGGCGTGCTGCCGGAGCACGTGGTCGTGTTCAGCAGGCCGCTCGGCAAGGATGGAGACGGCGAGCGGCAGCTCCGCGGCACGGCCCCGTTCGCGCAGGATCTGCGGGCCGAGCACGGCTTCGACACCCAGGGCGATCATCTCTCGATGTCCCCGCTGCTCATGGAGCAGTTTCTGCAGCTGGCCCGCTCCGTGGTCGACAGTCCGGACTTCAACCGGGACAACGTCGGCATCTGGAACGACTTCTTCGAACCGCCGCCCGGGCCGCCGGAGGCGACGTCCGCCGCCGTTCGCGATCGGCTGCAGCGTTTCCTCTCGCGGGCTTTTCGTCGGCCCGTCGAGCCGGCCGTCGTCGATCGCTACGCCCGGCATGTCCTGGCCTCCGTCGCGGAGGGCACCCCCTTCGTCGATGCCATGAAGACCGCCGCCGCTGCCGCGCTCGCCTCCCCGCAGTTCATCTACCTCTGCGACGCCACGGTTCCCGGCGGCTCCCGGCTCGACGACTTCGCCCTCGCCTCGCGGCTGGCCTTCTTCCTCTGGGGAGGGCTCCCCGACGACGAACTCGTGGGCCTGGCCGCGGCCGGCACCCTGCATGAGCCCGAGGTGCTGGGAGCCCAGGTCGAGCGGCTGCTCCGCGACCGACGGCTCAAGCGGTTCTGCGATGCCTTTCCGATCCAGTGGCTGCAGCTCGAACGGATCATCGCCTCCGAACCCGACATGGCTCGGCACCCGTCGTTCTACTTCGCCGAATATCGGGCGAGCATGCACATGATGTTCGAGCCGCTCCTGGTCTTCGAGGCGGTGCTCGTCGAGAACCGGCCGATCACCGACTTCATCGACTCCGACTTCAGCTACCGCAGCAGCCTGCTCGACGGCTGGTACCGGGACGGCCGGGCGGGCCACGGCGAGGTGTCCGATGTGACCATGCGGCGGGTGCCGATCACCGACCGCCGCCAGGGAGGCCTGATCACCACGGCGGCGACGATGACGATGACCTCGGGGCCTCGCCAGACCAAGCCGATCACACGGGGGGCGTGGCTGGCCACCGTGATCCTCAACGATCCCCCGCCACCTCCGCCGGGCAACGTGCCGGTCCTGGCCGAGGAGCCGGGTGAGGATGAGGAGCATCTCACGCTCCGCGAGCGGTTCGAGGCCCACCGCACCAACCCATCGTGCGCGGGCTGCCATCGACGGATCGACCCGCTCGGTTTCGCCTTCGAGAATTACGACGAAGCGGGGGTGTGGCGGGACACCTATCCCAACGGCCGGCCGGTCGACCCGGCGGGCACGATCTTCGGCGATCATGCGTTCAAGGACATCGTCGGCTTCAAGGACGCGCTCCTGGCCGAGAAGGATCGTTTCGCCCGCGGCTTCGCGGCCCACCTCCTTTCCTACGCCTGCGGCCGACCCTGCACCGCGGCCGACGCTCCCGCGATCGACGCGATCGTGAAGGCATCGGCCGCCGATGGCCACCGCATTCAGGATTTGATCAGGCTGGTGGTCCTCAGCGACACATTCCGGAGGTGATTGCGATGCCCTCGTCCCACACCCGCCGCACCTTCCTTCGCGGTGCCGCAGGCGCGTCGCTCGCCCTGCCCTGGCTGGAGAGCCTGGCGACGGCGGCGCCGGCCCACCGGGGGGCGCAGCGTCTTGCATTCTTCTACCTTCCCGACGGCGTCGTCCGCCGCGGCTTCTTTCCCGGGGAGGCCGACGCCGCCGTTCCGCAGTTCAGCAACGGCAAGACCGCCGTCAACGTGAACGATGGTGTCGCCGTCGGCCTCCACCCGCTCACCTCGCTGACGCCGACCCAGGCGCCGCTCGAGCCGTTCGTGCGGAAGATCACGTTCGTCTCGGGCATGGACCGCTTCTACAAGAACGGCAGCGACGTTCACGCCCAGTGCGGCTCCTGCTTCCTCAGCCAGGCCACGGCCCACTCCGTCAAGGACTCGATTTACCCGCTGGCCCGCACGCTCGATCACGTCGTGGGCGACGTCGTGGGCGGGACCACGCCGCTGCGGACGCTGGAGCTCAGCTGCAACAGCCACACCGACAACAAGGAGTCGATGTACTTCGACAACATCTCCTGGTACTCGGCCGGCCAGCCCGCCCCCTCGCTCCGCGATCCCCGGAAGGTCTACGCGAGGCTGTTCGGCACGGGTGGCGCGAAGGAGGCCCGCTCGATCACCGACCTCGTTCTCGACGACGCCCGCGACATGCAGAAACGGCTGGGGAAATCCGACCGCGACAAGTTCGCCGAGTACTTCGAGTCGATCCGCTCGATCGAGGAGCAGATCGACCGCCGGGAGAAGCTGAAGGTCGATCTCTCGAAGGTGAAGCTCGACCTGCCGGTCGATTCCCACCTGCCCCGCGGCGACTACATCCGCCTGATGGGCGAGATGATGGTGGCCGCCCTGCAGGCCGGGATCACGAACGTGGCCACGCTGATGGTCGGAGCGGAGCGGTGGGACACGCCGTTCACCTACGAGGGGCTGTTCGACAAGCCGATGAGCCATCATCAGATGTCGCACGACCAGCACCAGTTCACGAAGGAATTGCTGGCGCTCGACCGCTTTCACATGGAGATCTACGCCCACCTCATCGCGCGGATGGACGCGATCAAGGAGGCCGACGGCCGGTCGCTGCTCGACAACACGCTCTTCGTCTACGGGGCGGGGCTCGGCGATGGTGCGACCCACCAATACACCCGGCTGCCGATCATCGTGGCCGGCTCGGGGGGCGGCCGATTCCGCACCGGCCGGCATCTGCACTGCCCGGACGGCACCGCGCTTGCGAATCTCTGGCTGACCATCGCCGGCACGATGGGGGTGAAGGCCGACCGCTTTGCCGACTCCACCGGCCCGATCGATGCCCTGCTGGCCTGACGGGGCCGGTGTGCGACGGGTTTGAGCGGGGGTATTCGGAAGAGGACACCCTCCGCGACGCGGCCGGCCGACACCCGCCGGATCACCTCGGGCAGCCACCACTCGAGCAGGGGAACGGCGGCCCGGGGGGCCTCGCCGAGTTGTGCTGCGGCCACGCCAACCGCGATGATGGCGACCCCAGCCGCTGGACCTGACATGCCTGATCGCCTGCCCCGCATCGCCATCGACCTCGAGAAACTCCGGCACATCAACTGCGGACTCGGTCGGTTTTCACTGTATCTCGCCCGGGAACTGCTGCGGCTGGCCCCCGGCCGTTTCGAGCCGGTTTTTTTCCTGCCCCCCGGAGCCGACCGCCACTTCCCGGAGGGCGGCTTCCAGCGGATCGTCGCCTCCCGCTGGCGCAAGGAGGTCGTTCTGCGTCCGCTGCGGCCGTTCATCCGGTTTCTCCCGCCAAGGACGCCTCTCGATCTCTGGCACAACACCAACCAGCTCTCGAAATACCTGCCGCTCGACGACCGCGTGCCGATCGTGCTCACCATTCACGACCTCACGTTCCTGCACGAGAGCGGAAACGACGAGGAGTCAGGGAAGACCAGACGCAAACTGGCGGGCATCCAGGCAAAGGTCGATCGGGCCAGCGCGATCGTCACCGACACGCACTACGTCGCCGACGACGTGCGGGCGCACCTGAAGCTGGGTGACCGGCCCCTGCATGTCGTCCCCCTCGGGCTGGCCGGCCCTCCCGCACCGGCGACCGCGCGGCCGGCCTTTCTGGCCGACGGCCCCTTCGTGCTCACCGTGGGCAACTGCCTGCCCCACAAGAACTTTCACGTTCTCTTCGACCTGATCGATCACCTCCCCGGCCGACGGCTGGTGATCGCCGGCAAGAAGGCGACCCCCTACGGTGACTTTCTCGGCCGCGAGATCGCCTCCCGGGAACTCGGGGACCGGGCCATCCTGGCGGGCGAGGTCTCCGATGCCGACCGCCAGTGGCTCTACGAGCACTGCGAGGCGTTCCTGTTTCCGTCGCTCACCGAGGGTTTCGGATTTCCCGTGCTCGAGGCGATGCAGTGCGGTAAGCCGGTCTTTCTTTCCCGTGAGACATGCCTGCCGGAGGTTGCCGGCGACAACGGCTTCTACTTCGATTCGTTCGATCCGGCGGCGATGAAAGCGGCCTACGACGCCGGCCTGACGGTCCAACGCGGCGACCCGGAGTTCGCCGAGCGGATGCGGGCTCACGCCGCCGGTTACTCGTGGGCCAAGACGGCCCAGGGCTACCTGGGGGTCTACGAGTCGGTTTTGGGGCGGAACAGCGTCTGAAATGGCATTCCTGGCCGTTCCGCCTCCTGCTACCTTCTCCCCCGATCCCATGTCCGCAGACTGCCCATCCCACGGTGGCCGCCCGGACGAAGAGAGTGATCCAAGAGTGCTCAAGGAGATTGCATGCACCGCCGCGCGCTGATCACCGGTGTGACCGGTCAGGATGGTTCCTATCTCGCCGAACTGTTGATCGCGAAGGGCTACGAGGTCCACGGCCTCAGGCGGCGGTCGAGCACCTTCGGGACGGGCCGGATCGAGCACCTGATCTTCGGCGAGTCGCCCCAACTGCAGCTCCACTACGGGGACCTCTCCGACGGCAACGGCCTCGTCCGTCTGATCCGGGAGA
>SXHR01000242.1:0-4810 GCA_005773625.1 Planctomycetaceae bacterium | reverse complement strand
GTTTTCGCCGTGCCGCGTTCCCGCACGGGCCTGGATTCGCACCGAACCAGCGCCATTCGCGAGCGGCTCCCCTCGTTTCGGGCGCCACGGTGAATCCGTTTGCCCACGGGGCTTTTCGGGCCGGGGGGGCGGCTGGGATACTCCTCCGGAAGAGTTGGCATCAGGGAGGAACCGCATGACCGCGCCGCTTCGCACTGCGATCGTCTACGACTTCGACGGCACGCTCGCGCCGCGGAATCTGCCGGAGCACACCTTCCTCCCCGCGCTGGGCGTCGAGGAGCCCGAGACCTTCTGGGCCGATGTGAGGGAGGAGGCCTGCGCGGCCGACGGCTGCGAGATCCTCGCCTACATGCACCGCATGCTCGAGGTGGCGAAGGGGGCGGGCGTGGGCGTCACTCGCGAGCTGCTCCAGACCCACGGGCGGTGCGTGCCCCTGTTCGCCGGCGTGGAGGAGTGGTTCGGGGAAATCGACGGCTACGGCCGCGAGAAGGGGCTGGCGATCGAGCACTACGTGATCTCATCGGGGATCCTCGAGATCATCGAGGGCTGCCGCATCTATCCGAGATTCCGCAAGGTGTTCGCGTCGGCCTACGCCTACGACGAGGCGGGCCGGGCGAAGTGGCCGGCCAGCGCGATCAACTACACCAACAAGACGCAGTTTCTCTTTCGGATCAACAAGGGCATCGACAACGTCTGGGACAACTCGGCGATCAATGCCTGGCAGCCCAAGCGGGACCGGCCGATCCCGTTCTCGCGGATGGTGTTTCTGGGGGACGGCGACACCGACATTCCCTCGATGAAAATGGTGCGGCAGAAGGGGGGGCAGGCGGTGGCGGTGTTCGATCCCGAGCTGTTCGAGCAGCGAAAGTCGCAGGGCAGGCTCGAACGGCTGATCGCGGAGGACCGCGTGGACTATGTGGCGGCGGCCGACTACACGAGCGGATCGCTGCTCAGGGTCGTGGTCCGCGGGATCCTCGGCCGGATGGCTTTGCGGGCGGGATGAGCCGCGGCATGGGCCGCTGTCACGCCGGGGAGTCAATGTGGTCGGCGGTCAGCATGAGCCCGCCGATGACGCGGAGCTCGCGCCCCGGGCATCACCCGGGAACCGGCGGCTGCCGGGTGAGGCCGATCGCACCGCGGGTGTTGAGGTTGGCGGGAACGTTGTTTCCCAGCACGTTTTCGGCGAGCACCGAGCCGCGGCACCAGCCGGAGGCGAAAATGCCCCACGCCTTGTTTCCCGTGATGACGTTCACCGCTTCCGGTGCCGAACCACCCACGGTGATGCCACGGGCCCCCACGAGCCGTACGCCGCTCGATCCGTTGTCGGAGATCGTCGATGCCCGCACCGTCGTGCCCGAGAGCACGCCGGTCGCCAACAGCCCGAAGGCCCGGTTGAGGGCGATGGTGTTGCGGGCCTGACTCGACCCGATCGAGGCCCCGGTCGCCCCGTTCAAGAGCACGCCGGACCCCGTATTGCCCAGGATCGTGCCGCCGAGCAGCACCAGATTGCGTGACTGCACGACCGTCAGGCCGTTGCCCTTGTTGCCGACGATCTCGTTGGCATACCGCACGAGGGGCTTGGTGATGTCGGGAATGCCGCCGAGCGTGATGCCGGAGGTGCCCGGCCCCACGAAGATGCCCCCCGCGGCGTTCGGCAGTTTCGTGGCGGTGTCGATCGTCGTGCCCACGCCGAGCCCCACCCGCGTGTTGAACACGGTGTTGTCGTGCGCGGCGGCCTGGAACACGATCCCGAAGCCCTTGTTGGCCCCCACGTGCACGCTGAAGCCGCCGTCGGCCTGCTCGACCGAGGGCTGGAAGCCGCCGATCGCGATCTGCGTGGCGTTGCCCCCCACCACGATGCCGTTGCCGAGGTTCGGCAGCGGCCCCTCGATGTCGTAGGTGGTGCCCACCGCGGTGTCGGTCACCTCCGCCCCGCGCGCGTTGCTGAGGAACTCGATGCCGTTGCCGGCGTTGCCGCCGATCAGGCAGGTGCGGATCCGGTTCCAGGTGGAAGGGTCGACGAGGTTGAAGCCGGGATTGCTCGACGTCACGAGCACGCCTCCCGCCAGGTTCGCGGCCGCCCCGCCGAAGGCCGCCTGGCCCACGAAGTTGTTGAAGGAGAGCAGGCCGCCGGCGGTGTCGCGGACCTCGATGCCGTAGCGGTTGTTGCCGCTCATCACGTTGCCCAGCGGGATCTCGCCGCCGGCGTCGATCCGCCGGGAGGATCCGCTCACCAGCATGCCGTCGCCTCCGTTGGGCACCCGCGTGGCGTTGTTGGCCCCCAGGCCGAAGAAGCTGGCGTGCACGATCGTGTCGTTGGAGTCGGTGATCCGCAGGCCGTTGCCGCGGTTGCCCGAGACGACGTTGTAGAACACGAACGGATTCTGCACGGCGGTCGTGCCGAGCAGCTTGTTGCCATTCGCCCCGACGATCGCCACGCCGTCCTGCCAGTTGCCGAGCGGCACGTTGCCGGAGGCCGTCGTGCCGATGAAGTTGCCGCTGAGCGTGTTGTCGGTGGCGCCCCCGTCGATCCGCACGCCGCTGCCACGGTTTGCGGAGATCAGGTTGCCCTGCGGCGGCCTCGCGAACACGCCCTCGGTGGGATCGTTGCCGCCGGTGGCCACGCCGCCGATCAGGTTGCCCACGGCGCCCGCGGTGATCCAGATGCCATGGCCCCGGTTGGCCAGAGGAATCCGGCCGGTGATGTCGGTGCCGATGTGATTCCCGGCCACCACGCTCGTGTCGCCCACGATCGTGATCCCGTTGCCGAGGTTGCCGCTGATCACGTTCGAGACGATGAACGAGTTGCCGACACTCGACCCGATCCGGGTGGAGACGACGCCGTCCTGGATCAGGATGCCGTCGCCGCGATTGGGCTCCACGGTGACTCCGTCACCCCACACCCCGACGCACGTGCCGGTGAACTCCGTGAAACTGTCGCCGACCGTGACGCCGGCACCGGCCGCGTCGACCAGCGAAAGCCCGGAGACATGCGTGCCCAGCGAGCCGGCGGCGAGCGTGAGACCGCGGGTGTTTTGGAAGTCGACACGGACGACCGGCTTGCCGGCGTAGCCCGGAGCCGTCGCGCCGTTGAAGATCGTGCCGTCGGTCACCGCCGGCAGCGGCGAGGCACCGACGCGGATCACTCCTGCCACGCTGAACTCGATGGCGTCGTAGCCGCGGGCGGCGTTGGCGTCGAGGATCGCCTGCCGCAGCGAGCCCGCGCCGGAGTCGGCGAGCGTGCTCACGGTGAAGATGTTGGCGACCAGCGCTCGGCGGGTCTCGAGGCGTTCGGGGCGGGCAAGACGGGTGACGCGATGCATCGGGAAGGCTCCGGGGAGGTGACGGAGCGTGACACGGGGACCAGCCGTGTGCAAATCGCCGGTGGTACGTCGCCGGTGGTACGCCGCGTTTCAGCCTGAACGCCCGGTCGCGTGAGCGATGGCAGCGGCGTCGCTCGTGCCGCAGGCTCGGGGCTGTCCATGCCCTGCCGCCGGACGCCCGCGTCGGGCAGCATGCCCGCGCGTGCGATGCTCAACGAGGGGTCGGCCAAAGAGACTTCGGCAGGCTCCGGCCCCCCGGCTGATCACGCTGGCCCGATGGTCACGCTGGTCACGCTGGCCCGCTGGTCACGCCGCCCGCGACAGCCGGGGCCCGTCGCCCCGCACGAGCACGGCGTCGGCCTCGTCGTAATACCAGCGGAAATGATTCCGCACCTCGAACATGAGGCCGCCCGCTTCGGCAAAATAGGGGCCGAGGTCCCGTTGGTCGCCCGGGGCGGCGTTGTGCCGCCCGAGCCTCACCGGAGGCTCGATGCCGAACTCCCGGCAGACCGCGGCCAGGCCCGGCTCGAGCGACCTGAAATCGATCAGCCTGGTCGTGGGCCAGGCGACGCCTCCGACGTCGAAGTAGGTGTCGTAGTTGCAAAGCAGCCGCTCACAGACGGCCAGCCGCAGGAAGTCGCGGAATGTGCCCGTGCGGGCGCTGCGGATGAGGTCCGCATCCGGCTCCTGCTCGAAGTCGTACCGCCGCCAATACTCATAGAGCGAGACGAGCATCTCGAAGGGCTCACGGACCACGCCGATGATCCTGAGGTCGCACCGCTCCAGGCGGGTCATGACGCGGGGCGCAAGCTGCCTGGCGAATCGGAGGCACTCGCGGAGGATCTTGGGCCGCGTCGACCGGCCCGCCACGAGATTGAGCTGCTCGAGCGACTCCCGCACGGGCGTGTGGTAGCTGCCGGGATCCGAATAGGCGGCGTCCGGGAAACGGTCGCGGAACCAGGCGATCAGCGAGGAGCCCGCCGTCTTCGGGTAGTGGGCGAAGGCGACTTGTTCCGCCGGGCTGTTGAGCATGCTGATGCGTGCCGCTCGGGGGCGCTGATGGGCTGGCGTCGAGGGCCCGATCGGCCCGCGCCCGGCCCAGGTCCGGCCCAGGTCCGGCCCAGGTCCGGCCCAGGTCCGGCCCAGGTCCGGCCCAGGTCCAGGTGGCCGTCGGCTCCCCCGCGGCCAGCGACCCTGGGAGATATCGTCCACCGTCAATGGCGGAACTTGATGATTTTTCTGGTTGGGCGGGCGGCCCGGACGCGACGCTCTTTCCCAGCCCTCCCAAAGACGCACGGCTGCGCATTGCGCGGACGCGAGCGGTCACGAGGGCTCAGTCGTGCCCGCCTTCGAGCCCCGAATACTGCATCGCGGCCGCCTTCAGGTAGCGGTTGAACTCGGCATGCGTCCGGGCGAGTTGCAGCACCGCGTTCCGCCGGAGTGCATAGACCTCGATGCCGGTCAGGGCCCGGATCGTGGCGGCCCTG
>SXHR01000241.1:0-3942 GCA_005773625.1 Planctomycetaceae bacterium | reverse complement strand
GACCTGGTTTATCCAGCTGTCCGCGGAGGCCATCAGTGAGACGGTCGCCAGCTCGCAAGAGCCGGTTGATTGTTCGACGCTGAATGTGGAGCGATCGTGGCTCTGTTTTCATGGTCCGCAAGGATGATGGGAACAGGGCATGCCGCCAAAAAAGATCGGCTGAAACGGGACTCAACCCCCGTGACAGCAAGACTGCCATATTCAAAAGATCATGTGACCCGTTGGGGCTCAGCCGAGCCCCAACGGGTTTTTTATTGCGCTATTGCGGTGCGGTAGCCCGGGCCGGGCTTGTGTTTTCGTTCGGAAACGCGAGTCTATGCAGGTGCGGGATGGAAAAGGTTCCGTTCGCCAACACGATTTCTTTCAGGCCGCGAGGGTGCCAGTGATGAGCGCGTTTGCCAGTCCGATTTCCGGCGTGGTGCCGCCCGCCGTGGCCGAGGCGACGGTCATGACGGTCTATCCCTCGGTTGCATCGACGTCATTCGGGCAGACGCTGGGACGGCTCTACCGGCTCAAGGGGGGATTCGGACCGCTTTCGATCGGTCGGCTCGCCCTGCTGGCGACCATTCCCGTGGGTCTGATGCTGTATCTCTCCATGCGGCTGCCGTGGGCGATCCGCCGCTACAGGCTCACGAATCGCCGGGTGACGATCGAGCGGGGCATCAATCCGCAGGTCGAACAGTACGTCGATCTCGATCGATTCGACGCGATCGACGTGGTTGTTTCGGCCGGGCAGGAGTGGTATGCGGCCGGTGATCTCGTCTTCCGTCGGGGTCAGATCGAAACGCTCCGGCTTCCTGGCGTGAGCCGGCCCGAGTCGTTCCGGAGAACCTGCCTCGAGGTCCGGCAGTCGTATGTGAGCGTGGCCGCCGCCCAGGGCGAGCCGGTCGGCGCCTGACCGCGAGCCGGTCAATGCGTGACCGCGAGCCGGTCAACCTCAGACGACCCGGCGGTTGGCCACGGGCCCGCGGGTCTCGATCGCGGCCCGAATCGCCGCCCGGGCTGCTTCGTCCAGGTCGCATTGCAGGGCCGCGGCGTTTTCCCGGACCTGGTCCGGTGACGTGGCCCCGAAGAGCACGCTCGTGATTCCCGGCTGTTCCGCCGTCCAGGCGAGGACGAGATCGGCCAGCCCGCAGCCGAGACGGGCGGCCTGCGGCCGAATCGCATCGACGAAATCGAGGTTTTTCGCGAACTCGTCGCCGATGAACATCGGATACGCGTGGCTGCTGTCGGTCTTGGAAAACACCTGATCGCGACGCATTCCACCGGCGAGCAATCCCTTCATCAGTGGCCAGTAGACGACCATCGCCACGCCGTGGGCGACGCACCACGGGAGGATTTCCTTCTCGATCTCCCGCTGCAGCATGTTGAAATGCATCTGACACGCCGCCAGCGGGCAGACGGCCGCGAATCGCGCCAACTGATCGACCGTTGCATTGGAGAGACCGATCGCACGGGCCAGGCCGGCCTCGAGCACGCGTTTCAACTCGCCAGCCGATTGCTCGATGGGGATCGTGGGATCGGGGGCGTGAAGGTAGAGCAGGTCGAGATGGTCGGTGCCGAGCCGCCCGAGGCTCTCCTCGACCTCGAAGCGGATCCGCTGCGGCCGGCCGTCGATGACCTGTCGGCGCGGCGGCGAACGCGCCGGGTCCGGCTCCCAGTGGATCCCGCACTTCCCCGCGATCACGATGCCATCGCGCCGCCCGGCAAGGGCCTCCTTGATCGCCCGCTCGCTCTCGCCGTGCTCGCCGTAGCAGTAGGCCGTGTCGAGATGCGTGATGCCGGCCGCGATCGCCGCCCGCACCGTGGCCACGGCCGCCTCACGCGTGACGCCCTCGCGGGTCATGCCGGCAAGCGGCCAGCAGCCCAGGCCGAGCGGACCGACGGAAACGGGCGAGGAGCCGAGCGGGCGGGGATGCCGATTCATCGGGAGATTCCAACGGGGTGACGGCCGGGGTGTGAGGCTGAGCAGACCGTGGAGCAAGTCTGCCCGAGCAGGGTGCGAAGATCATCGACCGGTGGACGACGGTCATGGATGACTCTGGCCACGGACGGTCACGGAGCCCCCGGGTGTTGCCCGGGAGCCTGTCCGCCTTCCGGAAAGGCGCCCGTCGCGAGGAACCCGGCCACGAGATCGGCCGTTTCCTTCTTGAAAATGAGGCCCGTGTGCCAGGTCGGGAGCGTGACGTGGGCGTGCGGCACGGAGGGGTGCGTGCTTTCCGCGGTGATGAGCGCGTCATACTCGGCGGCGATCACGCCGATGTCGACGCCCACCGGCGTCGGCAGCGAGTTGACGAGGCTGTCGCAAGCGGTCGAGAGCTCGGCGACGGGCTTGAGAAGCCGGCCGAAGGTGCCGGCCGTCGCCGTCGCCACGAAGGAGCCGCGGTTGGGGGGCGCGAGCATCACGAAGCGGCCCATCTTCCGCGGCATGAAACGGTCGAGCGCTGCCCGGGCGATGATGCAGCCCATGCTGTGCGTCACGAGATGGATCGTCTCGATGCGGGGCTCGGCATCGAGCACCTGCAGCTCCCGGGCGAAGCGGTCGGCATGCACCAGCAGCGAGCACCGCATGTTCCAATAGCCCCATGCGTCGGTGAGGTAGCCGTGGCTCCGCAGTCGGCTGCCCAGCACGGAGAGCATGTATTTGTTGGCGAGAAATCCGTGCACGAGCGATACGCACTCGCGGGGATGATCGGCGGGCGAGCCGGCATCGAAGCGGATGCTGGGCATGACTCACTCTCCGGCTCGCGGCGCGGGCACCCCGGATGGCGTGCTTACGACGCGGTTGAAGCGGGCCTGCCCGCGGCAGGACCGCCGGCGGCCATCGGCGGCCGCTGGGGTGCCGGACAGCAATCGAGCGGGCAGACGTCGTGGTTGGCCGGGAGGTTGCCGATCGCCACCCGGTCGGGCATGCTCCACGCCCGCTCGGCGATGAGATCACGGACCATCGCCACGAACTCGGGTGCGGTACCGACGGTCGCCGCCCGGACCATGTCGATGCCGAGCTCCCGGCAGAGATCGGCGGCTTCCGTGTCGAGGTCGAACAGCACCTCCATGTGGTCGGAGATGAAGCCGATCGGCGCGATCACCAGCCGCCGGCCGCCGGCCGCGTGCAGTGTGCGGATCGCGTCGCAGATGTCGGGGTCGAGCCATGGCTGTGTCGGCGGGCCGCTGCGGCTCTGGTAGACGAGTTTCCAGTCGTTCACGCCCGCCTCGGCGGCGACGAGCCGGCACGATTCCTGAAGTTGCGGCACGTAGCGGCAGCCATCGGACATCGAAGTCGGAATGCTGTGGGCCGTAAACAGGACGGGGACCGTCGATCTCGCCTCGGCGGGGAACTGCGCGAGCGATGCAGCGACGTTCGCGGCCATCGGACCCACGAATCCCGGATGATTGAAGAAGACCCGGATCTTGTCGACCTGCGGCGCCCGGTCGCCGAGCGGAGCCGACGCCGCGGCGATGTTCTCCCGGTATTGCCGGCAGCCCGAGTAACTCGAGAAGGCGCTGGTCACGAAGGCGATGGCCCGCTTCACGCCGGCATCGGCCATCTCGCGAAGCGTGTCGGTGAGCAGCGGATGCCAGTTGCGATTGCCCCAGTAGACGGGCAGGTGGGGGCCGCGGCGGTCGAGCTCCTCCCGCAAGGCGGCCAGCAGCGCGAGATTCTGCTCGTTGATCGGGCTTTTGCCGCCGAAGTGCTGGTAGTGTTCGGCAACCTCGAGCATTCGCTCCCGAGGCACATTTCGTCCGCGAAGCACGTTTTCGAGAAACGGCATCACGTCGTCGGGGCCGTCGGGGCCGCCGAAGGAAACGAGCAAGATCGCGTCGTACGCCGACGTCGGCTCGGCGGGCTCGTGGGATGCTGCGACACTCGGGATGTCTGTCATGGCGATGTCTTGGAGCGGAAAGCCTGCTGATGACCCCACGGGGATTCGAACCCCGGTT
>SXHR01000240.1:0-5397 GCA_005773625.1 Planctomycetaceae bacterium | reverse complement strand
GATGCACGGCTCGTCGAGCGTCCCCAAGTCGCTCGTCGACCAGGTCAACGAGTTCGGGGGCGCCCTCAAGCCTGCCTGGGGCGTGCCGGTCAAGGAGATCCAGCTCGGGATCCAGCACGGCGTGCGGAAGATCAACGTCGACACCGACTGCCGAATGGCGATCACCGGTGCGATCCGCAAGGTGCTCGCCGAGTCGCCCGAGAAGTTCGATCCACGCGACTACCTCAAGCCCTCCCGCGAGGCCATGAAAAAGGTCTGCGCGGAGCGGATGGTGCAGTTTGGCCAGGCCGGCAACGCCGGCAAGGTGAAGTGCATCACGCTCGAGGAGATGGCGAAGCGGTACGCCGGAGGCTGAGGCTCTCCGCGGCGGAGCCGTCGCTGATCGTGCCGGGGTCTCCCGTGCCGCCTCGGAGCACGTCCCGGGGGCCCGCCGCGCATCGCATCCCTCACCGCCGGCTGCCGGCCGGAGGGTGGGAGAATGGCCGCGAACCCGTCCCGAAAGGGCCGGAAACAGCGGTTGCGGACCTTTGCCCAGCCGGCCTATAGTCCCGCCCCGCGCGTGGGCACGCGCGGTTCCCCCTGCCGGCGGGCCGTCATGGACGACGTGAGTGACAAGCAGATCATCGCGCACGGCCGGGAGATTCTCCGCGCCGAGGGCGCGGCGGTGCTTCAGGCCGCCGACACGCTCGACGCCGCGTTCTGCCGCGGCGTGCGGCTGATCCACGACTGCACCGGCAGCGTGGTGGTGACGGGCATCGGGAAGGCGGGGCTGGTGGCGCGAAAGATCTCGGCGACGCTCGCCTCGACCGGCACGCCGAGCCACTTCCTGCATCCGGCGGAGGCGATGCACGGAGACCTGGGCGCGGTCCGCGCCGACGACGTCGTGCTCGCGCTGTCGCAATCGGGCGAAACCGAGGAGATCACCCGACTCCTGCCGCACCTCGTCGCCCGCCGCGTCGGTATCGTGGCGCTCACGGGACGCCCCGACAGCACCCTCGGCCGGGCGGCCAGGGTGGTCGTGCCCACCGGTGTGCTCCGCGAGGCCTGCGATCTGGGGCTGGCCCCGAGCACGAGCACCTCGCTGCTGCTGGCGCTCGGCGACGCGCTGGCGCTCGCGACCAGCCGGTTGCGGCAGTTCACTCCGGAGGATTTCGCCGCCCGCCATCCCGGCGGCAGCCTCGGCCGGCAACTCATGCTCGTCGAAGATGCGATGCGGCCGCTCGCCGAATGCCGGCTCGCGCACCCTGACGACACCGTGCGGAACGTCTTCTCGCGACCGCTGCCCTCCCGCCGCACCGGCGCGGTGATGATCATCGACGACGCCGGTGCGGTCGCGGGCATCTTCACCGACAGCGATCTGGCCCGGCTCTTCGAGCGGCGGCACGACACGGCGCTCGACGAGCCGATCGGCCGCGTGATGACGAGCCGCCCCGCCACGCTCCCGGTGGGCACCCGGCTCCGCGACGCCGTCTCGATGCTGGAATCGCGGCGGCTGAGCGAACTGCCCATTCTCGGCCCCGACGGCCGGCTCGCCGGTCTCCTCGACATCGTCGATCTGGTCGGCCTCATGCCGGCCGAGGTCATCAACGCCCCGCGACCGTCCGCCGCCGCGTGACGCCACCGCGGCGGCCCCCTCCGAGAATCGTTCCATGCCCGATGCCGCCGACCTCGACCGTCGCCTCGCCCGCGTGCAACTCCTCCTGCTCGACGTGGACGGCGTGCTCACCGATGGCGGCGTCACCTGGAACAATCAGGGCATCGAGTCGAAGACCTTTCACATCCGCGACGGGCTGGGCCTGCGAGCCTGGCAGAAGGCGGGCGGCCGGACGGGGATCGTCACGGGCCGGTCGAGCCACGTCGTGCAGCTGAGGGCCGAGGAGCTCGGGATCGGGATGGTGCGGCAGGGTGTGGACGACAAACTCGCGGTGGCCGAGGCGTTGCTCGCCGAGTGTGGGCTCTCCTGGGAGCAGACGGCGTTCGTGGGGGACGACCTTCCCGATCTGCCCGTCGTGTCGCGGTGCGGCGTGGGTGTGGCCGTGGCCGATGCCTGCCCCGAGCTGATCGCCGCGGCGGCCATCGTGACACGGCTCCCGGGCGGACGCGGCGCCGTCCGCGAGCTGATCGAGCGGATGCTCAAAGCGCGGGGCAGTTGGGACGCGGTCGTCGCCCGCTACGCGGCGAATCGGGCCTGACGCACACCCCCGCGGTGAGACGGCGATGGAACATCGACTCGGACGAACGCTGCGGGTGTTTCTCGTCGTCTTGGCGGCGGCGGGATTCTACCGGCTCGCCGTGGTGCCGATCGTCGAGCCACGGATCCGCGACACCTCGACCGATCACGAGTTGACGCCCGAGGAGGCGGCGGCGATCCGCAGGCGTGCCGATCAGCGGCTGGCGGCGCTCGGCGACGTGTTTCCACCGGGCTCCTGGGAACGGGAAAACCCGATCATGCTCGAGAGTCGCCAGATGCGGCTGCTCTTCAAGGACTACCACTCGCTGCCCGATGGCCGCGTGAACCTCGTTCCCTGCACGCTGGTCGTGCTTCCCGACAAGAACCGCGTGGCCGCGAACGGCCAGCCGGGACGCACGCTGGTGCTCCGCGCTCCGCAGGGGGCTGTGCTGGAGTTCGACGAGCCGCTCGACCTGCGACAGGGACGACTCGCCAAGCTCGTGGGGGGCAGCCTCCGCGGGCAGGTGACGATCCGCGGCACGCCCAGCATGCCGGGCGCCGAGGACGACATCGAGATCGTGACCCGGGACATCGAACTCGACGAACTCGAGGTCAGCACCGGGGAGATGGTGCAGTTTCGCTACGGCCACTCCAGCGGCAGCGGTCGGGGGCTCGTTGCCCGGCTCAAGCCGCGACCCGGCGGCTCGGGACCATCGACCCCGGGCAAGGCCGACAAGGGGCCCAACATCGGCGGCGTCGATTCCATCCGCCTCGACCGCGATGTGAAGATGCGGATCGAAGGAATGGCCGGCGGCATGCTCCCCGGCGGCCCGGCCGCTCAGCCCCCCGCGGCGGAGCCGGCAGCCGATGCGGCCGCCGCCCCGCCGCCGGTGCTCGTCAGCTGCCGCGGCGCGATGTGCATGAATGTTTCGTCCAACGTGATCACGCTGGAGGAGAACGTCGACGTGATCAGGGCCGCCGCCGATGGATCGACCGACCAGCTGGCCTGCGACCTGCTCGCGATCGTGCTCGCGCGGAAGCAGAAGACCCCCGCCAAGGCGGGCTCGTCGGGTGACGACGGTCGCGGCAGCCTCGAGCCGGTGGAGATCCAGGCCAAGGGCACGCCGGTCGTCGCCCGTTCGAGCGGCGCGGCACTCGAGGCGCGGGCCGCAAGGCTCGGCTACGAGATTGCGACGCGACGGATCCTCCTCGACGGCGAGGAGCCGGTGTCGCTCGTGGCCAAGGGAACCGAGATGGAGGCGCGGAAGATCGACTACTGCCCCGGCCCCGCGGGTGATCCCGGATCGCTGATGGCCGTCGGTCCGGGCTGGCTCCGCGTCCGATCGGAGAAGTCGCCCCCGGCACAGGCCCGGTGGCAGCAGTGGCTGCGCATGCGGCCCGACGGTGCCGGGCATGTGGTATCGATCTCGGGCGACGCCGACGTGACGGTCGAGACTCAGGGTCGCCTGAGCGCGGCCGAGATGCATCTCTGGCTGGAGGTCGTGAAACTGCCGCAGGGCGCCCGGGTCGATCCGGCGGCGGGCCCGGATCTCTCCGGCGTGCGGCCGTCGCGGCTCCTTGCCCGCGGCATGGTCGAGGCAGACGCCCCGGAAGTCGCGGCGCGGACCGACCGGCTCGAGCTCTGGTTTCGGACGGTCGAGCCGGCGCCGCCGGCAGTCGCTTCCGCCGCGGCTCCACCCGCGGTCGCGGCCCAGCCCCGGCCGCCGGGGTCAGAGCCCACCGTGCCGCCACCGGCCGCCGGGCCGCAGAAGCCTCCAGCCACCCGCGGCAGGATGATCGCGACGGCCACGCTCGTCCGCGGACAGGTCACGCTCTCGCCCGCCGGAAACGAAGTCGACGAGATGTCGATGGAGGGGCAGGTGCATCTGGTGGAGCAGCCGCGTGATCCGCTCCCAACGGCCCCCGCCGGCGGCCCGCCCCCCGAACCTGGCATCGACATTCGCGGCGATCAGATGCAGTTGTCGCGGGCGACACGCCCCGATGCCAAGGCGATCGTCTCGGGGCGACCGGCGGTCGTGAAAGGACGGGGCCTCGATCTCGAAGGACCGATGGTGGAGTTTGACCGCGGCCAGAACCGGCTCACCGTCGATGGCGCCGGACGTCTGTCGCTGCCGATGGCCGGCGGCGCGGGACCGCTCGACTCATTCGCGTTCACCGGCGGTGCGTCGCGTCCGGCGGCCGTTTCAGCCGGCCCCCCCGGCACGCTCGATGTCACCTGGAAGGGCCGCCTCGACTTCGACGGTCTCAGGGCACGGTTCATCGACACCGTCGTCGCCAAGGGAGGCTCGACCGATGTGCGATCAGGATCGCTCGACGTCATCTTCGACCGACGGTTCGAGTTTGCGACGGGAGACTCGAAGCCCGGCGGCAGGCAGCCGGAGGTGGCGCGGGTCGCCTGCGGCGCCGGGGTGAAGATCCTGAGCGAGCAACTGGACGAGGCGGGGGAGAAGTCCACGGAGCAGCTGTTCGTGCGTGACCTGGTCATCGATCGGGCGACCGGCGACGTCAGCGGCACCGGACCGGGAAGGCTGACGAGCACCCGGTCGGGGCAGGCCCCCGCGATGTCGATACCCGCCGGTCCGCAGGGGCCGGCCGCCGTGCAGCCCGTGGCCGCCGCCCGGCGACCGAACGAACTCACGTATCTCGGGGTCGATTTCCAACGCGGTCTGCGGGGCAATCTCCACCGTCGGACGATGGAGTTTCACCAGCGAGTGGAGGCGATCTGGGGCCCGGTGGCCAGCCGCGGCGACACGCTCGATCCGCACGCTCCGGGGGGCCTGCCCGAGGGCGTCGTGACGATCAACTGCGACGTGCTCGGCGTGGGGCAGGCGCCGCCGATGCCGGGCCGACAGCGGTCGAGCATCGAACTCGGAGCGGGTGGCAACGTGCTCGTGGAGGGGGAGTCGTTCACGGCACGGAGTGCACGGCTCACCTGGAGCGAGGGGAAGGACCTGCTCGTCTTCGAGGGGGACGGACGAAGCGACGCCCAACTCTTCCGGCAACTCAGGACCGGTGCCCAGCCGTCGAGCGCGTCGGCCGGCAAGATCCTCTACTGGCGGGGGCTCAACCGCGTCGATGTCGAGGACGCACGTTATCTCGATCTCGACCAGCTCAAGGGTGGTGCCGCGGGCGGGCTTCCGGGGGGGCAGGGCCGGCCGGCCGCGGTCGCGCCGCCCCGCGTCCCCGGCACATGAGCTGACGGGCCG
>SXHR01000239.1:0-3663 GCA_005773625.1 Planctomycetaceae bacterium | reverse complement strand
GCTCCGAAGGCAAGGCCCGGGCGAGGGCAGGGGATGCAGAGGGGCGGGGCAGACGCGTCAGCCGGACGGGCGCACGGCGGCGACGTCCATCTCCCGTCGCCGGGCCTCGCGGACGTGCCGTTCCAGGGCGTCGAGCACCAGCCCGAGTCGCCCGCTCATCACTTGGTCGAGCGTGAAGTTTTCGTTGATCCGGTGGTCGGTGACGCGATTCTGTGGATAGTTGTAGGTGCGGATCCGCTGACTGCGGTCGCCGGAACCGACCAGTTCCTTCCGCTCGCTCGAGCGTTTGGCGTGCTCAATCTGCCGTTCGTGCTCGTAGAGCCGGGTCTTGAGCACGCGGAGCGCCTTGGCGAGATTCTTGTGCTGGCTCTTCTCGTCCTGGCACTGCACCACGATGCCCGTGGCCAGGTGGGTGAGGCGGACGGCCGAGGCGGTCTTATTGACGTGCTGGCCTCCGGGGCCGCTGGCGCAGAACAGGTCTTTTCGGTAGTCGTCGGGGGAGAGCGAGACCTCCACGTCCTCCGGCTCGGGCATCACCGCCACGGTGGCGGCCGACGTGTGGATCCGCCCCTTGGTCTCCGTGTCGGGCACCCGCTGCACCCGATGCCCGCCGCTCTCGTGCTGCAGCTTGCGAAACACGGCCTCCCCCGACACGCCGAGGATCATGTCCTTGAATCCCCCGAGCTCCGTGGGGCTGGCGTCGAGCACCTCGAAATCCCAGCCGAGTTCCGTGCCCCAGCGGCGATACATCTCGTAGAGATCGCGGACGAAGAGCGCCGCCTCGTCGCCTCCCGTGCCGGCCCGCAACTCCATGATGCACCGCGTACGGTCGGCATCTTCGTCGCCCGAGCAGAGATCGAGCAGCGACTCCCACTCGAGTTCCCGGCGCCGTTCGAGTTCCGGAAGCTCCGACTCCGCGAGTTCGCGGAGGTCGCGGTCGTCACCACCGATCATCTCCCGGTGCTCGCGGATCTGGCGCTCGAGCGCGACGAACTGCCGGTAGCGGAGCGCGAGCCGGGCAAGGGTGCCATGCTCGCGGGCCGTGGCCGAGAGTTTCTGCTGATCGGCGAGCACGGCCGGATCGACCAGCGACTTCTCGAGTTCCTCGAAGCGGGCGAGCTTCTGCTCGAGTTGGCTGCGCAGACCGCCGGAGGTGAGATCAGCCATGGATCGCGACAGCCCGACCCTCGGAAAACCAATCGGGCCCGGAGCCGGGGTCACCGCACCAGGCCGCGGAGCCTGGTTCAGGAGGCGGGAGTTTCAGCGACTTTCTTTTTCTTGAGGCTGGCGTAGCCCGCGCCGGCGAACTTCGACTTGAACTTCTCGATCCGTCCGGCCGTGTCGACGAACTTCAGCTTGCCCGTGAAGAAGGGGTGGCAGACGTTGCAGATGTCGACCTTGATCTCCGGCACGGTGCTGCGTGTGGCGAAGGTGTTGCCGCAGCCGCAGCGGACGACGGTGTGGATGTAGTTGGGGTGGATGCCGTCTTTCATGGTCGTGATCCGGTTCGGAGAAGCAGGTCGGGAAATCAGCGAGCCACCTACTGTAACGAGCGGGCGATCACCCGGCAATGCGGACAGATCTCACCGGCCTGCAGCGGTTTTTTCGAGGCGGTCGGCGAGCAGCCGGCTGCCAAAACGCTGCGGCGAGCCGTCTTCCCGCAAGACCTTCGCCGCCTCGCCGATCCGGCCGAGGCCCGCCAGGGCCCGGCCAAGATTGGCCCGGGCCGCGTCGGTCCAGCGGCTGTCCGGCGAGGCATCGAGCGTCATGCGTTGCAGGTAGTCCACGGCCGCCTCGTCCTCCCCCTCGGCGAGGGTCGCGACGCCGAGCCAGTAGGTCGCGTCCTCCTTCATGCGGCGATAGAGCCGCTCGACGGTGTCGGCCTGTTCGGGAGGCGCCGCCTGGACCGCCTGCCGGATCACCGCCCTCGAAGGACGAGCCAGGAGGTAGGCGGCCTTGGCGCCCTCGGGGCCGTCGAGCTCACCGCGAAACTCCCGGACCCGCGCGGCGAACAGTGGCCGGAAGACCCGCATCTCCTGCCGGTCACCCCGCCTGGGTGCGGCAAAGGTCACCGCCAACGGAGCGAGTTCACGAGCCACGACGGCCGCCACGGCCCCGTCGCGGCGGCGAGCGAACGTCTCCCAGGGAAACTCCCAGAGGCCGACGCGGGCCGCGGGGTCCGGCAGGGCGGCGGCGGCCCTGTGGCCGAGAACCTCGGCGTCGGCCGCCAGCCGCATGCCGTGCTTCGTGCCGCACTCCTTGTCGAGGGCGGCCATGCGTCGCGAGAGGCTCCACGGATCGGCGACGACCAACACCGACAGTGACGCGACATCGGCCGATTTCACCGGATAGGGGCGGTCCGGCAGCGACAGCGCCTCGAGGATCGTCGGGTCGGCGGCCGCCTGCCGGGCCGTCGCCACGCCGACGCCGTTCGGTCCCGGAACGGGCATCCCGTAGGTCGCTTCGAAGAGGTGGGCCTCGCCCCCGATGACGACCGCCGGAAGCCACGGCCGAGCCGCGCCCGCCGCCACGTCGCCCGTGGCGAGCATGACGCCGTCGAGGCCCGCCTGTCGCAAGAGTTCGATGAAGATCCACGCCCGCTGGGGGGCGCTGGCGCGGCCGGAGAGCAGCACTTCGCCGGGCAGAAACCAGCGGGTGCCGGGCGTCTCGGAGGAGGGCACCATCGGTGGATCGCTGACGATCGCAAGCGACCGGATCGTCCACTCGAACAGGTTCTTGGCGACGTCGATGTCGTCGATCGCATCACCGCGGGCCGATTCCGCGATGTCGGCGAGCCACCGATGGTCGCGGATCGCCAGCACGTCGCCACCGGCGTCGAACACCCGCTGCTCGAGCGCGGAATCGAGGCCTTTGCGAAGGTCGTCGCGAAGCGTCGAGACCAGGGGATCGACCCGCCAGCCCGGGGCCTCGGCCGACGTCAGGTGGCCCCACTGGCTGAGCCGGTCGAAGGCCTGCTCGTAGGCCCTCTGCTCGTCGAAGTCATCGAGCCTCGACAGCGGCGACAATGCGCCGGCGATCAGCTTGTCGCCCGCGATCAGTTTGTCGCCCGCGAACCGGGGCCCCGTGGGCCGTGCGGCCGCGGCCCCGGATGCCGCGGGCCGCCGCGGCGTCGGCTCCCCGCATCCCACGACGACGAGCATGCCGAGCAAACACGCCGCACGGCTCACGGCCGACGCCCGCGCTTCGGGCAACGGTGATCCGCCGGTCATGCCCGTTCCCCGGCAAGCCTGGCCTCGTGGATCCGCAAGACCCTCTCGAGCACGCCGCCGAGCTGGTCCAGAGGCACCATGTTGGGGCCGTCGCTGGGGCTCGAGTCGGGGTCGGGATGGGTCTCGAAGAACACGCCGTCGATGCCCACGGCCGCCGCCGCGCGGGCGAGCGGTTCGACGAGCGTGCGATCGCCCCCCGTCGCCTCGCCGAGGCTTGCAGGCCGCTGCACGGAGTGGGTCGCATCGAAGATCACCGGGACTCCCAACGCCCGCATCGCCGGCAGCCCGGTGAAGTCGTTGACCAGCCGACCGTAGCCGAAGAAGGTGCCGCGTTCGCAGAGCAGGATGTCCTGACAGCCGCCGGCGAGCAGCTTGGCGACGGGGTGCCGCATGTCGGCGGGGGAGACGAACTGCCCCTTCTTGACGTTGACGG
>SXHR01000238.1:0-10979 GCA_005773625.1 Planctomycetaceae bacterium | reverse complement strand
CTGGATGATCTTCCAGTCGGCCGAGTCCCAGCCCACGAGCAGGAGTTTTTGATTCACCGGATCAGGTATCGCCCATCGGGCCTTGGCCGACGGTCACGCTCAACCGGCGGCCTCCGCCTTGCGGGACCGTCGAGCCCGGCGAATCGCACCCGCACCCATGGCCAACGCGGCCATGCCAGCCGCGGCGATCGCCGACGGCTCGGGCACCGCCGCGGGAGTGACGATCGGCGTATTCGGGGTCGACTCGTAGGCGGCGGACAGCAGCTCGAACTGATCTGCAGTCGCTGACCACGTCACCTCCATGTACCCGTAGTAGCTATTCGAACCGCTCGTCGCACGGAACCCGAGGTAGCTGTTCGCCCCAAAGTCGGGCGACACGGAAGGGCCCCGGCGGAAGACGCTTGTGTAAGGTGAAGTGTCGAATGTGGCGGTGTTGCCCACGGTGGTGGACGGACCAAAGTTCGTCGGCCTTTGTGGCGCACTTGCCGCAATACCCAGGCCCCCGCCGGGGCCGACTCCAAAACCAAAAGTCGTGTTATAGCCGTTGTAGACACTCATGTCTGGTCCCGCGAAGGGAAAGTTGAACACGAGTTGGTAGGTGCCGGCGGTCACTCCCGCGTTGATGCCTTGCAGATTGAATCCCGTGGGGCCGAGGTTCAGATTCACGACGGCGGCTTCGGTCGTGGCTGTGCCGAGCACGGACGCCCCCAAGCCGGTGGCGAGATAGCCCCCGAGCCGCACGGCGGATCGCCGGGCCACTCGCATCTGCTGACGAGACATCCGCGAACGCGGCGTGGTCGTTGTTGAAGACGGCAGCGAAGAGGGCATCGGTCACCTTTCGGTTGGTGGAGCAGAACGTCACCACGGGGCGGCAGCGGAATGTAAGCCGTCGTTCAATGCCACGACTGCGGAAAGTGACGAAACGAGCGCGGGCAGGGACGAAACGGGCGCCGGCAGGGACGAATCGGCCGCGCCGACGGGTTCGAAGTCAGCGAGGGGCGGCCCATGCCCCGCGAGCCGGCGTATGCCGCCAAGCGAAGCCAGGATGGCGAAGCGCAGGCGGCATCCGAGTGAGCCGAGGCCACGAAGGCCGAGGCGAACGTCCGGCGACGTGGCATGGGCTGCCCCGAGCCAACCATGCGGTCAGCGGCCTGCCAAGCGACCCCAAGGGGCCGCGTTCAATCTGGTGTTTGCTTCGAAAGCCCCATACGAGACGTTCGTCGCAGCACTGCGCGAAGCCACCTTTACGCTCCGCTGGATGCCCGGCATGGCGCCGGAGTCGATCAGCGGCTGGATGATCTTCCAGTCGGCCGAGTCCCAGCCCACGAGCAGGAGTTTTCGCTTCACCGGATCAGGCATCGTCAACCGGGCCTTCGCCGGCAGTCACGCTCAACTGGCGGCCTCCGCCTTGCGGCACCGTCGAGCCTTCCGAATCGCCCCGCGGCCTCGCCGCCTTGACGCTCCGTATAAACGCCTGTACACTTCCTTGTTGGTGGCGGTGCGGTGTGCTGGCGGAGGCGTGATCGATGAACACGTTCCAAATCTACGAGGAGTTCAAGGGTTTCTTGGGGGAGCCTGCGGCCAAGTCGCTGGCCCACACGCTCGGGACGATGTTCGAGGAGCTGAGAAACGCCGTCACCAAGGAAGATTTTCGCATTCTCCGCGACTCCATGGATGCCAACGTGGCGCGGCTGGACACGGCGCTCGGTCGGCTCGCCGAGGCGCAGGAGCGCACGGAAGGGAAGGTTGGCGAGCTTGCCGCGGGGCAAGAGAGGCTGACGTTGGCACAGGCCCGCACCGAGAGCAAGGTTTCCGAGCTTGCCGCGGCACAGGCCCGCACGGAGAGCAAGGTTTCCGAGCTTGTTCAAGCACAGGCCCGCACCGAGAGCAAGGTTTCCGAGCTTGCCGAGGCGCAGGCCCGCACCGAGAGCAAGGTTTCCGAGCTTGCCGAGGCGCAGGCCCGTACGGAGAGCAAGGTTTCCGAGCTTGCCGAGGCGCAGACAAAGCTCGCAGTCGTACAGGCGGATGTGGCTGTCGCCCTGCAGCGGCTCACGATCCGCACGGATGCCGTCGTCGGCCGGACGTTCGAGCTGCAGTTTCGGGATCGACTCACGGCGTATCTGGGCAGGTTTCTGCGGCGTGGCAGGCTGATCGCAAACGACGAACTCCTCGACGCCATCGAGAAGGTCGTCGACGATCGCGATGCGGATGACCTGCTGCGGGCGGATGCCATCGCCGAAGGGATCGTGGACGGAAGTCGCGCCTATGTCGTGGTGGAGGTTTCGTCCACCGGCGATGCGGATGACATCGTGCGGGCGGAGCGTCGCGCCGCCACGTTACGGAAGGCGGGGCTCACCGCGATTGCACTCGTGGCGTGCGACGCGATTTCCCCGGAATCCCTTGCGTTGGCACGAATGCGGAGTGTTCGCATTTGGTGCAACGGCAGCATGATCGACTCGGCGGCTTGAGGATTTTCCTCAGCGCAGGGATCGACGTCATCACTCGGCTGCAGTGCGGGAAGTGGGTGTTTCGTCAGCCCGCGCCGAAGGCCTTCATGATCTCGAGCACGAGGATGATCGCCACGCCCATCAGGCTCTCCCCCGCGATCAGGCCGCTCGACACCGGCACCGTGTAGGTCTCGGCGGCCTTCGGCCGGGCCCGCGCGAAAAGCCAGGCGACGAGCGCCCCGGCGAACATCGCGAACGAGTTGAAGGCCGGGATCACGCCGGCGATCCCCAGGCCCGTGGTCGAGGGGAGCCAGGGCCGCCACGCCTTCGGCCCGAGCTCCTCGAGCAGTGTGAGGGCGATGCCGATCGCGGCGCCGACGGCGATCGCCGCGAGCGCCCCTGCGGGCAGCGCGTCGATCCCCTTGGCGAGCAGTTCGGCGACACCCGCCCAGACCTTCGCCGACGGCGCGGGCAGCGCCTCGGTGCCGAGCCTCGCCGGGTCGCGCTGCACCACGAAGAGATAGGCCGGCACCGACACGATCGTGCCGGCGATCACGCCGAACAACTGCGAAATCGTCTGCTTCCGGGGATTGCCGCCGAGGAGGTAGCCGCTCTTCAGGTCGGTGAGCAGGTCGGCCGCGTGGGAGGCCGCCCCCGAGGTGATCGAGGCGGTCATCAGATTCGTGGTGATGTTCTGCGGGGCCACCACGCCGTACATCAGCTGCGTGATCTTCCCCATCGCGCCGATCGGGGTGATGTCGGTCTCGCCGGTGGCCCGGGCCGCGACGATCGACAGGAAGAACGTGACGAGCACCGCGAGGATGCCCATCCACCAGGTGATGTCGAAGAGCCAGTGGCCGAGGATCACGCAGGCGGTGCCGGCGGTGAGCGTGCCGGCCACGAACCAGCTCGACGGCACCTCGACGCGGTCGAGCGGGTCGTCGTGGTGGTCGGCCGCCGCGCCCCCGACGAGCCGGCCGAGACCCCCGAAGGCCCGCAGCACGGTCTTCCACTTGAGCGCGAAGGACAAGAGGCCCGACGCCACCATCATCGCCGTGGAGGGCCAGAGCACCCACGACACGATGCCGCGGTAGCCGGGCTGGGCGATGCCCCGCTCCACCAGGATTGGGCCGATGATCCCGTAGAAGAGGATCGAGCCCACGAGCATCGACGCGGCCACCCGCAGCCCCATGATCGCCCCGGCGGCGACCATGATCAGGGAGCCCTCGATGCCGATCGTGTATTTGGTGAGCAGGTCGCGGGCGAGGCCGCCGGGGCCGAAGGGGATCTCGCTCGGGATCGCCCAGCCGGCGACCGCCTTGATGCCGCCGACCAAATCCCGCCACAGGGCCACGACGGCTCCGAGGAGGGCCGCCGCGAAGAGCGATCGGGCCTTCACCACCGCCTCTCCCCCCTCGCTGTGCATGCTCGTGAGCGTCTCGGCGGTGGCGATGCCGGAAGGAAAGGGAAGCTGGTCGATGTTGATCAGCTGCCGCTTGAGCGGGATCGCCATGAACACGCCGAGCATCGAGAGCGCGGCGAGCCAGAGTCCGATCTCCCACCACTCGAGCATGCGGCCCGTGGTGAGGTAGAGCGCGGGAATCGCCGACACGAGGCCCGCGCTCGACATGTAGCCCGCGGCGCTGGCGGCGCTGCTCATGGTGTAGTTTTCGAGCGTGGAGAAGGGACGGGCGCCGAGCTGCTCGAGCAGTTTGAAGACGGCGTAGGCGATGATGCTCGCGGTGATCGTGACGCCGAGCCCCCAGCCGGTCTTGAGGCCCACGTAGAGGTTCGACACCGACATCAGCCCGCCGATCAGCATCCCGGTGATCACGGCCCGGGGCGTGAGCTGCACGGCGTCATCGCCGGCGTAGACGTTGTCGAGCCACCAGCGGGCGGCCTTCCGCTCGTCATCGAAGGCTTCGTGGCGGGGCGGTCGTTTCTGGCTCATGCCGGTGAGTCTATCGCGTGGCTTCCGCGGCGACGTGTCCGATCAGCGGCACCTCGGCGGCAGAGCGATCCGGCCGTCATGACGGTGTCTCCTTCTTCGCCCCGGAGCCACGCCGCCGGCAGCGTTCGCTGCAGTAGATCACGCGTTCCCAGTCGCGCCGCCACTTCTTCCGCCAGGCGAAGGGCCTCCCGCAGACGGGGCACTGCTTCGTGGGCAGGTCGCCGCGGCCGATGGCATTCCCGGGACGTGGCATCTCGAGCGGTCCTCACGGTGCGGGGGCCGGATCACGGCCCTGCGAACTGTAGACCGGATTGAGGCCCACTCTCCAGGGCCGCGACTCGAGGTCGGCGCCGATCTCGCGGAACCGGCCGTAGAGCCGGCGGCGGAGTTCCTCGACCCGTGCGGGCTCCGCCGCCGAGAGGTCGCGGGTTTCGCCGGGATCGGCAGTGAGGTCGAAGAGTTCGCGGACGCCGGTCTCCATCGTGCACACGAGCTTCCAGCCATCGGGCGTGACGATGCACCGCTTGTAGGTGTATTCCCGGTAGTCGGTCTCGGCGAAGCAGTCACGGCGGGCCGGCTCGCCGCGCATCGCGGGCACGAGGCTCGTGCCCCGCAGCTGCCGCCGCAGCCCCGCGGGAGCATCGACGTCGAGAAGGTCGATGATCGTCGGCATCACGTCGATGCTGCTGACCCTGTCGGTGACGACCCGGCCGCGGGCAGGTCCGGGCAGCCGCACGACCAGCGGCACCCGGAGCAGCTCGTCGTAGAGCGTGAAGCCGTGGTCAAACCGGCGGTGCTCGTAGAGCTCGGTGCCGTGATCCGAGCTGATCACGAACACCGTCTTGTCGGTGAGCCCGAGCCGCTCGAACTCCTCGAGGAAGCGACCGAAGCAGGCATCGGCGCGGTTCACCTTCTCGTCGTAGATCGCCCGCCAGAACCGCACGTCGGCGTCGCGGAGCGTGAGCCGCCCCCGGTCGAGCCCCTCCTCCCGCAGCATCTCCTGTTCGACCACCGAGCCCGTGAACCGCCGGTCGTAGTCGGGATCGACGAAGCGGTAGTCGTAGCCGTCGGCGGGCATGCTCTGGCCATGCACGTCGTAGCCGTGCAGGAACAGGAAGAACCGGCGGTGCCGATTGGCCCGCAGCCAGACGAGGGCCTCGGGCACGCTCCGCTCCAGGCTGCCGAACGTGTTCTTCTCGTGGAAGTAGACGTCGAAGCCCTGCTCGTAGCCGAAGCCGCCGCTCACGCCCGCGTTGCCGGTGAATCCGCCCGTGGCGTAGCCGGCACCGCGGAGGACTTCGGCCAGCGTGGCGAGCTGCGGGGCCCGCTCCCTGAGGGTGGCCAGTCGCCGCTCGTTGGGGCCGTAAGCCGCGAACTTGTTCGTCATCCGGTGCTCGGAGGGATAGACGCCGGTGAACCACGACATCGTCGAGGGCACCGTCCACGACGCCACCGCCCGCGCCTGCGTGAAACTCACCCCCTCACGCGCCAGCGAATCGATCGTGGGCGTCACCGTGCGCGGGTTGCCCAGGCAGCCGACATGGGCGGCCTGGAGGGCGTCAAAGCTCACGAACACGAGGTTGTGATCCTTGAAGGACCAGGACACATCCTCCTCGCAGCGGCAATCAGCGCACCGGGCCGTCACGACCACGGCGACCAGCGTCAGCAGCGGCCCGGCGGCCCGGCGACCCTTCGTCCGCGGTGGCGACCTCATGGCGAAGGGGTGCGGGCCACACGGAAGCCCGTTTCATAGGACCGCTCGCCGGGGACACGGAAGAACCGGCTGGCCGCTCGGCAGCGGAGTTCGTTGGTGAGCCACGAGCCGCCGCGGGCCAGTTCGTGGTCTCCTCCCCGCGGCCCCGGGAGGGCGGCGGCGGGCCGTTCCCCGGACCACTCCCAGCACCACTCGGCCACGTTGCCATGCATGTCATGCAGGCCCCAGGCATTCGCCGGATAGGATCCCACGGCCGCAGTCCGGGCGAGGTCCTGCCAAGGCTTTTGCTCGCCGTACATTCCTGCCTCCATCGACGGCTGGCAGTTCGCGTCCTTCCGCCCGGTCAGGTCGCCATAGTGGAATGGCGTCGTGGTCCCGGCCCGGCAGGCGTATTCCCATTCTGCCTCGGTCGGCAGCCGGTAGCCGTCGCCGCCGAGCACGACCACGTCGGCCCGCTCGATCGACCCATCCTCGCGACGCCCCACGTCGTCGAGCCGGTAGGCGGGGGCGTAGCCGTCCCTCGCGCCCAGCCGATTGCAGAACTCGATCGCGTCGAAGCAGGAAATCCGCTCCGCGGGGTGACGCCCCGTCTCCCGCCCGGCGACCCGCTCCCTCCCCTCGCCCGTGGCCGCGAACGAGGAGGGGTTCCGCTCCATGACCTCCGCGTATTCGTCCTGCGTGACCTCGTGCACTCCGAGATAGAACGGCCGCGTGATCGTGATTCGTCGCGGCGTCTCGTCCGGCTGACGGCCACGCTCCCCTGGCGGCGAACCCATCTCGAACTCCCCGGCCGGCACGAGCACGAACGACATCCCGGTGGCGGTGCTGGTGGACTCCTCGGGCAGCGCGGGATCGGCGCGGCCGGCGGACGCCGCCAGCGCGGGATCGGCGCGGCCGGCGGACGCCGCCAGCGTGACGAGCACGGCGACCCACGGGATGAACGGCGACCGGATGATCATGTGCCACACACGCCCGGGAGGGTGCACCAGGGAGATCGGCATCTCTCTGGCTGTCCGCGGACAAAGTCATCCATGACGCCTGCCCACTCGATCGATCGGGGGAAACGCCGGGGTTTTCCGCGGTGGATGGTCGTCGCGTCGTGCCCAGGCAGACCTGTTCCAAGGTCTGCCTGCCACGGGATCCTTCGAGAATAGCCCGGTCGGTGGCGATACCACAATCATCCCCTCCCGGTCGCAAGGCGATTCATCCGCCGGAGAACCAAAGATTCCGGGACCTTCGGGGGGCCCCCTGCCGGCCCGAGGCGAAAACGAGCGGTCAGCCGACCGATTGCCCCCGTGCCGGGACTGCGGCCCATGAGCGGTCTGGGCGGGGTGCCGTTGGATTTTCACCCGCTTGAAGGCAGAATCATGCCGCGGGTCGCAGGGCAGGCGGGATGAACGGCTGCGGCGGTTCCGATCCTTGTTCACGACACTCGACGACGTTCAGGACACCCGACCCCCCCGAGCGAGCACGCATGCCCACAGCGAAACAGATCGAGGCCTCCTACAAACTCGCCCGTGAGCGGTACGACGCCCTCGGCGTCAACGTCGAGAAGGCGTGCGCGGCCCTCGCGAAGATTCCCGTCTCGCTCCATTGCTGGCAGGGAGACGACGTGGGCGGATTCGAGAACCAGGGCGGCACGGTGGGCGGCGGACTCGCCGTCACCGGCAACTATCCCGGCCGGGCCCGCACGCCGGACGAGTTGCGAGGCGACCTCGACGCGGCGCTCGCGGTCATTCCGGGGAAGCACCGGCTCAATCTCCATGCCTTCTATGGCGAGTTCGGCGGCAAGAAGGTCGATCGCGACCAGATCGACGCCGCGCACTTCGCCAACTGGATCTCGTGGGCCAAGAGCCGCGGGGTGGGGCTCGACTTCAACCCGACCTGCTTTTCGCACCCCAAGGCCGCCGACGGCTTCACCCTCTCCCATGCCGACCGTGGAATCCGCAAGTTTTGGATCGAGCACTGCCGCCGTTCGCGCGAGATCGGCGCGGCGATGGGCAAGGCGCTGGGCACCCCCTGCGTGACGAATGTCTGGGTGCCGGACGGCTTCAAAGACACGCCCGCCGACCGGCTCGCGCCGCGCGAGCGTCTGGCCGAATCGCTTGACGCCGTGTTCGAGAAGCCGCTCTCCCCGAAATACAACCTCGACGCGGTCGAGCCGAAGCTCTTCGGGATCGGCAGCGAGAGCTGCACGGTCGGATCGAGTGAGTTTTACCTGGGCTACTGCGTCACGCGAAAGAAACTGCTCTGCCTCGATGCGGGCCACTACCACCCCACCGAGAGCATCTCCGACAAGATCTCGAGCGTGCTTGTCTACCTGCCGGAAATCCTCCTGCATGTGAGCCGCGGCGTTCGCTGGGACAGCGATCACGTGGTGACGCTGACCGACGACCTCCTGGCGATCGCCCGCGAGATCGTCGCCTGCGGCGACCCGTCGCGGGTGCACATCGGCCTCGACTATTTCGACGCGAGCATCAACCGGATCGCCGCCTGGGCGATCGGCACGCGAAACATGCTCCGCGCGCTTTTGATCGCGCTGCTGGAGCCGCCGGCGATCCGCAAGGCCGAGAAGGAGGGCGACCTCACGGCCCGGCTCGCCTTGCAGGAGGAGGCCAAGAGCCTGCCCTTCGGGGCGGTCTGGGACCACTACTGCCACGCCAGGAACGTGCCGGTCGGCGAGGCTTGGCTCGACGACGTGCGGAAGTACGAGAAACTCGTCACGGGGAAGCGGACATGAGCGAACTGATGAAGGACGTCGAGGAACTCGAGCACGACGCGGGTTCCGAGTATGAACGGCGGCGGGTGCCACAGAAGGCCCTCAAGGGGCCCAGCGCCTTCTGGGGCATGTATGCCGGCGAACATACCGCCGGCACCGAGTTCATGATCGGCCCGCTGTTCGTGAAGTGGGGCGCCGACGCCTTCAGCCTTCTCGTCGGCCTGTTCATCGGCAATCTCCTGGCCGTGCTCACCTGGCGGTATCTCACCGCCGCGATCGCCTGCGACGAGCGGCTCACGCTTTATTACAAGCTGGAAAAGATTGCCGGTGGCCTGCTGGTGAAGCTCTACAACCTGGCCAATGGCCTGCTTTTCTGTTTTCTCGCCGGCTCGATGATCACGGTCTCGGCCACGGCGGTGGGACCGTTTTTTCCCGCCGGCACGATCGAGATGCCGACCTTCCAGTCCACCATGCCGACCGGTCCGGCCTGGATCGTCTCCTGCGTCGTGATCGGGTTGGCGATGACGCTCGTGGCGCTCAAGGGCTACGGCGTGGTCGCCCAGGTGGGGCACTACGCCGCACCCTGGATGTTTCTCGTGTTCGTGGCCTGCGCGATGGTCACGCTCGGCCGGCTCGGCACGGCCGATCTCTGGGCCCTCCTGACTCCGGCCGAGGGCACGCAGCAATCGATCTCCTTCCTCGGCATCGTGTTCTTCGCCTGGTTCTGCAACGCGGCGATGCACATCGGCATGGCCGACCTCTCGGTGCTGCGGTTTGCCAGGAAGCCCAGTGCCGGCTGGGCGAGCGGTTCGGGGATGTTTCTCGGGCACTATATCGCGTGGATCTGCGCGGCCCTGCTGCTCATCTATTGGGTGCGACGGCATGGTGTCGATCCGCAGGTGGGCAAGGATCCCGGCACGATGGTGAATGACGCCGTCGGCCGGGCCGGCCTCATCTGTGTGATCATTGCCGGCTGGACGACGGCCAACCCCACGATCTACCGGGCCGGCCTGGCCTTCCAGGCGATGATCCCGGGCATCGGTCGCGCCGCGGCCACGATGCTGGCGGGCGGACTTTGCATTGCGGCGGGCATTTTCCCCGCCTTTGCGATGAACCTGCTCGACTTCGTGGGCATCTACGGCACGATCCTCGCCCCGATCGGCGGAATCATCGTGGTGGATCACTTCTTCGCCGACACGTTCGGCATTCCGCGGGATCCGGCCGAACGCAGCGGCTCGGCGTTCAATGTCAGCGTTTTGATGGCGTGGCTCGTGCCGGTGGCCGTGGCGATGTGGCTCTACAAGACGCAGGGGGTGTTTGCCTCGTACCTGCCGTTGCCCTGCACGATCGCCTGCGGCCTCATTTACATCGTGCTCTCGAAGATGGCCGCCCGCGAGGCCATTCCGGTACGCGTCTGAACCCCTGAGCCAAGGAGACATCACACCATGAAGATGGCCGCCACAACGGTCGGGCTCCTCGCGCTGGCCGGCACGATCGTGCCGCCGGCAGTGTTCATGATTCAATCCATCGCCGCAGGTCAGGGAGCGTCGCCGGCTTTCCCGCTCGACACGGTGAAGGCGATCATGCTCGTCTCGACGATCGCCTGGTTTGCGGCCGCCCCCTTCTGGATGAAGGTGGAGTGACGAACGGGGCCGGTGGTTCGTGAGCGATGTTTCAGCGCCGCCAGCGGGACGCTGGCGCGGGGAGCATCGAGCACGTCATGCACGTGCAACTGGCCAATGAGCTCGCTGCTCACGCCCTGGCCGCGGTTCGACAGCCGCATTTTTTCGAGGGTGGCGGAAGTCACCCGTTGCGTGGGTCGGGGGTGCCCACGCCCCGTCGCCGGACGTTCGCTGCGGGCATCGTGCCCTCCGCTCACTCGGATGCAGACGGCGCTGCGCAGTCCTTGCTTCGCTTGTCTGCATACGCCGGCTCGCGGGGCATGGGCACCCCCTCCCGCGGCCTGATTCGGCCGGCGCGGCGGTTCGCTCGATCGCCTTGCGGCCCAAAGCCCTCCGGCCCAACGGTGGCCCGGGTGTCGGCGAGTGGGCATCTTCGACGGCCGCCGTGATGGCGGCCGGTGGGGCGCCGAACATGTCGTCAGTGTCGAGGTCGCGCTCGGGCGCGGTCTCGACGAACTCAGGATCG
>SXHR01000237.1:0-15069 GCA_005773625.1 Planctomycetaceae bacterium | reverse complement strand
GTCGATCGCCCCAACCAGAAGGCGCGGCTCGCGCTTTTCAAGGTGCACACCCGCAACGTGCCGCTGGCCGCCGACGTGGATCTCGACCGCCTTGCCGGCGGGACGGTGGGCCTGACCGGCGCCGACATCCGCAACCTCGTCAACGAGGCCGCCCTGTGGGCCACGCGGCACGACAAGAACGCCGTCGATTCCTCCGACTTCGACTACGCCCGCGACAAGGTGCTGATGGGCCCGAAGCGGGAGGAAGTGCTCGCCGGCCGCGAGAAGACGATGACGGCCTACCACGAGGCGGGCCATGCGCTGGGCGCCTGGCTGCTGCCGGGCGTGGACAAGCTCCACAAGGTCACGATCATTCCCCGGGGCCGCGCCCTCGGCGTCACGCAACTGGTGCCCGAGGAAGACCGGATGAACATCGGCGAATCGGACCTCACCAACCGGATCACGTTCATCCTCGCCGGCCGCGCCGCGGAGAAGCTCGTCTTCGGCGAATACTCCGCCGGGGCCGAAAACGACCTCATGCAGGCCACGCGGATCGCGCGGAAGATGGTCGCCACCTGGGGCATGAGCGAGCGGGTGGGCCCGGTGGCCTGCTCCACCTCCAACGAGCATCCCTTCCTCGGCCGCGACGTCTACGAGCAGCGCGAGTTCAGCGAACGCACCGCGCAGATCATCGACGAAGAGGTCTTCCGGGTCCTGGGCGAGGCGGCGGTGCGGGCGACGAAGCTTCTCACCGACAACCGCGACAAGCTCGACCGGCTCGCCAACGCCCTCGAGACCAGGGAGATGCTCGACGACACCGAGGTGGTTGAGATCATCGGCCCGGCCACGCCCAGGCGGGCCGGCGAATCGAGCCCCACGCCCGACCCGGCCCCGGTGCAGGCCGCCCGGGATTCAAACCCCGCCTGACACGCGGCCGCCGCTTCCCGCCACGCGAAAGGATGCCAACGTGCTCTCGCACGCCGTCTACTTCACGCTCAAAAAACGCTCGCCCGAGGCCGCGGCACGACTCGTCGCCGCCTGCCGCACCCATCTCACTGGGCACCCCGGCACCGTTTCCTTCTCGGTCGGCACCTGCGCGACCGTGTATGACCGGCAGGTGAACGACCGCGACTACGACGTGGCCCTCACGATCGTGTTCGAATCGCACGCCGCACACGACGCCTACCAGACAGCCGAGCGTCACGAGATCTTCATCGCGGAAAACGCGACGGAGTGGGCGCAGGTCCGCGTCTTCGACGCCGATCTCGCCGAGTTCACGGCAGCTTGATCCTCGCGGATCCCGGGGGCCGCACGATTCCCGCTCGTGTGAAGCCGCTCCCCGCGGTCGCGTGGGCTTCCGGACGCGGAGCCGTGGCGTCCGCTTGGGCTCACACCGTCCGCACCCGCGACACGGCGATCGCACCGCCGAAACAGACGTCAACGTCGCCACCGGCCACCCGCGGTCTCTCGTGATAACTCGAGTCGTAGCTCCAGCCGGCGTCGGTGGCCCGGTAACCGAGACCAAAGGGCGACGCGTCGATCGCGCACTCCACCACCCGCGGCGCGGCCGCGGTGGCCGGGAGATCGGGCAGGTTGATGTTCCAGAACTCCCCCGCCACAGAGCCCCGGTCGCGGAGCGTCGCGAGGATCTCCGCCAACCAGCCCGCCGCGCGGTCCCAGTCGATCGTCGTGCCGCGGCGGTGGTAGTGCGACGCCGCCACCGCGGGCCGCCCGTGCAGGGCCGCCTCGCGGGCCGCCGCCACGGTGCCGGAGTGATGGACGTCGGCGCCGAGATTGCCACCGGCGTTGATGCCCGACAACACCAGCGCCGCGTCGGGCACGAGTTGGGCCAGGCCGATCCGCACGCAGTCAGCCGGCGTGCCCGCCACGCGGAATCGGCCGGGCGAGAGTTCGTCCACCCGGATCGCCCGATCGGTCGTGACCCGATGGCCGCAGCCCGAGTGGCATTCCGCCGGAGCGACGGTCACGAGCTCGCCGCCGAGACCGGCCGCCGCGATGCGCAGGGCCGCAAGCCCGGGCGCCTCGATGCCGTCGTCGTTGGTCAGCAGGATACGCATGGCCGCCCCGCCGCACGTGCCGCGAGCGATTCCAGGATCGCCCAGACGCCCTCGGCCGCGTCGGCCGCCATCTTGTAGACATCCTCCGCGTCGGTTGCGGCCATGGTCGGCGCATCGGGCCGGGCGACGTTGGTCACCACCGAGCAGACCACGACATCGAGGCCCATCCGCCCGGCGGCCACCACCTCCGGCACGGTGGACATGCCGACGACATCGGCGCCGAGCCGCCGCAGCATCCGGTATTCCGCGCGGGTTTCGTAGCTCGGCCCGGAGAGAAACGCATACACGCCCTTGCGGGCGATCGCATCGACCCGCCGCGCGGCCCCGAGCGCGAGATCGACGAGGGCTGGATCGTAGAAGGCGGTCGGTTCGGCTGCGGCCGTCTCGTCGGGCTCGAGGCACCCGCCCCACGGCCGGCGGACGAGGTCGATGTGGTCGGTGACGACCACGAGCTCACCGCTCACCATGTCGGGCTCGAGGCCACCCGACGCGTTGGTGAGCAGGACCTGCGATGCACCGAGCGCCGCGAGCAGTTCCACGCCGCGGGTGAGCGTTTCGGGGGAAAAGCCCTCGTAACCGTGCACGCGACCCTGGAGCATCACGACGGGCACCCCGCGGAGCGAGCCGCAGACGATCCGGCCCGCATGCCCCAGGGCCGTCGATTTGGCGAGCCAGCCGGACTCGGTCGAGGGCATCGCCCACCGACCCGTGAGCCGGTCGGCAAGGCCGCCCAGTCCGGTGCCGAGCACCACGCCGATCGTCGCCGGGCAACCGCCCGACGCGACGATCCGCTCGGCCGCGTCGATGGCACCCGGCCGGGGCGTTCCCATCCGCAGCCGGGGCCGGGCGACGTCGGCAGGTGGTCGATTGTTCTTCGCCATCTCTGGACGGTCGCCAACCGGGTTTGCCGCTCTTCGGGAAAAACCATATTCTCGCGCCCGCCCCAGAAACCGGCAAGCGTGCCGGCTTCCGACCGGCGGCCGTGCCCGCCAGCCATGTTTCCCAGGATCGCCCCGATGCCCACCCGCGCCGAGAAGTTCGCCGGTCTCTCCGTCGCCATCGTCACGCCGTTTCGCGACGGCAAGCTCGACTCCGCCCGCCTGAAGGAGCAGATCGACTTCCTGGCCGAGGCCGGCGCCACCTGCATCTGTCCCGTCGGCACCACCGGCGAGTCGCCGACCCTCACCCATGACGAGCACGAACGGGTGATCGCCGAGAGCATCGCCGCGGCGGCGGGCAGGCTTCTCGTGATGCCCGGCACCGGCTCCAACTCCACGGCCGAGGCCGTGCGGCTCACGAAGTTTGCCGCGAAGGCGGGCGCGGATGCCGCGCTCGTCGTCGGCCCCTACTACAACCGCCCCACCCAGCAGGGCATCTACGAACACTTCAAGGCGCTGGCCGAGGCCGTCGAGATCCCGATCTGCGTCTACAACATCCCGGCGCGGACGGGCCGCAACATCGAGCCCGAGACGATCATCCGCCTCGCCGAACTGCCCGGCATCGCCATGCTCAAGGAGGCGACCGGCGCGATGGACCAGGCATCGCAGGTGCTCGCCGCCACCGATCTGACGGTGCTCTCCGGCGACGACAGCATGACGCTGCCGCTCCTGGCCATCGGCGGCCGCGGCGTGATCTCGGTCGTCGGCAACCTCGTGCCGGGAGACATGAAGGCGCTCTGCGACGCCTTCGGGGCGGGCAATCTGTCCGAGGCCCGGGCCTTGCACATGAAGCTCTTTTCACTCTGCCGCGACCTGCTCGGCCTCGCCAGCAACCCGATCCCGATCAAGGCGGCGATGGCGATGGTCGGCCGCGACACCGGCGAAATCAGGCTGCCGCTGGTGCCGCTGGAGCCATCGCTGGTCGCGAAGCTCCGCCAGGCGCTGACCGATTATGGTCTCGCCGTGCAGCCCGCCTGACGGGCCGTCATTCGATCACGCGGAGCACGGCGCCCTGGGAGTCGAAGCGGGCGATCACGATGTCGTGATGATCGCTCAGCCCCAACGATTCGAGCCGATCGACGAGGGCGCCGGCCTTCTCGAGCGACTCGCAGCAGGCCATCACGGCCGGCCCCCAGCTCGACTGCGTGGAGCCGGGGTAGCCGAGTTCGCCGAGCAGTTCGACGAGATCGGCCGTCGCCTGGGCGTAGGGCAGATTCTTCGATTCGGGCGCGAAGGGCGCCCCGGCGAGGACGCCGTAGTTTCTCACCGCGAGCGAGAACTCGATGAAATGGCCCTCCACGGCTGCCGGCAGCATTTCCAGCAACGCGATCCGCGACAGTTCGGCCGTGATCTCCCGCGGGACCGGGGGCAGCCGCTTGAAGGCCGCCCGCTCGGCATCGCCCGACAGGCCGGCCGCATCCCGGGCGATCAGCAGCACACACCGCCACGCCGACGGCAGACGGGCCCGCGAGACCATGGGGGAGAAGTCACGGGTCGCGTCGTCCTCGGGGCCGGCGGCGTCCCGCACCATCCGGCCCGCCTCGACGATCAGGCCACCGCGGCTGAATCCATAGACACCCACGCACGACCGCCGGCCGCGGCCGACCGCGCGGGCAAGTTCGAGCGCGTCCCGCACGTCAAAGAGCCAATCATCCTCGGAGGGATGCAGTTCACCCTGAACCGGATGAGGGACCGCCGGAGGCAGGCTCGCCTCCGTCCCCATGCGAAAGAGGTGCCGCATGCCCGCGGCCACCGCCAGGCCGAGTTGTGTGCCACTGCCGAGGCCGACGTGCGACATGGGGGCGGCGACCACCTCGATCGCACAGCCGACGTCGCCGAGGTTCCAGTACGCGGCACACTGCTGCGCGAAGCGGGCGGCGCGTTCCGCGTGCAGTCCGCGGGCCTCCAGCCTCGCCGCGCGGCGGATTCGCACCTGCACGGCGGGCCGGTCGAGCATCGCCCCGACGCCTCCGAACCAGCGGGTGCCCGGTGTGCCGAACGACAACATGCCGATGTGCAGCCGCGCCGGGGCCCGCACCTCGACGGCGTTGAAAGGGGATGTCGGCGCTGGTTCGTCGAAGGGCATGTTCGCTGAATATACCCGCGAGCCGTCCGGCCGCAGGCCCCCGTGGTCATCCCGTTTCCACCCGTTCGGCGAGGATCATGAAGGCCTCGTGCTCCCGGGGGCCGCCGGTCTTCTCGACGAGCACGCGAAGGTCGGCGAGCCTGTTGCGGATCTCGTTTTGCCCGAGGATGTGGAGCCGCGTGACGAGGATTGCCGCCTCCACGACGGCGTGGGCGGCACGGTTGAAGCCGATGAACGGCCGGCCCCCATGAACCGCCACGACGCGGGCCGAGAGTTCGGCGCGGGGCCCGGAGACGTCGGCGGCCTCGATGGAAAACTCCCACGCCTGACAGGCATCGACGAGCACCCGACCCGGCACGCGATCCGCCGGCCGCGACGAAAGCCCGCCCTCGAGCCCCCCAGCCACGATCCGGGCCAGCAGGAGCACGTCGTCGGTCAGGTGGAAGACGCCGGCCGGCACCCGGGCGAGATTCGCGGCGGTGTGGCTCGTCGCAAAGGGCCGAAGCACGAGCCGCGTGATCCGACCGGTCAGCCGTTCGCCCGCGTCCACGGCCGGACCCATCGCCGCGACGTGCATGCCGCCGTCCGGATGGGTGGTGGTGACGATGCCTTCGATGATCATGCTGCGGCCGCCGGAGAGGGGATTCCCACATGATAAACTCGGAAGCCCCCCGCACCACGAGCCCAGCCCGTGACCGCCGCACGACCCCACATCCATTTCGTCACCGGACGGCTCGCCGAGCCATCGCTGCGGCGGATGCTGGAAGGGGTTTCGACGCGGGTCGGCTTCGACTATTCGGTGCAGGTGATGCCCATCACCGTGGCGGCGCTCATGCCCACTCCCTGGATCGCCAAGCGACTCGCCGTGCCGGAAACCGCGACCAGGATCGTGATCCCGGGAAACTGCCAGGGCCCGCTCGACGCCTTCGCCGGAGTGACGAACCTCCCCGTGGAACGCGGCCCGGCCGACCTGCGGGCACTCGACGAGTTTTTCGGCCAGCAGTCCCAGGACCTCGCCGGCTACGGCCGCCACGACATCGAAATCATCGCCGAGATCAACCACGCCCCGCGGCTGGCGGCTGCGGCGATCCTGGCCGAGGCCCGTCGCCTCGCGGCCGATGGCGCCGATCGGATCGACGTGGGCTGCGACCCGGGCAGCGTCTGGGGCGGCGTGGGCGACGTCGTGCGGATGCTCGTGGCCGAGGGGTTTCGGGTGTCGATCGACAGCTTCGATCCCCGTGAGGTCGCGGCGGCGACCACGGCCGGAGCGAGTCTCGTGCTCTCGGTCAACTCGACGAACGCCGCCGCCGCGGCCGACTGGGGCTGCGAGGTCGTGGTCGTGCCCGACGTGCCGTCCACGCTCGAGGGCTTCGACGACACGATCGACCGGCTCACGCGGGCCGGCGTGCCCTTTCGCCTCGATCCCGTGCTCGAGCCGATCGGCTTCGGGTTTGCGGAGAGCCTGGGCCGCTATCTCGACATCCGCAAACGCTACCCGGATGCCGGGATGATGATGGGGATCGGCAATCTCACCGAACTCACCGACGTCGATTCGGCCGGCATCAACACGCTGCTGATCGGCTTCTGCCAGGAGGTCGGCATCCGCTCCGTGCTCACGACCGAGGTGATCCACTGGGCGCAGAACAGCGTCAAGGAGTGCGCGCTGGCCCGGGCCCTCGCATGGCACGCCGTCACCAACCGCACGCTGCCGAAGCACGTCGAGCCCCGGCTCGTCACGCTCCGCGGAGGCAAGCCCCACGAGCACGGCCCCGAGGTGCTCGGCCAGCTTGCCGCCGCGATCCGCGACCCCAACTTCCGGATCTTCGCCGAGGGTGGCCTGATTCATCTGGTCGGCGCCGGACTCCACCTCGAATCCCGCGATCCCTTTCTGCTCTTCGAGCGACTCGGGGCCGCCGGACGGACCGACGTCGATCCCGGCCATGCCTTTTACCTCGGTTACGAGATGGCGAAGGCGGCGACGGCCCTGACCCTCGGGAAGGACTACCGCCAGGACCAGGCCCTCGACTGGGGCCACCTCACGCAGCCCGAGATCGGCCACGGACCCTCGCGGGCCGCCGCACGCGCGGCCGAGACGTCGGCGCAGCCGGAACGCCCCGCAACCTCCACGGAACCTCTGACGGCATCATGAGCCACGACGATCCCTCTTCATTGCCGGGCGGCCCTTCGGCCCGCGCGGACATCGACCATCCGTGGATCGCCGGGCACTGGGCGACCGCGTCGGGCGCCGTGGTGGCCGAGGCGGCCGCGGGCCTGACTCCGGTCGATGTCTTCCGCCATGCCGCCCGGCTTCCTCACGCGATCTTCCTGGACAGCGCCCAAATCGATGGCGCCCAGCTCGATGGCGTGCAGGTCGATGGCGGCCCGGCGGACAGCGGCCGGATCGACCGGACGCAGCCCGATCAAGCCGCCGTCCGGGGGGTGAACGGCCTGCGTCCGCTGCGGCTCGGCCGCTTTTCCTTCGTTGCCGCCGATCCGATTCATTCATGGCAGGTCGATCGCTCCGGCGACTGGTCCGCGACCAGCGACGACATCGCCGCCACCTTCGCCGCCACGCGGACCCTGCTGGCCGATCTGGCCTGCCCCACGATTCCAGGCCTGCCGCCGTTTCAAGGGGGCGCGGCCGGTCTCTTCTCCTATGAATGCGGGCTCTCGCGGCTCGGCCTGGAGCCGCCCCCCGCGGCGGGCGCCGAGCCGGTGATTTCGCTCCACGTCTACGATCTCGTCTTCGCCTACGACCACGACCTCGGTCGGGGCTGGTTCATCTCCCAGGGCGTGCCCGCCCGCGGTCCGGTCGAGCGGCTGCGGCGGGCCACCGAGCGGCTCACCGCATGTGTCGCGGAACCTGCGACGGCGAGCCGCGGGCGGGCCGCCGCGGCAGCGCTTCACGCCCCGGGAGGCCATCCCCTCCCCGGCCATCCGCAGGTTCGCTCGACACATTCCCGCGAGAGCTACCTGGAGATGGTCCGCGCGGGCATCGAACTCGTGCACGCCGGCGACATTTTCCAGGCCAACCTCGCCCAGCGGTTCTCCGCCACGGCCGACGCCGATCCGGTCGAGGCCTACCTGCACGCCCGCAGCGTCAACCCGGCCCCCTTCGCAGGCTACCTCGACGCCGGCGGCATCCAGGTGGCGAGCATGTCGCCGGAGCGGTTTCTGCAAGTCTGCCGGGGGGTCGTCCGCACCCATCCGATCAAGGGCACGCGGCGGATGATCGCCAGCCCCGAGGCCGATCTCTACGCCGGCGTCGAACTCGAGGCCAGCGACAAGGACCGCGCGGAAAACGTGATGATCGTGGATCTCCTGCGAAACGACCTCGCCCGCGTCTGCACCCCCGGGAGCGTCCGCGTCGAGGCGCTCTGCCGGCTGGAGCGCTACCGGTTTGTGCAGCACCTCGTCTCGATCGTGGCCGGCCGGCTGCGGCCGGGCCTGGGGGCGATCGATGCCCTGGAAGCGGCGATCCCCGGAGGCAGCATCTCGGGCGCCCCGAAACACCGGGCCTGCGAGATCATCTCGTCGCTCGAGGGCGTGGCCCGCGGCTGCTACTGCGGCTCCCTCGGCTACTTGGGCTTCGATGGCACGGCCGACTTCAATCTCATGATCCGCACGCTCGTGATCGCACCGGGATCGATCACCTTCTCCGCGGGCGGCGGCATCACGGCCGCGAGTGATCCCGCGGCGGAATACGCCGAGTCGCTCCACAAGGCCGAAGGCATGCTCCGCGCGCTCGACAGCCTGCGAATCGGTGAAAGGCCCCCTGCATGATCGTCGTGCTCGACAACCGCGACAGTTTCGTCTTCAACCTCGCGCGGCATTTTCACCTGCTCGGCGTGGACGCGATCGTGGTGCCGAGCCATGCCGCGACCGCCGCCGACATCCTGCGGCTCGCTCCGGCGGCGATCGTGATCTCCCCGGGCCCCTGCACGCCCGCGGAGGCCGGCTGCTCGCTCGAACTGGTCAGGGCCGCCCACGGCCGGGTGCCGATGCTGGGCGTCTGCCTCGGCCACCAGGTGATCGCCGCCGCGCTGGGCGGGCGGATCGTCCGGGCCCCCCGGCCGATGCACGGCCGCACCGCCGCGGTGCACCATGACGGCGTCAACCTCTTCTCCGGCATCCCCAGCCCGATGACGGCCTGCCGCTACCACTCGCTCGTCGTCGAGGCGGCGACGCTCCCCGCGTCGCTCACGGCGACTGCCCGCGACGACTCCGGCACGATCATGGCGCTCGCCGACGAGGCCCACACGATCTGCGGCGTGCAGTTTCATCCCGAGTCGATCCTCACGCGGCATGGATTCCGGCTGCTCGCCAACTTCCTCGAAGCGGCGGGCATCCCGCACCATGCCCGCCTCGTGGCCATGCTCGACGACGACGTGGCGAAGCAGGCGGCCGATCAGCCCCCGCGCGACGACGGCCGAACAGGCCCCGTGGTGACCTTCTGACGTCGCTTCCTGCTTCGACTGTTGCGGTTGTGAGGGCTGATTTTCCGGCTGGTTGTTTTCGGGCCGGGGATCGTCACGCGGATGATCGTGGCCAGCGAGGCGTTTGCGTGCCCGCTTGCCAAACCGGGTCACGGGAGGGGGTGCCCATGCCCCGCGAGCCGGCGTATGCAGACAAGCGAAGCAAGGATTGCGAAGCGCCGTCTGCATCCGAGTGAGCGGAGGGCCGGGATGCCCGTAGCGAACGTCCGGCGACGGGGCATGGGCACCCCCGACCTCCGCGAGGCACGTTCTGCTGGCTGCCACCGGAAAGGCGACCGGCTTCACGCGCGCCGGAAGCCGCCGTTGACCGGGAGCACCTGCCCTGTCACGAATGCCGCGGCCGGCGAGACGAGGAAGTGCACCGCATGCGCGATATCCTCGGGATCGCCCCAGCGGCCCAGCATGCTCTCGCGGGTCGCCCGCCGCTGCCACTCGGCGCTTGCATGCTCCCCCCACGCCGTCTTGATCCAGCCGGGAGCCACGCAGTTGACCCGGACCTTCGGGCCCAACGACCGCGCCGCGCTCTTCGTGAACGCCATCACGGCCCCCTTCGCGGCTGCAAACAGCTCGCCGCTGTCTCCCTCCATGCCGACGGCCGCCTGATCCCAGCCGATCGTCACGATCGACCCGCCGTCGCGTTCGGCCATCCAACGGCCAAACCCACGGGTCAGCGTCATCGTGGCCGCCACGTCCACCGCGAGCAGGGCGTCGAGCTTCTGCTGAAAGCCCCACTTCGCCGCGGCGCCGGTGAGCACGTCGACTCCGGCCACGAGCACGACGGCGTCGATGGCGGGAAGGCTCCCGGTGACCTCGGCCACCAGCCGCTCCGCGGCCCGGGGCTCCGCGAGATCGGCGGGGAATGTCCCGGCATGCCGCCCCAGCGATGAGAGCCGCGCGGCCACGTCGGCCGCACCGTGCGCCGACCGACCATGCACGGCCACCAACGCCCCCGCGGCGGCGAGCTCGAGCGCCACCGCGAGGCCGATGCCCCGGGTCGAGCCCGTCACCAGCACCGTCCGGCCGACGAGATCGCCACGGCTCACGGGTTCGCTCATGGACCGTCTCTCGGGGCGGCCAGCGGAATCAGGTAACAGGCGGCCTCCTCCGCATTGCGAACCAGCAGCCGGTCGCCCGACAGGCAGAGGGTGTTCCAGGTCTGGCCGTCGAGGGCCGCGAGCCGGCCGCGGACGACATGCTTCTGCGGCGCACACTCCGCGAGCACGACCTCGCCCGACTCGGCCTGCACGAGCAGCCAGTCTCCCACCCGCAGCACCTGCCCCTGACCGTAGCGCCCCCCCTTCCACCGCCGCTTGCCGTCGGCGAGCGACACGCACTCGAGAATGCCGTCGGAAAGACCGTAGGCGTGGCCGTTGTGAATCACGACGTTGGTGAACTTGGTCTTGAGGCTGCCGGGCTGCTGCCAGACCGGCTTGAACGCCACCGGTTCGCCCGGCTGCCGTTCGAAGACCGCGGCCCCCACGCCGTAGCCCTTCGAGATGAAGATCCGGCCGCCTTCGAGCACGTGGGCCTGCGAGCAGGTGGCGTCGGAGTTGGAATGGCCGGGCCAGTCGAATCGCCAGAGTTCCCGGCCATCGGCGGGATCGTGGCCCGCGACACTCGACTCGTTGACGGTGAGCAGAACCTCGCGTCCATCCCACGACACCATCTCGGGCGAGACGTAACTGATCTGCTGGTCGCCGCCGGTCCAGCGGCGTTCGCCCGTGTCGCGGTCGTAGGCCACGAGCGAGACGGCGCCCCCCGTGCGCCGTGGCCCGCCGCCCGGCACGATCACGAGCGACCCCGCGACCAGGGGCGATCCCGCCCGTCCCCACGCGATCGCCGCGGCGTCCGCCGCCGGATCGACATCGAGATCGTCGAGCACATTTTTCTTCCAGAGCACGCGGCCGGTCGGGCCGTCGACGGCGTGGAGCCAGCCTGTCGCGCCGGTCGTGTAAACGACCCCCCCTGCGATCGCGGGCGTGGACCGCGGGCCGACTCCGCCGAGCACCGTTTCGTGTCGGCCCGGCACCGAGACCGTCCACTCGATCTCGCCCGTGGGCACCGCCTGGCAGGAGATGAGCTCCTCGTCGCCCCGCTGCTCGAGCGTGACTGCATGGTCACCGCAGACGGCGAAGCCGCTCCAGCCGGCGCCGATCGGCCGCCGCCAGAGCCGCCGGGGCGGCCGGGCATCCCAGTCGGGATCGACCGCGGGGCCGGCGAGCGATCCCGACCCTTCGGGCCCGAGAAACCGTGGAAAATCCCCGGGAGTCTCCCCCCACGCGGCCCCGGCCGCGGAGCCGGCCCCCGCCGCCTGCGGCAGCAGGCGGTCGCGGGTGGGGCTCCAGCGAAACGCCCACTGCGGCACGAGATCCCCCGACACGCGCTCGATCCGCAGAACGGCACATGCCAGACCCACGAGGGCCACGAGTCCGAGGCCCACCACCCGTTTGAGCGTCGCCGTGTGACCGCTCTCGACGAGAAACCAAAGCAGCACCGACATCGCGGCCGAGAAGCAGAGGATCAGCGTGATGATGTTTCGCACCGCCGCATCGACGATTCCGCCGACGATCGGCTCGAGCAGGCCCATGCGGACCATCAACGTCGCCGCGGCCAGCGACGCGAGGCCGACGAACACGCGCCGCGGCGGCCAGAGCGGCCGCGGCTGCGGTGCGGGGATCGGGGAGGCTCTTCGGCGTCGCGGCATGACACACTTTTACTGGAAGAACCGCGGCGACGCGACTACACTCCCCGGGACGGGCCCCAGGCACTTCGCGGCTTCGCTTCGCAGGACACGGCATGCTCACGACCAACGCCCCCGATCCGGCCCGGGTGCCTTCCGCCGTCCCTGCGACGAGGCCCGCCGCGACCGGCCCATCGACGGCCGCCGTCCATGCGGGCGAGGCCCGGCAGAAGCCCGGTTTTTCCCTCACCGATCCGATCTTCGCGTCGAGCACCTACACCTTCCCCGACACGCAGTCGATTATCGACTTCATCGAGCAGAAGCAGGTCCGCGAGGAGTACGGCCGCTACGGCAACCCTGGCGAGCGGGTGGTGGAGGACAAGATCGCGGCGCTCGAGGGGGGCGAGTCGGCAGTCCTCTTCTCGAGTGGCATGGCGGCGCTGGTGGGCCTGCTGATGGCCCACGTCAACGCCGGCGACGAGATCATCTTCTTCGACGAGTGCTACCACCGCAGCCGCGAGTTCTGCCGCAAGCACCTGACGCGGTTCGGCGTCGGGTTCCGCGAGGTCAAGACCTGCGACTACGCGGCCATGGAGGCGGCGATCACGCCGCGGACGAAGTTCCTCGTCAGCGAGTCGCCCACCAACCCGCACCTGAGCGTGATCGACGTCGCGGCCTTCGCCGACATCGGCCGTCGCCGCGGCGTGTTCACGCTGATCGACGCCACGCTCTGCACGCCCTACAACCTCCAGCCGCTCGCCGCCGGCATCGACTTCGTGCTCCATTCCGCCACGAAGTATCTCGGTGGCCACAACGACCTGCTCGCGGGGGCCGTGATCGGATCGGCGGAACTGATGGACCCGGTCCGCCGGCTCCGCGGGATCATGGGGGGCGTCAACTCTCCCCACAACGCCTACCTCCTGGAGCGGGGTCTGAAGACGCTCGCGCTGCGGATGGAGCGTCACAACGCGAACGGCCTGGCCGTGGCCCGGTTCCTCGAGGGTCATCCGCGGATCGAGCGGGTGCTCTATCCCGGCCTGGAGAGCCATTCCTATCACTCGATCGCGACCCGCACGATGCGGGGCTGCGGCGGGCTGGTGACCTTCTTCGTGAAGGACGCCGACTGGCGGCAGACGGCCGACATCGTCGATGCCGTGCGCATCCCGCGGATCGGGCCGAGTCTCGGCGGCGTCGAGTCGCTCATCGAGCAGCCGCTCGTGATGAGCTACTGGAACTACGCGCCCGCGGAGCGGGCGGCATTCCGCATCCCCGACAACATGATCCGGATGGCCTGCGGCATCGAGGACGCCGACGACCTGATCGCCGACCTCGCGCAGGCCCTTGACCGCGGCTGATTCGTGCGGATTCCGCTCGATCGCAGGAGGGGGCATGCAGTTCAGAACCAGGGCGATCCATGTCGGCCAGGAGCACGATCCCGGGACCGGTGCGATCGTGCCCCCGATTCACCTGGCCAGCACGTTCGTGCAGCCGGACGCCTCGATGACGGCGGCCTACGACTACGCCCGCACCGGGAGCCCCACCCGGCACGCCTTCGAGAAAACCCTCGCCGATCTCGACGGGGGCACGCGGGCGCTCGCCTTCGCGTCGGGCATGGCGGCGACCCACTGCGCGACGATGCTGCTCGCTCCGGGCGATGAGATCGTCACCGGCACCGACATCTACGGGGGCACCTGGCGGCTCTTCAACCGCGTGCTCGCCGAGCGGGGCATCCTCGTCACCGCGGCGAACACGTCCGACACCGACGCCGTGGCCCGCGCGGTCGGTCCGCGCACGAAACTCCTGTGGATCGAATCGCCCGGCAATCCGCTCCTCTCGATCACCGACATCGCCGCCTGCTCGGAGATCGCCCACCGGGCCGGGGCGCTGCTCGCCTGCGACGCGACGCTCACGACGCCCGCTCTTTCACGGCCGCTGGAACTCGGCGCCGACATCGTGATGCACTCGGCCACGAAGTCGATCGGCGGCCACAGCGACCTGCTCGGCGGAGCGCTCGTGGTCGGCGACGCCGACCTCGGGACGCGGCTCCATTGGCTGCAGAACGCGACGGGGGCGGTGATGGGTCCGCTCGAGGCGTTTCTCTGCTCGCGTGGCCTCAAGACGCTGGAACTGCGGGTGTTCGCCCAGTCGGCGACGGCCCTGCGACTGGCGGAGTGGCTCGCCGCCCAGCCGGCCGTGCGGACGGTGCACTACCCGGGACTGCCAAGTCATCCCGGTCACGCGTTGGCGATGCGGCAGATGGCGACCGGCGGGACGATCGTGAGTTTCGAGGTCGCCGGGTCCGTCGCCGACGCCCGCCGGGTGGTCGAATCGACGCGGCTGTTTTCGTTGGCCGTCAGCCTGGGGGCGGTTGAATCGCTGATCGAGATTCCGGCGATCATGTCGCACGGTTCCTACGCGCCCGAGGCCCGCCGGGCCGTTGGCATTGCCGACGGGCTGATTCGGCTCTCCGTGGGCCTCGAGGCCTTCGAGGACCTCCGCGACGATCTCGCCATCGCCCTGTCGCGGGCCTGACGCCGCAATCTGGGGAATCTGCGGAAGATTCTCCGGTCGCGCTGATTTTGGCGGAAGTTCCGCATCTGCGGATGCCGATAACGATTTCGATCGCACAGAGTCTGCCGCCTTTCGATGCCGCGGCCGACCACGAAATCGGAGATCTCCCATGAACGTCTTCCGCGGGCCACACCACCAGATCACGACCGCATTCGTCGCCCTTCTCGGGCTGTGTGCGACCGTTTCGGCGGCGGAGAGCCAGTTGAACTGGACGCCCCATCGGGCAGGAACCGGCGATCAG
>SXHR01000236.1:0-3777 GCA_005773625.1 Planctomycetaceae bacterium | reverse complement strand
TGGTGGATGCCGGTGCAGTATTCGTCGATCGTCGACGAGCACCTCGCCACGCGACAGGCCGCCGGGCTGTTCGACGTGTCGCACATGGGCCGGCTCACCGTCGATGGCCCCGGCAGCCGCGACTGGCTCGAGTCGCTGCTCACCCGCCGCGTGACCGACATCGAGCCCGGCCGGGCCCGATACACGCTCGTGACGAGCGACGACGGCCCATCGGGCCTGAAGATTCTCGACGACGCGCTCGTGACCCGCGAGGCCGACGCCCCCGACGGCACGCCCCGGCTGGCGATGGTGGTCAACGCCAGCAACCGCGACCGGGTGGTGGAGTGGCTCGTCTCGAAGCTGCCCGCTCATGGCGTCAGCCTCCGCGATCGCACGTTCGAGACCTCGATGATCGCCGTGCAGGGTCCGCTCGCGGTGGACATCGTCTGCGGACTCTGCGATGCCACCGACGCGGCGGTGATCCGCTCGCTCGGCAACTATCGGGCCGGAAGGGCCACCGTCGCCGGGCACGACGCGGCCGTCAGCCGCACGGGATACACCGGCGAGGACGGCGTCGAACTCGTCGTCGCCGCCGACGCGGCCCCGGTGGTCTGGGAGACGATCCACGCCGCCGGCGCTCCGCGAGGGCTGCGGCCGTGCGGACTCGGAGCACGAGACACGCTGCGGCTCGAGGCCGGGATGCCGCTCTACGGCCACGAACTGGTCGCCGACAGCGATCCGTTCGCGATCGGCCTCGGCCTGGCGATCAACCTCGACGATGCCTCCGGCGAACCGCGGCGGTTTCCGGGCCGCGAGAAACTCGCCCAACTCCGGGCGGCCCCGGCGATCAACGTCCGGGTCGGCCTCGCCTTCGACTCGAAGCGTGCCGCCCGTGAGGGCAGCCCCGTGGTCGTGGCAGGCACCACCGTGGGCACGGTCACGAGCGGCAGCCTCGCGCCGTCGCTCGATCACGCCGTGGCCATGGCGATCGTTCCCCGGCATCTGGCCCAACCGGGCACGGCCGTCGATGTGCTGGTTCGCGACGCCGTGCAGCCGGCGCGGGTCGTTCCCCTGCCCTTTTACCGCCGTCCCGCCCCACGCTCCTGACCGCATCCGTTATCCTGCGTCGATCCACCTCTCGAGGAGATTTTCATGACAGCCGACCTGAAGTTTGCAAAGACGCACGAGTGGATCCGCCCGGAGGCCGGCGGTCTGGCCACGGTCGGCATCTCGGCCTACGCGGTCGAGGCGCTCACCGACCTGGTCTTCATGCAACTTCCGCCGGTCGGCAAGAAGGTGAAGGCCGGGGAATCGATCGGCGAGATCGAGAGCGTCAAGGCGGTGAGCGACATGTACGCGCCGGTGTCGGGCGAGATCGTCGAGGTCAACGCCACGCTGCCGAACCAGCTGGAGACGCTGGGCAAGGATCCATACGGCGCGGGCTGGATCGTCCGCATCAAGCCCGACGATCCGGCCGAACTCGCGAATCTCCTCGACCGGCCGGCCTACGAGGCGCTCGTCAAGTCGTGACCGCGGCCGTTCTGCCCGTCTGGTGGGATGCCGCGGCCGACGGCCCCACGAACATGGCGGCCGACGAACTGCTCGCCGAAGAGGCCGCCCGCCACGGTGGCCTCGTGATCCGGATCTACTCGTGGGCGACGCCGGCCGTTTCGCTCGGCGCGTTTCAGTCGCTGGCGGAGGCCGCGGGCTGTCCGGCGATCGCGGGCCTGCCGCTCGTCCGCCGGCCGAGTGGCGGCGGTGCCATCGTGCACGGCACCGACCTCACCTACGCCGCCGCCGTGCCGAAGGCCCACCCTTGGGGCCGCACACCGCAGACGCTCTACGACGCGATGCACAACGCCATGGCGGCGGTTCTGGCCGACTTCGGCATCCCGGCCAGGCTGCACGCGGCGGCCGTGACCGATCCGCCGGCGGATGCTTTCCTGTGCTTTGCCCGGCGCTCGGCCGGCGACCTGGTCGCACCTCACGCGGGTCGCGCTGCAACGACCGGCGACCCGAAGATCATGGGAAGCGCCCAGCGGCGGCTCGGCACGACCGTGCTCCAGCATGGCAGCCTGCTCCTGGCAGCAAATCATGCGGTGGGCGCCGAGGCGCGGCTCCCGGGTTTGGCGGAACTCGCCGACCGCGATCACCCGTGGGAGTCCGCCCAGATCGCGGAGCCCTGGCTGCAGGCGGTCGCCGCGGAGGCCGGGGCCGTGCTCGACCACCGCACCGGAGCCTCATGGAGCGGCCGTGAATCGACCATCCAGACCCGCGCCGAGCGGTTCCTTGACCGGCAATGGACGGCCCGCCGGTGACCCTCCCGCGGCGGCGTCGGTCCGGGGTGATTCGCCACTTGATATCATGCACCTGGCCCCCTAACGTAACTCCCGCCCGGTTCCCGTTTGACGGTCCGCCAAGCTGCCGTTCACGGGGCATTCCCCGATCGGCACCGTTTCCCGGTCGTCAACGTTCCCTGATCATCAGCGTTCCATGATCGTCAAACTGATCGTCTCCTCTGGAAAGAGCGCCGGCCGCAGCATTGCGATCAAGCGCAACACGCTGCTCATCGGCCGCGCCGAGCAGTGTGACGTGCGGCCCCTCAGCGAGGAGGTGAGCCGACGGCATTGCTCGGTGACAGTCGGCCCCGAAGAGGTCTGGATCGAGGATCTCGGCAGCCGCAACGGCACGCTCGTCAACGGCACGAAGATCACCGAACGCACGAAGCTGGCCGATGGCGACATGATCCGCGTCGGATCGCTCGAGTTGAAGGTGTCGTGCACCGCCGTCGCCGCCGGAAAGACGGGGTCCGAGGAAGACGTGTCCCGATGGCTGATGCCCGATGAAAAAGCGGCGGGCATGTCGGACACCACGCGTGCGTTGCCACAGCGCGACCCCGGTGACTCAACGGCCGACGCCGATGCGAGCAACATCCACGCCAATGGCAGCCGGCCGGCCGCGGCCGACTCCACCATGGACGGGTCGTTCGTCTCGGGGATCGGTTCGACGCCCCCCCTGGACATCGATTCGGCGGTCGGGTCGGGCAGGGCCGCCGGGTCGGTCGCTCTCGACGCTCTCAAGGCGGCCAACTCGAAGCCGGGGATCCTGCCCCCGGGGAGCAAGAAGGCCGGCGCCGACTCCTCCCGCGATGCCGCCGCCGAAGCGCTCAAGAAGTTCTTCGAGAAGAAGTAGGAATCCGCCCCCCTCCCCCCGAAGGACTCGGAAAAAGACGAGTTGCATCGGTGGTGACGGTCGTGCGGGCCTCGGGGCTTGCCTGAGCCGTTTTTTTTCGCTGACCGGCACGTCCTCCGCGACCGTTGCCGGTCATGCTTCCGGCAGTCCTTCGCAGCGGATCGCTGCGAGGCCTTTCCGCCCCCGTCATCCTCCGGAGAACTAACCATGACCGTCGCCGCCGTGAAGTCGCCCCGCAGCATCGCCCGCAGCCAGGCCTCGGAATCGCGGGCCGCCGGCAGGCAGAACCGTCGCCGGATGATCGACCCGTCCACGTGCGAACGCGACTACGCCCCCGAGGAACTGGAGTTCATGCAGGCCCTCGACCGCTACAAGCGGACCAGCGGCCGGATGTTTCCCACTTGCAGCGAGGTTCTCGAAGTCGTCCGGTCGCTCGGCTACCGCAGGATCACGGCCGGCTGATACGGTTCCTACGGCGTAGGCCGACCAACCGCCTGCGGCGGATCGGTGCTCGGCGGAGCCATGGATGGCGGAGCGCAGACGCCTCCGAGAGAACGGAGGCCCGGAGGGCCGTCGTGAACGTCCGGCGACGGGGTATGGGTGGCC
>SXHR01000021.1:0-15087 GCA_005773625.1 Planctomycetaceae bacterium | reverse complement strand
GCTCGAGGCCATCGAAGATCGATGCTTCGTCCGACCTCTACCTGCGAGCGCGTTGCTCGGCGCTACGCTGGCCGACGACGCGGTGATGCAGGCCTTGCGCGCCAAGCGCCACCCCGAGTTCCTGGCCGAGCGGGAGGAGGGCGAGGCCGCCGGAAAGGCGGCGGCGATCCTCGCTTTCCTCGAGGCGAGGGGCATCGAGATCAGCACCGAAGCCCGCGCTCGCATCCTGGCATGCAAGGAGCCGGCGACGCTAGACTGGTGGATCGCCCGAGCCGCCACCGCAGCCTCGGCCGAAGAGGTCATCGCGACCTAGACCGCCGACCGGCGAGTCTCCGGACCTGTGTGCGACGGCTGCTTTCTCCCTGTAAAATCCAGGGGCCAGGTCACAGTAGCCTGCTTTGTCCCCGTATATCACAGGGGCTCTAGACTTTCCGGTCGGCGCTCTGGGAAATACGCCCTAGCGCGACGATCGCGGGGCTCTCCAGCACACGGTCCGGGGAGCCGTTCTTGGCAATCGCGATCATGGCTCGACCGAGCTCGGTGGTGGTCGTCACGTGCTTTGGAAAGAGCGCCTTCCAGAGCGGGAAGAGGGCGCCCACGACCGCGTAGGCCACCCGGTAGAGGCGGGTCTTGGAGACCGCGCCGTCGACCGGCTGGATGTATCCAGGCCTCAGCATGAAGACCGCCTTGAAGGGCATCGCCAGCAGATCGTTCTCGGTCCTTCCCTTGACCCTCGCCCACATGGTCCGGCCGCGCTCCGAGCTGTCCGTGCCGGCGCCCGATACATAACCAAAGGCCACGCCAGGGCTCTCTGCCAGCACCGCCCTCGCCGCCGCGAGGGTGACGCCGTGGGTGATCTTCGTGTACTCCTCCTCGCTCATCCCGGCCGACGAGGCGCCCAGGCAGAAGAAGCACGCGTCGTAGCCAGAGAGCTGGCCCGAGAGCGCGGCGCAGTCGGTGAAATCGCGGTGCTGGAGCTCGCGCAGCTTCGGGTGCGCCACGCCGCTCGGGCCTCGCACGATGGCCAGCACCTGCTCCACCTCAAGACACCCTGGCCGATCATCCCGGTCGATCCAAAGAGAATCACCTTCATCGAAGCTCCTCCTCGGGGCCGGGCGCGGCTGTCCTGGCCGCTCAGCTACGCTTCTCGCTCTTCACCTCGGCGAGCAGCGCCTCGATGCGATCGCGAGCCTCCTGGCCCGCGTCGTAGGTGAACTTGAAATCGGGCGCGAAGCGGAGCCCGAGCTTGTTGGTGATCTCCTTGCGGAACATCCCCGAGGCCCGGGAGAGCCCCGTCAACGCCTCCTTGCGACGAGCCTCGTCATCGCCGCCACAGAGCATGCGGAAGAACACCCGGGCGCTCCTCAGGTCGTCCGAGAGGACCACCCGGGAGACCAGCACGCCCGAGAGGCGAGGATCCCGGACCTGGGTGGTGAGGAGCATCGCCAGCTCCTCACGGATGCTCTCGGCCACCCTCGCCGCTCGCTTGACTTCACCCGCCATCTTCCGTCCCCTCGTAGAGGTCCTCCCCCATGGAGAGGACCTCCAGCTGCCTGTCGGTGAGCACCGCGTCCTCGGAGAACTCGGCGGCCCTGGCCACGTCCTGCAGTACCCGATCGCACACCTTGGCGTCCCCCGACACCACGCTCACGCCGAAGATCGCTCGCTGGTGGAGATCCTGCGCCCCCACCTCGGCGATGGACACCTGGAAGCGCGCCCTGATGCGATCGCCGAACCTCCGCACCGTGGCGCGCTTCTCCGTGAGAGAGCGGGCGTGGGGGATGTGGAACACCAGCTTGAGGACACCCACGTACATGTACTTTACATAGAGCCTGATGTTCCGGCGTTCATGCCGGGGAGCGGGCTCAGAGGCGCTGCTTCACTTCCTCGATCTCGAAGCACTCGATGATGTCGAGCTCCTTGATGTCGGTCACGTTGTCGAGGCTGATACCGCACTCGAAGCCCTCGCTGACGTCCTTGACGTCCTCCTTGAAGCGCTTGAGAGCGGCGATCTTGCCTTCCCACTGCTGGACGCCGCCCCGCATGAGCCTGGCGTGGGCGTTGCGCTTGATGGTGTTCTGGATGACGTAGGAGCCCGCGACGATGACGCCGCGGATCTTGAAGACCGCCCGGACCTCCGCCTTGCCGAGGGGCTTCTCCACGTGGATGGCAGGGAGGAGGCCTTCCATGGCCCCTTTCACGTCGTCCACCGCGTTGTAGATGATCGAGTAGAGGCGGATCTCAATCTTGTTCTCCTCCGCGAGCGCGCTGGCCTTGCCAGCAGGGCGCACGTTGAAGCCGATGACGATGGCCTTGGCCGCGATCGCCAGGTTGATGTCGCCCTCGGTGATGGCGCCCACGGCCGCGTGAAGGATGCTCAGCTTCACCCGCTCGGTGGAGAGCTTGGAGAGCGCGTCGGCCACGGCCTCGACCGAGCCCTGGACGTCGCCCTTGATGATGATCCTGAGCTCCTGCTGATCCGCGTCCTTGATGCGGGTCATCAGGTCCTCGAGGGAGACCTTGGCCGACGAGGGGATGAGGCTCTTGGCCATCTTGCCCTTGCGGCTCTCCGCGATCTCCTGGGCCTTCTTCGGGTCCTTGACGGCGTGCACCGGATCACCAGCACCAGGGACGTCGCTCAGGCCGAGGATCTCGACGGGGGTCGAGGGGCCCGCCGTGTGCACGGGCTTGCCGTGCTCGTTGGTCATCGCCCTGACCTTGCCGAAGCCACCCCCAGCCAGGATGAAATCACCGACCTTGAGGGTGCCCTCCTGGATGAGGACACGGGCCACGGGGCCACGGCCCCTGTCGAGAAGCGCCTCGATGACGGTGCCGCTGGCCGGCTTCTTGGGGTTGGCCTTGAGGTCGAGGACCTCGGTCTGGAGGGCGAGCATCTCCAGGAGCTCGGAGATGCCCTGGCCCGTGGTCGCCGAGACGTTGGCGAAGATGGTCTCCCCACCCCACTCCTCCGGCACGAGCCCCAGCTCGGAGAGCTCGCGGCGCACCCGCTCGGGATCGGCGCTCGGCTTGTCGATCTTGTTGACCGCCACGATGATGGGAACCTTGGCCAGCTTGGCGTGGGCCACCGCCTCCTTGGTCTGAGGCATGACCCCGTCGTCGGCCGCGACGACCAGGACGACGACGTCCGTGACGCTGGCGCCTCGGGCGCGCATCTGCGTGAAGGCCTCGTGGCCCGGGGTGTCGACGAAGGTGATCGTCTTGTCGTTGCGATTGACCGTGTAGGCACGGATGTGCTGCGTGATGCCACCGCTCTCGCGGGCCGCCACGTCGATCCCGAGGATCTTGTCGAGCAGCGACGTCTTGCCATGATCGACGTGACCGAGAAACGTCACCACCGGCGCTCGCGGCAGCTTGGCGCTCGGATCCTCGTCGATGGCGTCAAAGCCGGCGAGGAGCTCCTTCTCGAGATCCTCCGCCGTCTTGATGTCGAGTTGCACGCCAAACTCGGCCGCGAGCAGTTCGACCGTGTCGCGGTCGAGGACCGTGGCCATGCTCGGCATGGTTTCCGTGCTGAAGGTCAGCAGTTTCTTGAGCACGTCGCTGGCCGACAGGCCGATCGCCTCCGAGAAGGCCCGCACGTTGCAAGGCACCTGGATCGAGGCGTTGGTCTTTCGCGGGGCGGCCGTCGAGACGCCGGAACCCTTCCGCGGCCTCGAGCCGCGCCTCCGCCGGCCGGCGTAGTCGTCGTCGCCCATTCCGCGACCATCGGTCCGTTTGCGGTTGAGCTGCCGCAGCGCGCGGCCGCCGGGGGTGTCGTCCGCTGGGCCTCCCGTCTTGGAGGGGGTGCGGCGCGGCCTCACCCCGGGCTGCATCGGCGGGGGCACTGCCACCGGCCCGCCACCCGCGGCACCGCGGAGCAGCCCGCCCGTGCGGGCCCGCTGCGCGTCGGCAGCCCGCTGCTGCTCATGCTTTCGCATGTGATCGGCGAGGGGCTTCGCACCGCCGGCCTTCGCGCTGCGAATGGCGTCGAGCGGGAGCTTGACGTCGGGTTTCTGCGCGGCGGGCTCCGAGGAGCCGGCGCGGGGGGTGATCGGCGCACGACCAGCCGCCGGCACCGGAGCAAGTTTGAAGGCGGGCCGCGGCACCGGTTTCGAGCCGTCACCGCCCGGTCGCACCATGGGTCGCGGCTTCACTTCGGTGGACGCCGGCTTGGGGGCGGGCTCCGCGGGCTTCGCCTTGCCGCTCACGCCCGCGGGGGCGATGTAATCTTCGCGCTTGAGCGATTCAGTGACGGCTGGCGGCTTCGCCGCAGCCGCCGGAGTCGTCGTCGGTGCCGCGGGCTTGACCGGGGCCACCGGGGCGGGCCGCTCAGGCGGCCGCGACTTGTTGGCGATGAACTCCTTAAGCTTCCCGACTTCCTCGTCGGTCATGCTCGCCAACGCCGAGCCCTTGTCCTGGATGCCGGCGCGGGTGCACAGATCGACCAGCTCCTTGCTGTCGATCTTCAGTTCCTTCGCAAGCGTATAGATTCGGACAGCCACTCGGACCTCTCTCGCAACGCCTCTCGCCGAACTCCGTCATACAGTCGATTCCAGCCATCACGACTCAGGGGAGACGTGTGGTGCGGCTTCCGGCGCGGCTTCCGCCACACCAGCCTCCTCGACCGCAGCCTCTCCTCCGGCAACGATCGATTCGGCGGCGTCAGCGTCGGCCGTGGCCTTCGCGATCCGATCCGTCTCTCGCTGCTTCCGTCGCTCGTCTGCCGCCGCAGCCTCGGCCATGCTGGCCCGCTGCTCCGCTTCTGCAACAATCGCGTCCACGGCTTCCGCGGTCAAGCCGCCCATTTCCATGAGGTCCTCGGGCTCGATCACCGAGAGGTCGTCGTAGGAGAGGAAACCCTCCCCGACCAGCCGCTCCGCCACCGATTCGTCGAGGCCTTCGATCGACGAGAAGCCCGCGATGGCCCGCTCGATCTGCTGGTCGAGTTCCTCGCGGGTCATGATCTCGATGTCCCAGCCGCAGAGCTTGCTCGCCAGGCGGACGTTTTGTCCGCGGCGTCCGATCGCCAGCGAAAGCTGATCCTCGCGGACGAGCACGATGCCACGGCCGAGCATCTGACAGAGAATCACCTCATCGACCTCGGCGGGCTGCAGCGCGTTGGGCACGAGCACCTGGAGGTCGTCGTTCCAGCGGACGATGTCGATTCGCTCGCCGCCGAGTTCCTCGACGATGTTCTTGATGCGGTTGCCACGCACGCCGACGCACGCGCCGACGCAGTCGATGCGGTTGTCGGAACTGATGACGGCCACCTTGCTGCGGTAGCCGGGCTCACGGGAGATCGCGCGGATCTCGATCACGCCGTCGGCGATCTCGGGAATCTCCTGCTCGAAGAGCCGCTGCACGAGCTGGGGACGAATCCGGGAGAGGATGATCTTCACCCGGCTGCCGACCTTCCGCACCTCGAAGATCGTGGCACGGATCCGCTCGTTCGGGTGATACGACTCGCCGGGAATCTGCTCGCTCCGCGGCAGGATGGCTTCCTGGCCTCCCAGGGTGACCGTCGCCGTGGCGCCCTCGAACCGGGCAACGACCCCCGAGACCATCTGGCCGACCTGCTCCTCGAACTCGTCGTGGATCGCATCCCGCTCCGCCTCGCGGATCTTCTGGATGATGACCTGCTTGGCGGTCTGTGCGCCGATGCGACCGGAGAGTTCGGCGGTGTCGAGCGGTTGGCCATCATGCGTGCCGCTGACCGTGCCGTCGGCGCGGTCGATCGCGACCGTCACCTGGGAGGTCTCGCCGTACTGCCGCGTGAGGGCCGTGACCAGGGCCGCTTCGATGGCCTGGAACACGATCTCCTTGTCGATGTTTTTGTCGCGGTGGATCGCGTCGACGATGCGGAGGATTTCTTCGGGCTTCATGTGGTTCTCGGATGCCGACCGTGGGATGGAGCAGCCGGAACGGCCGACGCCATATCACGACATGGGCGCCGAAACATCCGCACAGGATCCCCTCAGAAAGGGGTCCCTGCCACGGATGTTTGGAAAGCGAATCCGCGAACCAGCAGCCATCCTCACAAAGGAAAGCAACCCGTGGAAGGTAAGCCGTCCGGGAGAGGCTGTCAAGAAGCGGCCGCCGTCCGCTTGCCCCCGGATCAGGCTGACGCCCCCGATGGATCAGGCCGACGCCTCCCATGCACGAACGACGAGCGAGCCCGCCTGCCCCTGGGGGGTGACCGAGGTGGAGACGAACACGTCCCCCGCGGGGTCGCCCCGGCGGGCCGGCCGGATGCCGCACGCCTCATCGGCGGTTTCGTGGTTGAGCAGCGGGAAGAGTTCGCCGTGTTGCAGGGCGAGAATGCTGCCCACGCACTCGACGAGGCCGCTCCCCCCGCCGAGATTGCCAAAGTGGCTCTTCGCGGCGACGGTGGGAATCCGGCCGGCGGCATCGCCAAGCACATCGTGCATCGCCCCGGCCTCGTCGCGGTCGCCGGCGACGGTGCTCGATCCATGGGCATGCACGTGTCCGATCCCGTCGGTCGCCACCGCGGCCATCTCGAGCGCCCGCCGCAAGGCGTGCGCGATGGCCTGCCGACATCGGCCGACCCCCGACAAGCTGGTCGAGCACCGCGCTGCGTGGCCGATGATCTCGCCGTGGATCCGGGCTCCGCGGGCCCGGGCGTGCGAGAGTTCCTCGAGGATCAGCACGGCCGAGCCTTCGCCGAGCACCATGCCCCGGCGGTGCTTGTCGAACGGGCGGCTCCAGGTCGTCGGGTCGTCGTTCCCGGTGGCCACCTGCTCGCTCTGCAACGCATGAACGGTCTTCATGGGGTGCACCCGTGTGCCGGTCGATCCAGCGACCATGATGTCGGCCGCTCCGCGTTGAATCGTGACCACGGCCTCTCCGACGGCGAGGTGGCCGCTCGCCTCGCGGAGCGTGAGCGAGTTGCTGGGACCGCGGAGGTCGTTGTAGATCGCGATGTGGCTGGCCGGCATGTTCGGCAGGTACTTGAGCAGCCACAGCGGCGTGAGCTGCGGCATGCCCTCGACCGCCCACAGCTGGAAGTCGAAGAGCCCATCGGGTCCGCGGCACTTGGCGACGCTCGCCGTGAAGTCCTCGGGCAGCGTGAGCATGTAGTCGGAGCCGAACACGCAGCCGAAGCGTTCGGGAGGGTGGTGCGACGCGGCATCGCCGCAGTCGTGGAGAGCCCGCTGGGCGGCGGCCACGGCCATCTGGCTCTCGCGGCACATCACCTTGCAGCCTTTGCGGATCGCCTTCTTCCGCTCGCCGTCGAGCGGGCCGAAGTTGTCGATTTCGCCCGTGAATCCCCGGGCCTCGGCGGCGTGGTGCAGCGGGATCCCGGCGGATGGAAACGCATCGAGCGGTCCGACGCCGCTCGTTCCCGTCACGAGACCCTGCCAGAGGTCATCGAGCGAAAGCCCCAGCGGGCTGACGACGCCCATTCCCGTGATCACCACCCGACGTCCGGTTGATCCGCTCATGCACGCTTCCTGTTCGTTGCTGTCCGGCCACGGTCTGTCCGTGGCGAGGCCATGGCCACGGCGTCGTGGGTCATGGTCCGCCGCCGAGCCTGGGTTCGACGACGATCACCACGTCGCACCGCTTCACATCCGACAGCAGTGCCGCCGGGGTCACATTTTGCGCAGGCACCGGCCAGGGCACCAACCCGATTCCGATGAGCAGCGTCTGGTTGGAGGGCCAGCGGAACCGCTCCCCCACCCGGACGGCCGCGACCTGGGGCACCTCCACCTGCACCCGCTGCTGGCTGACGGGGGAGGCGAGCGAGACCGCCGCCATCCGCTCGATCTGGTCGATCCGGCAGCGGACGACGGCTTCGACGGCGGTCTGGTCGCGGGAGATCAGCGGGTGGATGTCGATCGCCAGCCCTTCGTCGCAGGCCGAAGACTGCGTCTGCCAGCCCGGCCAGACGTCGGGCCTCGGGGCGACATCCTGAACGTAGGCCTGCTTGCGGCCGCCGGAGAGCGTCGCCGGGAGTCCGTTGGCGGCCAGCACGGGGCCCGTCGGCAGTTCGTGGCAATCGGCCCGCGATCGCAGCCGGGCCAGCACGGTGGCGGCTGTTTCGCGCTGCGCGATCCATGCCTGCACGCCGGGCGTCGCCACGGGGATCGCCGTCAGGGAGGGGCGGGCCTCGGTCCGCCACGCCGGACTGTCGAGGCCCAGAACGCGGACCGTGAAGCGATGCGGCGTGTCGGCCTCAGCGACGAACCTGGCCACGATCTCCTCGACCTTCGCCTGCATGTCGGGCGTGTGGAAGCACGAGACTTGCCCGGCGTCGGCCGAGAGCGACGCGGGCGCGGCCCCGTGCCACGCCGGATAGCCGGTTTCCTGGAGGATCCAGTCGACGATGTGCCGCTGGCTTCCCTCGCCGGATTGCTGCACGAAGGGCCCAATGTCGTAGGTCTTCCAGACCTGTCCGCCGCCGGCGGGAATCTCCGCCGCCGCGCACGCCGAGGCGACGAATGCGACACAGGCCACCGCAAACTGGAAGATCGATGACCGGAGCATGGCCGGGAGCCTCGCGGGAGGGCGGGGACTGTAGGGAGGGTGCGTCGAGCGCACAAGCCGAAACGAACCGCGGGGAGGGGACCGAGCGGGGGAATCCCCGGGATCGCGCCGGCATTCCCGGCTGGGCGGGGCCAGCGAGCCGAACGGCACCTCTTCCGGACGAGCCGCGTTGCGTCAGATGCGGGCGAGCACCAGGGAGGCGTTGTGGCCGCCGAAGCCGAAGGAGTTGCTCATGGCGACATCGATCTTCGCCTGCCGGGCGGTCTTTGGCGTGTAGTCGAGGTCGCAGTCGGGGTCGGGGTTGTCGAGGTTGATCGTCGGGGTGATCACGCCCCGGGAGACGGTCAGGCTGCAGACCACGAGTTCGATGCCTCCGCTGGCACCCAGCGTGTGGCCGAGTTGGCTCTTGGTGCTCGAGACCGCCAGCCGTCGGGCATGGTCGCCGAACACCCGCTTCACGGCCCGGGTCTCGGCCTTGTCGCCGAGGGGCGTGCTCGTGCCGTGGGCGTTGATGTACTGCATCGATTCGGGGTTCACGCCGGCGTCGGCGAGGGCCATCGCCATCGCCTGGCCCGCACCCCGTCCCTCATCGTCGGGCTGGGTGATGTGGCCCGCATCGCCGCTGGCACCGTAGCCCCTGAGTTCGGCGTAGATCCTGGCACCGCGTTTCTTGGCGTGCTCGAGTTCCTCGATCACCACGACCCCCGCGCCCTCCGCCAGCACGAAGCCATCACGGTCGGCGTCGAACGGCCGGCTCGCCTGCTGCGGGGCTTCGCCGCGGAACGACAGGGCCCGCATGTTCTGGAAACCGGCCAGGCCGATGGGTGTGAGGGCCGCTTCGCTGCCGCCCGTCACCATCACGTCGGCGTCGCCGTATTGGATCGCCCGCAGGGCGCTGCCGATCGAATTGGCGGCGCTGGCGCACGCCGTGGCGACGGCGAAGTTGGGGCCCTTGATGCCGTAGAGGCTCGAGACATGGCCGCTTGCGGAGTTGACCATCAGCTTCGGGATCGTGAACGGCGACACCTTGTCGATGCCCTTGTGGAGCAGCCGCTCCTCCTGCACCTCGAACTCCCAGAGCCCGCCGATGCCGGAGCCGATCACGACGCCGCAGCGATAGGGATCCTCCTGCGAGAAATCGATCCCCGAATCGGTGACGGCGTCTTTGGCCGAAGCCAGGGCGAACTGCGTGAAGCGGTCGAGCCGCTTGAGTTCCTTGGGACTGGCGATGCCCTCGTTCTCGGGCTCCCAGTGCACCTGGCCGCCGAACTGAACGCGGTAGCCAGACACGTCGAACAGCGAGATCGGACCCACGCCGCTGTCGCCGCGCACGATCCGGTCCCAGAACAACTCCACGCTCCGGCCCAGGGAAGTCACGACTCCCAAACCGGTCACCACGGCCCGTCGCTTCATCGATCGCTCCGCCATCCCTGCTGCGCGAATCCCAGGATCAAGACTGGTGCTTTTCGATGAACTCGACGGCCTGACCCACGGTCTGGATCTTCTCGGCGGCGTCGTCCGGAATGTTCGTCTCGAACTCTTCCTCGAGTTCCATCACCCGTTCGACGGTGTCGAGCGAGTCGGCTCCCAGATCCTTGATGAAAGACGTCTCGGGCGTGATCTGATCCTTGCTCACACCGAGTTGGGAAGCCACGATGTCGATCACTCGTTCTTGGACTGAAGCCACCTTATGAATCCTCCTGGGGCCCCTCTGCGAACCGACCAAGGCAAGGTCGGCGTGCGGGGCGGGGCGTTCTAACGTTCTTGGCGGCAGCCCTCCGAGGCTGCGCACCCTACCTGACTTATGGTCGAAGATATACCCGCTGCCAGCCGCACGTGTCCAGCCCGGGAAAACCGGCCGGGGGACCACCACCGGTGGCCGTGCTGCAGGGGGCGGTGATGGCGGAAAAAGCCCGGCTTCATCCGATCATGCCGCCGTCCACGACGAGCGTCTGGGCGGTGATGTAGCCCGACGACGGGGCCGCGAGAAACAGCACCGCCTCGGCGATCTCCCAGGCTTCGCCCAGCCGCTTGGCGGGAACCCGCTTCTTGACTTCATCGAGCAGCGCGGGGCCGAGGGCGGCGGTCATGTCGCTGGCGATGAAACCGGGAGCCACCGCGTTGACGGTGATCTTCCTGCCCGCGAGTTCCTTGGCAACCGTTTTCGTGAGGCCGACAAGACCGGCCTTGGAAGCGGAGTAGTTGGCCTGCCCGGGATTGCCGATCAGACCCGAAACACTGGCCACGTTGACGATCCGGCCGTAGCGCTGCTGCATCATCGGCCGGCTGGCGGCCCGCATGAAGAGGAACGGTCCGCGGAGGTTGGTGTCGAGGACGGTATCCCACTCCTCGTCGCTCATCCGCGGGAGGAGCGTGTCGCGGGTCACTCCGGCGTTGTTCACGAGGATGTCGAGGCGGCCGCACTTTTCCACCACCATCTCGACGACCCTCTGGGCCTCTTCGGCCTTCGAGACGTCGCAGGGCACCTCCTCGACCTTTCCGCCGGCGGCGCGGATGCCAGCCGCGACCAGGGCGAGCTTGTCGGCGGAACGGGCCGCGATGGCGACCGTCGCACCCGCGGCCGCAAGAGTCTCGGCGATCGCCCGGCCGAGCCCCTGCGAGGCGCCGGTGACGAGGGCCACCTGCCCGCTGAGGTCGACCTTCAACTGCTTGCGAACCTGCGGCGTTTCGTCGGCCATGATGGTCTGTCTCCGAAGGAGTCTCTCGGGTGCGGGAGGATGAGTGTCAGTCGAAGACCCCGGAGCAGGCGACGCTCCGGTCGATCCGCTTCATGAGCCCGCGAAGCACGCGGCCGGGACCGACTTCCCAGACCGATCGCGCGCCCGTGGAGAGGATGTATGCCATGGAGGCGTTCCACTCGACAACACCGACCACTTGCCGCGCCAAAAGGGCCCGGATCTCCGCGGGATCGACGTGGGGCCGGGCATCGACGTTGCTGACCACGGGAATCCGCGGCGGGCGGAAGGACGCGTCGGCCAGCGCCGCCGCCAGCCGCTGGACGGCGGGCTGCATCAAAGCGGTGTGGAAAGCCCCCGCCACCTCCAAGGGCACGCACTTGATCGCCCCGGCCGCGACCGCCGCGGAGTCGAGCCGGCGGCAGGCCTCGGCCGATCCCGAGACGACGATGTTGCCGGGGCAGAGCACGTTGGCCACCTCCAGCACGTCGCCGCCCCGGCATTCGTCGCACAGCGCCACGAGTTTCTCACGCTCCACGCCGAGCACCGCCAGCATGCTGCCCGGCCGCTGCTCGGAGCACTCCTGCATGGCGCGGCCGCGGATGTTGACGATCCGCACGGCGTCGTCGAAGTCGAGGGCGTCGGCAAAGACGAGCGCCGTGTATTCGCCGAGCGAAAGTCCGGCGGTGATCGTGGCCGCGTCGAGGGGATGGCCTTCGCGGGAGCGGAGCACCTCGAGGGCCGCGAGGCTCGTGACGAGAATGGCAGGCTGGCTGACGGCCGTGGTGTTGAGCCGTTCGGCGGGGCCGCTGCGGCAGACCTCGAGCAGGTCGTAGCCGAGAACGGCCGAAGCCCGGGAGAAGAGTTCGGCAGCTTTCGGCGTCGCCTCGACCCAGTCGCCCGCCATGCCCACGGCCTGGGCGCCCTGGCCGGGAAAAACGATCGCCTGTGCGACGGCATCGCCCGGAGTCGAACCAGGAGCCGACGCGTCACGCACGTGAATCGTTCCCACGGGCTCAGGCTTCGTCCGTCTTGACGACGGTCTTGCCCATGTAGGTGCCGCAGTTGCCGCACACGCGATGGGTCGGCACCGCCTTGCCGCACGTGGAGCAGAACGTCAACTGCCGCGGAGTGAGGAAGTCGTGGGCCCGACGGGACCGGGTCTTCTGATTGGATTGACGTCGCTTGGGAACGGCCATGGGTCACCTGAATCGTGGTCTGTGGAGCCCCAGAGCGTAGCCGCGAGGCGGGGTGGCGGTCAATCCGCAGCGGCGAAAGCGGTCAAAACAACCTGCCAGGCCCGACCTTTGGCGGGGTGCCGAGGTGTTCTTCGCCCTTGGAGGTGATCCGCCGGCCACGGGGCGTCCGGATCACGAGCTCGCACCGCAGCAGATAGGGCTCGACGTCATCCTCGAGCGTGTCCGACGCCGTGCTCATCGTGTGGGCGATCGCCTCGATGCCGACCGGACCGCCGGCGAACACCCGCTGGATCGTCTCCAGATACCGTCTGTCAAAGCCGTCGAGGCCGAGTTCGTCGATGCCCTGCATTTCGAGGGCCGTCCGCGCGATGCCCACGCTCATCAGCCCTTCGGCCCGGCTGGTGGAAAAGTCGCGAATCCACCGCAGCCGGTTGTTGGCCAGTCGGGGTGTGCCGCGGCTGCGATGGGCGATTTCATTCGCGGTTTCGTCGTCCATCGGCATCGAGAGTTTGCCCGACGAGCGATGCACGATCGCGGCGAGTTCCGCGGGGGAGTAGTAGTCGAGATGCTCGCGGATCACGAACCGGTCGCGGAGCGGGGCGGAGATCAGGCCGGCCCGCGTCGTGGCCCCGACGAGCGTGAACGGCCGCAGCGGCATGTTGATCGTGCGGGCGGCCACGCCGTCGCCGAGCGTGATGTCGATCCGGAAGTCCTCCATCGCCGGATAGAGAAACTCCTCCACGGCGATCGGCAGCCTGTGGATCTCGTCGATGAACAGAACGGAGCCTTCGGAACAGTTCGTGAGATAGGGGAGGAGGTCTTTCGGGGCCGCGAGGGCCGCGCCGCTGGCGATCTGGATCGTGGTACCGAGTTCCCGGGGAATGCAGGTGGCAAAGGTGGTCTTGCCGAGCCCCGGCGGTCCGTCGAGCAGGATGTGGCCGAGCGACTCCCCCCGCTTGCGGGCGGCATCGATCGCGATCATGAGCCGCTCGTGAACGGCCCGCTGGCCGATCATCTCCTCCATCCGCTGCGGCCGCAGCGCACGATCCTCCGGAGCCGGCTCCTCGGGGGCCTGAATGCTGGGCTGGCGGAATGATTCCATGCTGTTCACCGGTTCACAGGGTAGCGGATTCAGCCCGCCAGCGTGCAAGCCGACCGGCGGTGAGGCAGCGGGCCTTGGTGGTGCGCGGCTCGGGGCCCCCCATGCCCGGTCGCCGGACGCTCACTCCGCCCATCCTCGGCTTCGATCGCTCGATGCCGGCTCCGGGGCACGGGCGGCCCCTCGCTGGGCTGCAGGGGCATCACCGCGGCTTGTGGATCTGCCGGTAGATCGACTCGAGTGCCTCCTGCACGTCCTTGGGCTTCTTCTTTTCGGCCCGGAGCACGTCGACGAGGCGGCGGGCGTCGGAGTCGGAGTGGCCGAGCGAACGGAGCACCTCGAAGGTCTCGCTGAAGACATCGCCCGCTCCGGCAGCCGCCTCGCCGGGGGCATCGCGGGCGATCAGGAGGGCGAACTTCGGCATCCGGCGACGGAGCTTCGCGATCATCCGCTCCGCGGTGGCCGCGCCGATGCCCGGCAGCGTGGCGAGCGCCTTGGCATCCTGCTCGTCGATCGCGGCGGCGATCTCCCCCACGGGGCGGATGATCGCCCGCAGGGCCTTCCGCACGCCCACGCCGTCCACCTCGCAGATGAGGTCGAAGAACTCCCGCTCGACCTCGGAGAGAAAGCCGACGAGCCGGGGCACCAGGTTGCCGCGGCCGGGGGTGCCCTCCAGAAACTCCATCGTGTGCAGCGTGACCGCCTGGCCGATCTTCGTCTGGAGGCCGCGGCGGACGAGTTCGGTGACGAGCACCTCGTGCACCATCGGACCCACGGCCAGCTCGATGCAGTTGCCGGTGTGGTCGATGCGGTCGAGCGTGCCGGAGATCTTCGTGATCATGTCGTGCGGTCAGCCGTCAGGCGCGGCTGCTCCTGATGCGGGGGACGCCCGTGCCGAAGAAGAGCGGACGCAGGCGGAGGTGGTAATCGGTGAGGGCCACGGCGAGCGCGTCGGCGGCGTCGGCCGGCTCGGGCTTCGAGGCCAGTCCGAGCTCCCGCTGCACCGCGAGTTGGATCTGCTCCTTGCCGGCATGTCCCGAACCGGTGAGCACGCTCTTCACGCGGTTGGGGAGGTAGTGGTGAACGGCCAGGCCGGATTGCACGCCCGCCAGGCAGATCACGCCGCGGGCATGGCCGAGGAGAATCGCCGTCTTGGGAAACTTGGCGTGGGAGAAGACCTGCTCGATCGCCATCGCCGTGGGCCTGAAAGCCTCGATCACCTCGCGGATGCCGGCATGGATCGTGAGCAGCCGATCCTCGAGCGCCTCGCCCTTCGACTTCACGGTCCCGGCCTCGATCAGCCGCACGGTGCCCCCCTGGCACTCGACCACGCCGTAGCCGGTGACATTGAGGCCGGGGTCGAAGCCGACCACCCGCTCGACGCCCAGCCGCGGCGGCGGACCGGTTCGCTCGGAAGGGTGCTCGGCCGCGGAACGCTGGGCTGTCATGACCAGAGCGTAGCGGCCGTTCGTCGGGCCCAGAAAGCCCAATCGAAACTACACCCGGAAGGGCTCGAACCTTCAACCTTCGGTTCCGTAGACCGATGCTCTATCCAATTGAGCTACGGGTGCGTGGACCAAACGAT
>SXHR01000235.1:0-8003 GCA_005773625.1 Planctomycetaceae bacterium | reverse complement strand
GAGATCGAGTTCACCGTGATCGATCCCGACCGTCTCCAGTTTCGGGCCAAGGTCGAGGAGAAAGACCTGCACCTGCTCACCGTCGGGCTGGCGGGTCGCGTGGAGCCGACCGGTTTTCCCGAGACGGACGTTCCCGTCACGCTCGGGCCCTTCGTCCCCGTGCCGCGGGAGGGGGCGTTCGACGCCATCTTCGCGGCGACCGCGAGGGAGGGCGGGCCGAAACTCCTGCCGGGCATGACCGGCGCGGTTCGCTGCGTGGTCGCGAAGCGGCCCGAGGCCCTCACGCTGCCGAGCACCGCGGTGTTTCGTGACGACGACGGCAGCCGCCATGTGTTCCGTGTCACGGCCGACGGCAAGCCCGAGAAGCGGGGGGTGAAGGTCGGCGGCTCCTTCGGCGGCCGCACCGAGATCGTGGAGGGGGTTGCCGCGGGTGACCGCGTGCGGGCCTCGAAACCGTGAGCATGCCCGGCGGAATCATCGCGGCAACGCTGGCCTGCCTCGTGTGGGCTGCGTCGGCATTCGGCCAGGCTCCGGTCGCGGCCCCTGAACAGCCCGCGTCGGCCGCGATCGAACTGAGGTCGCAGCCGGTCGAGGTGCCCCCGGCCGAACTCGAGGCCGCGGTCGCGAGGGGCGTCGCCTTCCTCGTCGGCGTGCAGAACGAGGATGGCTCGTTCGGCTCGGCCGAGCGGACGAAAGACCTCAACATCTCGGCCGGAGTGGGCTCCCACTTCGGGTTTCGGGCGGCCACCACGGCGATGTGCGTGCAGGCCCTGATCGAGGAGGACGACGGTTCGACGGCGGTGGCCCGCGCGATCGAGCGGGGCGAGCAGTGGCTGTTTGATCATCTTCCCGACGTGCGCCGGCACGATCCGATGCTGATCTACAACGTCTGGGCCCATGCCTACGGCATCCAGGCGTTGGTGGCGATGCACGCCCGCAAGCCCGACGACCAGCCGCGCCGCGAACGCATCGTGGGCCTGATTCGCGGCCAGTTCGAGAAGCTCACGCGATACGAGTCGGCGCAGGGTGGCTGGGGCTATTACGACTTCACCGCCGGCACCCAGCGACCGGCGTCGTCATCGACGAGCTTCGTCAACGCGACCGTGTTGATCGCCTTCCACGACGCCCGGGAGATCGGTGTCGAGCCGCCGGAGAAGGTGACCCGCCGGGCCATTCAGGCGACCGAGAAGCAGCTGCTGCCCGACTTCAGCTACCTCTACGGCTCGTATCTCACGTGGCAGCCCCGGCGGGGCATCAATCGCCCCGGTGGCAGCCTGGGGCGGAGTCAGGCCTGCAACCTGGCGCTGCGGCTCTGGGGCGACGAGCGGATCACCGACAGGGTCATCGAGGAATGGCTCGACCGGATCATCGTCCGCAACGGCTGGCTGGAACTCGGCCGCAAACGGCCGATCCCGCACGAGTCGTTTTTCCAGGTGGCCGGCTACTTCTATTTCTTCGGGCACTATTACGCGGCCAGGGCACTCGCCGAAATCCCCGCCGCGGCACGGCCGCATTTCCAGGACAACCTCGCGCGGATCATCCTCGACGTGCAGGACGCCGACGGCTCCTGGTGGGACTACCCGCTCTACGACTACCACCAGCAATACGGCACGGCCTACGCCCTGATGACGCTGCACCGCTGCCGCCGGTAGCGACCCCCGGAGAACGGCGGGAAGACGCCCCCCCTGCCGCTCCCGCGTTCGCCATCCGGCGCCGCGAAGGCGTCGGCGATTCCGCCGCCGGTGACGGCCGGATCGGTGTCGTGACCGGCGCCGTCATCCCGTCGTCCGCATGCCGGAGGCGATCCCCTGCACGCAGAGCCGGAGCAGGTCCCGGTGTCCGTCCGGCGCGGCGGAGCCGTTCTCACCGCCGGATCGTCGCCGTTGCATGAACTCGATCTGCATGAGGTTGAGCGGATCGACGTAGGGATTGCGGGCCTCGATCGACCTCTGGAACCAGGGCGTGGTGGCGAGCAGTTCGCCGCCCCCCACGATGTCGAGGATCGCCTGCCGGGTGCGGTCGCGCTCGGCCGCGATCCGCTGCCAGATCCGCCGACGGGCGTCGTCGTCCACGGCCAGCTCCGAATACCGCTGGGCGATGTACATGTCGGCCTTGGCAAGCGCCAGGGTGGCGTTGTCGATCGTGGCCTGAAAGAAGGGCCACTGGCGGTACATGTCGCAGACCGCCTGCCACGCGTGGCGGTCCTCGTATTTGACCTCGGCCAGCGCCGTGCCCAGGCCGTACCACGCCGGGATCATGCAGCGGCTCTGCGTCCACGCGAACACCCAGGGGATCGCGCGGAGGTCGTCGAGCGACCGCTCGCCTCGGCGGCGGGACGGACGCGACGCGATCGGCAGGTTTTCGATGTCGTCGATCGGCGTGGTCTGCGAGAAATAACCGATGAAGCCAGGCTGATCGACGAGCTCACGGTAAACCGCCCAGGAGCGGTCGGCCATCCGCGCGGTGACGGCGGCCCACTCCGACTTCGGCTCCGTCCGCCGCACGCTCGAGGCCACCATCGTGGCCCAGGTGACCTGTTCGAGATGCCGGCGGGCGATCTCGGCGTCGTCGTACCGTTCGGCGAGCACCTCCCCCTGCTCGGTGAGCCGCAGCGAACCATCGAGCGTCTCCGCGGGAAGCGACAGGATGCCCCGGGCCGCGGGACCGCCGCCCCGGCCGAGCGAGCCACCCCGGCCGTGAAAAAACGTGAGCGACACGCCCCGCGCCACGGCCGCCGCGTGGAGATTGCTCTGGGAGGTCTGCAGGCCGCAGCAGGCCGCCAGGTAGCCACCGTCCTTGGTGCTGTCGGAGTAGCCGACCATCACCACCTGTCGATCACCGCGGCCCCGGAGGTGCTGGCGGTAGGCCGGCTCGTCGAGGATCGCGGCGAGTGTCTTGTGAGCCTCGGCGAGGTCGTGGATCTTCTCGAACAACGGCACCACGGCGATGTCGGTCTCCGCGACGGTCTCGCCCGCCGCCGCCGCACGACCCTGCGCCCACCGCCACAGCCAGAGCACGGAGAGCACGTCGGCGGGGCAGCGGGTCAGGCTCACGATCGCGCCGCCGACGCTCTGCGGGCCGAAGCGGACACTCGCCGTGTGGAGGACGCGGAAGAGCCGCAACGAATCGAGGGCCAACGGCCCCAGCCGATCCTCGGGCACGTCGCCGACGCCGCCGAGCGAGGCGACGAGCAGGCGGCAGCGGGCGGAATCGTCGAGGGCCCCGTAGGCGTCGGCGTCGGGCACGAGCCCCGCGGCGGCGAGGATGTCGCCCATGATCTCGCGGTAGGCCCGGGCGTCCTGTCGGACGTCGAGCCTTGTCATGTGGAGGCCGAACGTGCGGACGAGGTCGAGCCAGGCCCGCGGCGGCGATTCGCCGGAGGCGGCATGGTCGCCGGCGAGGCACTCCACCAGGGACGCGACATCGGCTTCGAGATCGTCGCCGGCGCGGTAGGCCCAGACGGGAGCCGGCACGGCGAGCGACTCGACCCGCGACGACTCGAGACGGAACCGCAGCATCCGCACCCAGCGCCGGTAGACCTCGTGGGGGGCGATCGGATCGAGCGCGGCGGCCAGCGGCGGCCAGCGGGCGGCGAGGTCGTCGAGCCGGCCGGCCAGCGGCCCCGCGCCGGCGGCGATGTGGATCGAGATGGTGAGAAGGTCGTGGAGACGATCGCACCAGGCCAGGTGCTGCGCGATCGCCTCGTTGCGGAGCCGGATTAGCGTCTGTGTCGTGATGTCGGCGGTCACGAAGGGGTTGCCGTCCCGGTCGCCCCCCATCCAGGAACCGAACGAGAGGAACGGGGGGACGTGAAAGGCATGGCCGGGGTAATGCTCGTCGAGCGCCCGACGCAGCGAGGCGTGGACCTGCGGCACCGCCTCCCAGATCCGGGGCATGATCGACAGTCCGCGATCGACCTCGTCGAGCACCGTCGGCCGCGTCGGGCGGAGAAACTCGGTCTGCCAGAGCAGCACGAGTTCGCTTCTCATGTCGGCCTCGTGCCGCGAGCGTTCCCGGGGCAGCAGGCCGGGGGAGTCGAGCGCCTGGAGGATCTTCCGCATCCGCCGGAGCTTCGCGCGGATCGACCGCCGTTTGGCCTCGCTCGGATGTGCCGTGAACACGAGCTCGACCGCCAGGCGGTCGAGGATTCGTTGGACGTCCTCGGCGGGGGCGCCGAGCGACTTGAGTTCGGCGATGCCGGCCGGCAGTGATTCGCCGAGCGGCTCGGGATGCTGCTTCCGCTCGCGATCGTGCAGCACCCGGACCCGCTGTCGGTCTTCGGCGATGTTCACGAGGTCGAAGAAGATGCTGAACGCCCGGGCCACGACCGTCGCCTGCCGCTCGTCGAGCGACTCGATCCTGGCCGCGAGGGCCGGCTCCGCGTCGTGGCGGCCGAGGCGGCGGTCGCGGCTCAGGCTGCGAACCTCCTCCACGAGGGCAAACGCCTCGTCGCCGGCGAGTTCGCGGATCACCGAGCCGAGCATGTCGCCGAGAAACCGCACGTCGCGGCGGAGGAGTTCGTCGTGGGGCAAGGGGGGATTCCGGTGGCAGGAAGGCGGAGCGGACGGGGCGGGGAGGACGTGCCCGAGATCATGCCACGTTTACCCTGCAAAGTCCGCGCCGTGGCGGAGAGACGCCGCGGAAGCCCCGGCCCCGGCCTTTCTGCCGTGGGCGGGAGCGGTTTTGGTGGGTGGCCGGCCGACCACCACGCTTGAACTGAATCGCCCGAGGCACTCCCGTGCCTCGTCTTTGGGCAGTCGGCCGGCGGGAGGTTCACGGTATGCTGCGGTGATGAAGCACCGACCGCCCACCGGCCGCATCCCACGGGCCCTCGTTTTTCTGTTCGGATTGGCGATCACCCCGGGCGGAATCCCGTCTGCCGGGGAGCCCGCGACGGGCAGGCCGCCGTCCGATCTCCACGTGGCCGCACCCGACCACATTCGCCAGATGCAGGCCGACGCCGAGGCGAGCGGCCGGGCCTCGTGGGGCCATTGGGGCGACCAGCCGGCCCGCTACGTCTCGTGGTCGAACCATTCCAACCGGCTGATCCCGGTCTATTCGTTCGGCATGAAGCTCGACGCCGTGCGCGGGGCGAGGAGCGTCTATCGCGACGAGTCCCGGCTCCGGGCCCTGTATGGACGGCTGCCCGAGGAATCCCTCAATCCGGAGGCCGACTACTTCGACCAGACCGACCTGGCCCGCCTGCAGATGATGGCCGCCGACGCGGGGAAAAAATACATCGTGCTCGTGGTGTTCGACGGGCTCGACTGGCACCTGACGAGGACCGCCGCGATCGCCGCCACCGGCACGGTCGCCTACGACGAGGGCCGCGGTGCGGGGTTCCAGTTTCAGGACTACCGGGGTGCTGCGACCGACTTCGGGCTCTGCGTCACAAGCCCCGCCAACGACGGCACCAGGAGCGACGTCGATGCGCAGACGGTGATCAACCCGGGGGGCGAACGGCCCGGCGGCTACGATCCGCGGCGGGGAGGGGAGACCGCCTGGGATCCCCGGGCCGGCATCCGTTACCTGATGGGAAAGGATCGTGAACTGCCCCATGCGGTCACCGATTCGGCCGCGTCGGCCACCGCGCTCTGCACGGGCCGCAAGACCTACAACGACGCGATCAACGTGGGGGTCGAGGGGGAGCAGTTCGAGACCGTGGCGCATCTGCTCCAGAAGCGGGGCTACGCGGTGGGGGCCGTGACGAGCGTGCCGGTATCGCATGCGACTCCCGCGTGCGCCTACGCGCACAACGTGAGCCGCGACGACTACCAGGACATCTCCCGCGACCTCCTCGGTCAACCGTCGATCGCGCACCGCGGCGCGCCGCTGCCGGGCCTCGACGTGCTCGTGGGGGCCGGCTTCGGCGTGGCGGGAGGAGACGAGCGGGACCAGGGGCGAAACTTCGAGCCGGGCAACAAGTACGTGGCCGCCTCGACGCTCCGGGCGATCGACGCGGCGCACGGCGGACCCTACACGGTGGCCCTGCGGACCCCCGGCCGCCGCGGCGACGAGGTCTTGGCCGAGGCCGCGGCCGACGCGATCGGGCGGAAGCTCCGGCTGTTCGGCTTCTTCGGCGGGGCGGAGGGAAACCTGCCGTTCCAGACCGCCAACGGCGATTTCGATCCCGCGGCCGGGCTCGAGACCGCCGATCGGGGCGAGGTCGATCCGCTCCGCAAGAAATACGGCTCCGCCACTCACCCCACCGTGGCCGATCTCGACGAGAATCCGACGCTCGCCGACATGACCCGCGCCGCGCTCGACGTGCTCGCATCGCGGGGCAGATTCTGGCTGATGGTGGAGGCGGGCGACGTGGACTGGGCGTCGCACGCCAACAACATCGACACGGCGATCGGCGCGGTGAAGTCGGGCGACGCGGCGTTTCAGGCGGTCGTCAAGTGGCTGGAGCGGCACGATGCCTGGGACGACGCGGTCGTGATCGTGACGAGCGACCACGGACACGCCTTCGTGCTCGACGAGCCGGGGGCGTTTGCCGCCGCGATCCGCCCCTGAGCTGCTCCTGAGCTCAGCTCCCGATCAGCGACTTCATCTCGCGGACGGCCTGGGCGAGGCCGACGAGCACGGCGCGGGCCACGATCGAGTGGCCGATGTTGAGCTCTCCCATTCCCTCGAGGCGGGCCACCGGCACGACATTGCGGTAGGTGAGGCCGTGGCCCGCGTTGAGCTCGAGCCCGGCGAGCCTGACCATCGCCCCGGCCCGCGCGAGCTTCACGAGTTCGTCGTGCCGTCCCGCATCGGTCGTCGCGTTGGCATACGAGCCCGTGTGGAGTTCGGTGGCCGCCACGGCGAGTTCAACGGAGGTGTCGATCTGCCGTGGGCAGGGGTCGATGAACAGCGACACCGTGATCCCGGCGTCCTTCAGCCGGCGGACGGCCTCCTCCGTGGCGGCACGGTGGGCGACCACGTCGAGGCCCCCCTCGGTCGTGATCTCCTCGCGCTTCTCCGGCACGAGCGTCACCTGGCAGGGCTTCACCCGGCAGGCGATGTCGATCATCGCCGGGGCGATCGCACACTCCAGGTTGAGTTTCACCTGCACCGTGCGGCGCAGCACCTCGAGATCGCGGTCCTGGATGTGCCGCCGGTCCTCCCGGAGGTGCACCGTGATGGCGTCGGCGCCGCCGAGTTCGGCCAGCGCCGCCGCCCAGACGGGATCGGGCTCCACCGTCCGGCGGGCCTGCCGGACGGTGGCGACATGATCGATGTTGACGCCGAGCGTGCTCATGGCGGCCAGCGTCGCCGCCGGCTACTCCTTTTTCAAGAGCACGGCGGCATTGCCGCGGGGTGTCCGCACCTGCAGGACGACCCCCGCCTTGGCCGACTCCTTGCCGATCGCCTCCTCGAAGTCGGCGAGGCTCTTGACCGGGGTTCGGCCGACCTTGCGGACGAGGATGCCCGGTCCGAGGCCGGCGGCGGCCGCGACACCCTCGGCATCGACGCGATCGATCACCACGCCCTCGAACTCGGCGTAGGCGTCTTCGGCCATCGAACCCTTGTCGCGGACCTCGAGGCCGAACTCCTCCGAGTAGAAGGTCGCCTCACCGGCCTCGGCCTCCGGCCTGATCGTCCGGCCCGCTTTCGCGACGTCGGTGGGGAGGGGGGCCACGTTGATCGTGAGCGTCACCTGCCCGCCATCGCGAAACACGGTGAGGGTGTGGGGCTTGCCCATCGCCGACCGCTCCACGATCTCCTGCAGCGACCGCGTGCCCTTGACGGGCTGGTCGTCGAAGGCGGTGATGATGTCGAGGTCCTGGACGCCCGCCACGGCTGCGGGGGATCCGGGCACGACGTCGTTGACGAGCACGCCGTCGCGGTTTTTGGCCCCGAGCTTCGCGGCCATGCGGGCGTCGAGCGGCCCCATCTGCACGCCGATGTAGGCCCGCTGCACGGCGCCCTTGGCGATGAGCTGGTCGGTCACCCAGCGGGCGAGATTCACCGGAATGGCGAAGCCGATGCCCTGGTAGCCCCCGCTGCTGGAGGCG